>CALKCU010000030.1 GCA_938083005.1 uncultured Sulfolobales archaeon | reverse complement strand
CCCTCGAAGATCTTCTTGCCCTCGTTGAGCACCACCACCCTCTCAGCGAGCTTCATCAGGTACCTCAGCTTGTGCTCCACCACGATGAACGCTATCCCGCTCTCGTTCAGCTTCCTCACGATCTCGCTGACCTCGCCTATCTCCTCCGGCGAGAGCCCTGCGAACGGCTCGTCCATGAGCACAAGCCGCGGGTTCGTCACGAGGGCCCTCGCGAGCTCTACCATCTTTAGCTTGTAGGGGGTCAGGTTTACAGGTAGCTCCCCAGCCTCTCCTAGGAGTCTCGCGACGGTCAGCGCCCAGGTGGTCCTGGCCCTCGCGAGCTTAGCGTCCTTGAACACGGACCGGGCCGACAGCTCTACGTTGTAGTAAACCGGGAGGTAGGGGAAGACCCTTATCCCCTGAAACGTCCTGGATATCCCCAGAGCTACTCTCTCGTGCGGCTTGAGCTTGGTGATGTCTCTGCCCTCGAAGATCACTCTGCCCTCGTCCGGAAGGAGCACCCCGCTGATCACGTTTATGAGAGTGGTCTTCCCGGACCCGTTGGGGCCTATCAGACCCAGAATCTCTCCCTCGTGGATCTCGACGGACACTCTGTCGAGAGCCACGAGCCCGCCGAACCTCTTGGTGACTCCGTCGCAGACCAGGACGCTCTTCACGCTCCCTCACCCTCCGCGCGCTCCGCTAATCCTGAAGAGGATCGAGCGCTTCATCTTCAAGTAAGAGTGGTATATCACTCCCTGCGGCTTCAGCAGAACCAGAAGTATGAGGAGAGCCATGTAGAGCACGCTCCTCCACCTCCCTAGGACGTCCCACAAGGCCTCGTAGACTATCAGCGTGAGGTAGTTGGCCGCGACCGGTCCCAGGATGGTCCCCATGCCACCCAGGATCATCGCGGTCAGCGGCGGGACCAGAGTATTCGCTGGGATGAATACCTCGGAGGTTACGGGAGGCCTCATCGCAGCGTACAGGGCACCGGCGAACGCTGCGAGAGAGGAGGAGACTATGAATCCCAGCAGCTTGACCCTGAGGGTGTCTATCCCGGACGCCTCGGCTAGGAGCTCGTCCTGACCTATGGACCTCATCATGAAGCCGAAGTCCGAGTAGGCCACCTTGTAGGCGATCGCTAGAGCCAGCGCGGCCGCCGCGACTGATATATAGAAGTGGGACGACTGCAGAAACGGGACCCTCTCCCTCAGCGGAAGAGTTCTAGCGTACGAGAAGAGCAGCGGGGAGAAGGAGATTCCCCCCTCTCCGCCTAGGTACAGAGAAATGGGCTGCGACGTTACGAGCCCGGCCGCGATTATCGGAAGGAGCAGCGACAGTATCGAGAAGTAGGCCCCCCTCACCCTCAGGCTGGGCAGGAAGATCGCGAAGCTGAGAGCGACGGATACCAGGACCGCTGGGAGGATCCCGTACTCCACCGGGACGCCGTAGAACCCGTTCAGGATAGCTAGAGCGTACGCTGCCGTCCCCACGGTGAACGGTATCCCGAGGTTGAGGTAGAGGGTCGTCCCCGAGTACAGATCCAGAGAGAGGGTTATCAGCAAGAATATGTTCGCCCTGGTCAGGACGTCGAGCCAGTAGCCCCTCAGACCGAGCGCGGGCAGCGCGGCATAGACTGCCACCGCTACGAGGGCCGGTAGCAGCCTCTTCACCTTCTTCAACCTAGCCGGTTTAGCGAACGCCACCTCACTCCCCCCTGCCGAAGAACCCGTGAGGCCTGAGGACTAGTACCAGGACTATTAGAACGAGGGGGACCACTCTGGCTATACCTCCGCCCAGAGTGTAGACGACCAGCTGCTCGGCGAAGCCGTAGGCGAGCGACGCAACGACTGTTCCGAGAACGTTGCCGAGACCCCCCATGACGACTATCGCGAAGGCCGCGAACAGGGGAACCCATCCAGCTGACGGCGTTAGGGCCTTGAGAGGCGTCAGGAGAATGCTCGTGAGGGCCGCGTAGAGCCCGGATACCAGGAGAGCTGCTCTTAGGACCCTCAGAGGGTTGATGCCGAGCCTCATGGATTCCTCCCAGCTCTCCGCTACGGCCCTAACGGCTTTCCCCGTGTTCGTCTTGAACAGAAAAGCGAGCAGAGCCAAGAGCATCAGCAGGCAGACCCCAGTGACGAGTAGCCAGTGATTGCTGACGGGAATGCCGAACAGTGTAGTCGTCCCGGGATAGTACGGGAGGGTAACCGGTTTGAGCCCCATCTGCATCCTGAAGAACTCCTCGAGTATGTACGCTATCGCCATCGTGGTTACGAATACGCTGACCGGGAACCTGAGGACAGGTCTGATAGCTATCTCCCCCACCGCGAGGCTGACCGCGGCCGTCGCCAGGAGCGATGCGGACACCGCCGCGTAGAAGGGCACGCCTAGCTGGTTGGCGAGGACGTAGACGAGGTAGCCGGTGAGGACGTAGAGCGCTCCATACGAGAGATTGGGTAGCCGAGCGACGCCGAAGACCAGCGAAAACCCGAGGGAGAAAACCATGTAGGTTACGGAGTGGAAGAGACCAAAAACGAGTACGTACCTGAGCTCCTCCAACTCGGTTCACTCCTCGCGCTAGGGCCAGGGTATCTCCACGAAGGTCCTGGCTCCGTCTGCGGGCCTCGGGAGCAGGAGCCTCGTGCCGTGCTCAACTACCCTGAACGGCCAGACGACCACCCTCCTTCCTCCCTGCCACTGGAAGAATATTGGGTATATCCTTTCCGGAGCCAGCCTGGCCGTGTGGCTCCTGGTGAACTCGTATACTCCCGCCGCTCCCACGAACGTCGACGTCTCCAGTACCTTGATCACAGCGTCCGCCTCGAAAGTCCCCGCTCTCCTAACGGCCTCGGCCCATATGTGGACCGAGTCGTAGGCGTACCACGTGGTGAACAGCGGCTCAATGCCAACAGCGCTCTTGTACTTCTCGTAGAACTCCATGGTTTTCGGCGTAATCGGAGCGGGGAACCCCCACGCGATGCATATCAGACCCTCCGCAGCGCCCATCGTCTGGTTATAGAACACGTCGAGCATAGCGTAGGTACCGCCTCCCGCAGCTAGCAGGGGGACTTGACCCAGGAAGTAGTCCCTAGCGAAGACGTAGTCCTCAGTGCCGGAGAACTGCCAAACGATGTACTGAGCGCCGGACGCCATCACTCTAGCGAAGACGTCGGTGAACGAGGTTATGTCGGGGGGCACTCCGATGGACGCCACGACCTCTATGCCCTCCTGCGCCGACCTGACCTGCCCGTAGAGAGCGTGCGGGATGACCCACGGCAGGTCCTCGTATATCCACGCGAGCTTGGTCCAGCCGAACCTCCTGGAGAGGTACGCGAGGAGGTCCCACGTAGCCGCCGCCTGGGAGGTCGCGTTGACGTACGCTCTGAACCAGTACCTGTAGTCATCGTACCTCTCCAGCACCCTCTGGTCGATGACGTCGCTGACCGCGCCGGAAGCTATAACTGGGACGCCGTAGAGTGGGAGGAGATCCAGGAGCGCTAGGGCCTCGTGGGATCCGAAGACTCCGAAGACTACCTTTACCCCCTCCTCGGCCAGCTTCCTATAGCCCTCCGCGGCCTTGTCCCCGCTCCACTGGGTATCGTAGTAGACCAGCTCGACCTTGTAGCCCAGGACTCCTCCAGCAGAGTTGACCTCGTCTATCGCCATCTCTATAGCTCCTAGCATCATGGTTCCTATGGGCAGGTTGAGAGGCAGGAGAGCCCCGACCTTCACTGTACCCAAGTAGGCCGGGGGCGTTTCGGTGGGAGTGGGGGTCGGCGTTGGGGTCTGGACCACGGTCGTGATGATGGTCGTGGTGACGAACCGCGTAACGGTGGTCCCGGGTTGGACTATGGTGACGGTCTCCGGCGCGACGGTCGTCTGACCAGCGAAGTAGCCAACGATGCCGGCTACCACTATCAGCACTACCAATACCGCTTGAACGGGCTGAAGCTTCACGTTGTTACCCAGGCTCCTAGTGGAGGAGACGCTTAAAACCCTCTGTATTAGCCTATGCTAACCTGGATCCTCGGGGTCTAGCTTGATCACAAAACGTTCCTCGCTCTTAAGAACCTCAACACCAGGTCCACGACTACGCTCTCCCTCCCCGCTAGCAGATGGGTCCCGCCCTCCACGGGATGGTACTCCACGTCGCGCCCCAGCTCCTTGAGCTTTCTGTACAGGGCCTCCGACTGGGACGCGGGCACCATCGAGTCTTCCGTGCCGTGGATCAGGAGAACGCTCCCCGAGATCCTGTCCGAGTATGTTACCGGGCTGGACAGTTCGTAGAGCTCCCTATTCTCCTCGGGCTCTCCGAGGGTCGACCTGACCAGGTCCGCGATGTACTTCTGCGGGCTCCCCTGGGGAAACCTCGAGAGGAAGCGGTAGAGGTCCGCTAGGTCTACCCATCCGCCCACGCTCACGACGAACCTGACCCTCTCCTGTGTCGACGCGAGTAGAGCCACGGTTCCGCCCAGCGAGACCCCGAGGAGCCCCACCCTCTCCGGGTCGACCCCGCTCATGGACTTGAGCTTCCTCAGGGCCCTTACGGCGACGCCGATCCCGTCGCTGGCGTCGGTGTACCGCGGAGCTAGGGAGACCATGCCCAAGGAGGCTAGCTCCCTCGAGTAGCGCTCCACGTCCTCGGGCTTCTGGTTGAAAGCGTGAAGCACTACGACAGCGGGCCTCCGCCCCGTTAGAGAAGTGTAGTAGAGGTAACCAGGCACGTCCTGGGTCTTAGCCCTCGAGACGCTCAATGGCTGTGCCCCGAGTAGGTCGCTGAATAGCTTAAAAGGGTATCCTAGACTGATAAAGCCTTTGCCCTCCGCGCTCGCCACCCTCGCCCAGGCGATGGCTACACTCATCGCGATCGGTCCTCGGCGATGGAGTGAAGACCTAGCATCACCGCGGAACTCTTATTTCCTCCCCTCCCTTCACTTCTAAAGGTGTGACAGAGTGGGCGAGCCTGCCGAGCCGAAGATCGTAGGGATAGTATTGGGGTATAGGAGAGGCTCCGGGAGGCAGTACGTCAACCAGGTCTACGTAAAGGTGATGGGGGATGCGAACCCGCACTCTCTCGTAGGCCGCAGAGTGAGGGTAACCGACGACCACGGAAACGCGTACTTGGGGAAGGTGGTCAGGGTCCACGGGTCTGGAAAGAGCGGTGTCGTCATAGCCGTTTTCAACAGGAATATACCCGGGCAGCTCATAGGATCCGAGGCTATCATACTCTAGCACGCGTAGAGGACCGCCCGGACCGCTATTTCCAGCAGCTCGGTACTGTAGCCCGAGAACAGTACCGAGCTTGAATATGGGACCTCGTAGAGGAGGGGGAGCCCGTCCAGGTAGGCCAGGGGCTTCGCGTAGTAGCCCAGGACTGTCCTGCCTACGTCCGCGATCGCCAGGCGGACCCGACTGCCCGGCGTGAGGCCGTAGAGCACCGGGTGGCTGGGCCAGAGGGTGCTTATGGATCCCTCGGCCTCCACCCTGTCAACGTCGCTCAACGTGCTCAGGTCGCACACCAGAGGGTTTAGGAGGCTCTCCACGAGCTCGCGGGTGCTGCCCCCGCACGACACGTAGCACTTGCCGCTCTCGCCCAGGCTACCGAAGACTCCCTCGAGGGACTCCACCAACAGGCATCCAGCTCCCCGCCTGGCTACGTCCCCAGTCTCGGGGATTCTCTTCCCGTCTACCCACACCTCCTCGGCGACCTGGTAGTCCGCTCGCCCCGTGTGGCAGGAGTCCGGCACCTCTGGGCTCACGGCGATCGATGACGGGGGGACGGTTAAGCGGAGGACTCTCCCGCAGTGTAGTCGGACAGGTACTACGGAGGGCTTCGTTATGAAGACGGCCTCGCCCCCCTCTCTACACGTAGAGAGGCTCCTCACGAGATCGAGAACCCCTCTTCCACTCCCCGCCATGTACAGTAGGTACCCCGAACGTAGCCTCAGTCTCGCTCACCTAAAGAGGAGGTGCGAACTCTAGCATATCTGGCTACCGCTCCCGGGTACATGCCTCATAGGCTCGGGAGTTCGCTACTGGCCTAATCACCGAGATCCGCGCTCGAGACCGGTGCGTCGCTCGGCAACTGAAGCCTCTACCTGACAACGAAAACCGAAACGGGTACGTTCACGATCACGGATAGCGCGACTGAGCCTATGATCAGGTCCGGGTTCACGCTCCTACCCCTGGCCGATATCACTATGAGGTCGTAGCCCCCCTTCAACACCTCCTCGACTATGGTCGTGGCCACCGAGGTGTTGGGATCGAGCCTGACGACCTTGGTTTTCATGTCTGCTCCCGTTCTTCTGGAGATCGACGCTATGGTCTCGGCCACTCTCTCCACGGGTCCTAGTGTACCGTCGTCCACCACGAGCACTGTCACCGTGGAGCCGTACCTCTTAGCGAAGTCGGCGGCGATGCTCAAGGCCTTGATGCTATGTGACGAGCCGTCGACTGGAACTAGGATCCTCTTGAACATGTAGCTTACCTCGTAGGTCGGCTCCCGTACGTACACGGAATCGGCACCAGCGTAGACGAGCATGTGAGGTATAAAAGTTCCCGCTGATCGCGCTCCGAAACAGGGAAGGTTGCGGAGTTCGGTAGCTGCTTCCACCCATAGAGTTCGCGAGCTTTTCCACCATTCATAGAAAGGGGATCTAACATTCCGCGGGTCGTGCTTAACGTGTGGAGCGCCGTCGCGCATGCCGGGGCGTACGATAGCGTTGTCGGAAACCATGGCATGTGATTAAGTATTTATGGGCACGTTTCACCAACCCTCGGGAAGAGGTGGTGGTCGAAGATCCGAGATCTATTGTGAAGAGGTGGCTTGAGGCTGAGTCCCTGCTCGTCGTCGGCAAGAGCGTCGAGAGAGCGGACTCCATAGAGAAAGCCCTGGGGAGAGCGAGGTTCGTCGAGGACTTCTTCGAGGAGGGGTATCTCGTCGCTAGGCTCGTCCTAGCCAAAGTACCTCACGCTAGGCTAAGAGCGATAGACTACTCCCGAGCGTTGGGAGTCCCCGGAGTCGCCCGCGTCCTCACCTATCGGGACGTTCCCGGCGAGAACCAGGTGGGCTACGCGATACCGGACCAGCCCCTCCTGGCCGAGGGGAAGGTGAGGTACTGCGGCGAGCCCGTAGCCATAGTGGTCGGGAGAAATCCCGATGCGGTGAACGAAGCGGTGGAGCTCGTAGAGCTCGACATCGAGCCCCTCCCGGCGCTCTTGGACCCCCTGGAGGCCATGGAGAGGCGGGACGTGCTCGTCCACGACTCTCTGGGGAGCAACATAGCGTTCAGGACCAGAGTGAGGAAGGGCGACGTAGAGGAGGGGTTCAGCAAGGCCGACGTTTTAGTGGAGAACACCTACAGGACTCACCACCAGGAGCACGCGTACCTCGAGCCCGAGGCCGCTCTCGCGATCCCGGATCTCGAGAATAGGATCACCGTGTTGGCCACGATACAGTACCCGCACCTGGGCCAGAGAATAGTGTCGAGAGTCCTCGGTACTCCGGCCAGCTACGTCAAGATAGTGGCCCCTTACATCGGTGGAGGGTTCGGTGGTAAAGACGACGAGGGGCCCCTGGTCGCCGCTAGAGCAGCTCTCGCGGCGTACCACCTCAGGAAGCCCGTCTTCCTATACTACACGAGGGAGGATTCCATACAGACCCACCCGAAGCGGGAGGCCGCAGTGATAAGGTACAAGTCCGGCGCGTCACGAGATGGGAAGCTCACCGCCATCGAGGTCACGATAATACACGACACTGGAGCCTACGCTAACAGGGGCCCCTTCATACTGTGGAGAGCCACCATGCACTCCTCCGGTCCCTACTACGTGCCGAACGCTAAGGTAGACGGCTACTGCGTCTACACCAACAAGGTCCCCCAGGGGTCGTTCCGCGGCTTCGGAAACCCACCCATACACTTCGCGGTCGAGTCCCAGATGGACCGGCTCGCGGAGAAGCTGGGCATGGACCCGGTGGAGTTCAGGCTAGCGAATATGCTGAGGCCCGGAAGCGAGACGCTGACGGGTCAGGTGCTGGAGTCGTCGGTAGGCGTCCACGAGGCCCTGAGGAGGCTGGCCGCGGCCAGCAGCTGGAGGACTAAGAGGCAGGAGTACGAGCGGTCGAGGACTGGTCGCTTCAGGAGGGGCATAGGAGCGGCCGTTGCCTGGCACGGCAACAGCACCAGCAGGGGCGTCCCGGACTGGTCGAACGCCTACATACACGTAGCCCGCGACGGGTCCGTCAGCGTCTACACGGGGATAGTCGAGATGGGGCAGGGGTCTCCCTCCTCGTCGCACAGGCAGCTCGTAGCGGAGATCCTCGGCTGCCCGGCCGACAAGATCAGAGTGGTCTTCGGCACTACCGACGCTCCGGACTCGGGAGCTACCCACGCCTCGAGAGGCACGAGCGTGGGCGCTATAGGGATAGTCGTGGCGGCCGGCAGGATTAGGAGCAGACTGGAGAGCTTCCTCTCGGAGTACTACAACGTCGAGCGGGAAAGGATCAGGATGTCCGGCGGGCAGGTCGTGGTGGACGGCGAGGTCAGGATGAGCTGGGAGGAGCTCGTCGCTTTAGCGTACACCAAGGGGGTCGACCTCTCGGCTACGGGCTACTTCTTCCTCCCCAAGGGGGCTTTCAACGATGATGTTGGTCAGGGGTTCGCTTATCCAGCGTTCAGCTTCATCGCCGTTATCGCAGAGGTCGAGGTGGACACATGCACGGGTGGGGTCAGGGTGCTAGAGGTGCACCCGGCTCTCGCTATAGGGAGGGTGATCAATCCGGAGGCCGTCAAGACTCAGGTCGAGGGTGCGGTGCTGCAGGGCATCGGCTACGCACTGATGGAGAGGCTGGTCTTCTCCCCCGAGGGGAGGATAGTTAACGATAACCTGACGGACTACGTAATCCCCACGTCACACGAAGTCCCGGTGATCAGGGATCCGATATTCGTTGAGGACCTGTGGGAGTTCGGTCCCTTCGGAGCTAAGGGGGTCGGCGAGATGGCCTTTATACCGATGCCCGCAGCCGTAGCGAACGCTCTGAGCCACGCTCTGGGCGCGAGGATCACGGAGCTGCCCCTGACGCCCGAGAGGGTGTACTCCGTGATAAAGCAGATAAGCGGGGGTTAGGCATGTACTACAAGCTCCCGAGGATCGAGTACTACCGCCCCAAGACCCTCGAGGAAGCCGTCAGACTTCTCGAAGAGGTCGAGGGGTCTAAAGTCATCGCTGGGGGGACCGATCTTCTAGTGGACATGAAGACCTCCAGGGCGAAGGCCCGGGCTCTCGTGGACGTGAACTCGATAGCCGAGCTACGCGGAGTAGAGGACCTGGGCGAAGTCGTTAGGATAGGGGCCGCTACGAAGCTCCAGGAGCTGCTGGAGTCGCCCATCATCTCCGAGAACCTCCCCCTCCTGCGGGCCGCCGTAGAGTCTATGGCCTCTTGGCAGATAAGGAATATGGCCACAATAGGCGGGAACCTGTGCAACGCCTCCCCCGCTGCTGACACAGCGCCCCCGCTCCTCGCCTACGAAGCCGAACTCGTCATCGCCGGTCGCGGGGGTCTCAGAACGGTGCCGATCACGAAGTTCTTCACGGGCTACAGGAGAACCGCTCTGAGCCCGACGGAGGTACTCAAGGATATAATCGTTAGGAAGTCTGAGTGGACCGGCTGGGGCTACATCAAGCTCGGGAGGAGGGGCGGCTTCACTCTATCGGTCGTCGCGGTGGCGGCTCTCGCGAGGGTCCGTGACGGTGTCATCGAGGACGTGAGGATAGCGCTCAATTCCGTCGCTCCGACCCCGGTGAGAGCCTACAGGACCGAGGAGGCGCTCAGGGGCAGGGAGGTGAGCCGGGACCTTCTAGAGAAGGTTGCCCGGACAGTCGTGGACGAGATATCGCCTATAGACGACGTGAGGTCGACGGCCTGGTACAGGAGGGAGATGAGCTACAGACTCGCACTGGACGCTTTAACCGAGGCGCTGGGTGTTAAGTGATGCGGGTAGCGTTTACCCTAAACGGGCACCGAGTCGAGGTGGACGTCGAGTCGAGCGAAACACTCCTGGACACCCTGAGGCTTAGGCTGGGCGTGAAGAGCGTGAAGAGGGGCTGCGAGAGGGGGGAGTGCGGAGCTTGCTCGGTACTACTAGACGGGAGGCCTGTGGTCTCCTGCCTGCTCTTGACGGTACAGGTCGAAGGGCGCGAGATCGTGACCGTAGAGGGGCTCTACGGAGACGAGCTCTTCGAAGAGCTCTTCGAAGAGTTCAGCAAGAACTTCGCCATTCAGTGCGGCTACTGCACTCCAGGCATGCTCTTGACCTCCTACGCCCTCGTCAAGAGGGCGTCCGGAGGTCCCTTGAGAGTTTCCGGAGACCACATAGTCAAGGCGATCGAGGGGAACCTGTGTCGCTGCGGCACCTACCCCAGGGTCGTGAGGGCCGTATCGAGGGTCCTCGAGAGGAGGCTGCCGAGCGGATCGCGTCTATGAGGACTGCGGTACTGCTAGCAGCTGGGGAGTCCAGGAGGTTCGGGGAGAACAAGCTGCTCTTCAGGATCCGGGACGCTGAGCTAGGAGAGGATAGCATGGTCAGGATAGTCGCGAGGAAGTTCCTCGACGCCGGGGTCTTCGACGAGGTGGTGGTCGTAGTGGGGTTCGAATACGGCAGGGTGATCGAGGCCCTCTCGGATCTCGACGTCAAGTTCGTCTACAACCCCGGCTACCGCTTGGGGATGTCGACGTCCGTCGTTGCCGGCGCTAGGAGAGTCTACAAGTACTCCCAGCTAACGGCTATACACCCGTCAGACGTCCCCTTCGTGAAGGTGTCTACCCTGAAGCGCTTGGTGAGTGCGGCGCTGGAGCTGCTCGGGAGTGATCGCTTGCTGATCCCGAGGTACTGCGGTAGGGGCGGGCACCCGATCCTGCTGACCGGGGGCTTGGTTAGAGAGGCTGCGAACGTCAGGGAGGAGGAGAGGGGCCTCAAGGGGTTGATAGCTAGGCACGGCGAGAGCGTGACCTACCTCGACGTAGACGACCCGGGGGTAGTGCTGGACATCGACAGCCCCGAGGACCTCCGGAGAGCGGTGATCGCTCACACCGACCGAGTCTAGCAGGAGTCCGAAGATTCTGGGGATACGCGGAGTCGAGCCTCCCACCGTTAAGCCGGGATCCTCTTATCCTTCGGTGGACCAGGAGTAGCCGGTAGCTACTCGGGGTAAGCGGAGTGTCCTACAAAGTCCCCAGGCACAAAGTAGCGAGAGCACCGGAGTTTAGGGAGGTGGTATACGATAGCGAGCAGTGGAGACTCCTAGAGAGGCTCAGGTCCGTCGCTAAGGAGCTGATGGAGGTGTTAATACGATGCGGTTACAGCCCGATAGCGCACGGCTCGGTGGCTAGGGGTGACGTAGTCCGCGAGAGCGATGTCGACGTGGTTATACCCTACGTTGCGGCTCCCGCGGTAGTCGAGGCGTGTCTCGAGAGGGGAGGGATGAGGATCTACAGAAAGCTCGTCGTGAGAGCGACGCCGAAGTCGGCGCTCAAGGCCCTTTACGAGCTGGAACCGAGCGGGAGGGTCGCGGTATCTCTCCCTCTAGAGGACTTCAGCCCCGGCGAGCTCGAGTTCTACAAGTTCGGGGGCCAGGTGTCCTACGAGGAGTTGTCTAGAGGGATCAGGGCACCGGGGGTAAACAAGTCCCTGGTGCTAGTAGTCCCCACGGAGAGGGGTCATAGGGAGGCCCCGGTTGTTGGCTACGAGCACTACGTAGCTAGGCTCCTGGGGATCAGCATAGATACGGTTAGGGAGAGGGTAGAAGTGCTGTCCAGGAGGGACGAAGTCGGTCGGACGGGTCTCTTCTTCAGGGTCGCACTGGATCCCTCAGCCTCCATCGAGGAGGTGGTCAAGGAGGCATCGAGGAGGGCTAAGCGGCAGGGGTAGAGCCCGCAAAGCCTTCGGAACTCAGTAGTAGTCTCCCAGGAGCCACACGTTACCTATGTAGACCTCCTCGAGGCCGGCTCTCAAAGCCTCCCTCTTGGCCGCCTCGGCGTGCCCCCTGCTCGTCGGGGGTAGGTCCCTCAGTATGTTGTCCGGGTGGAAGGCTAGGAGCACGTAAGGTATCCTGCTGTCGACCGAGGCTAGGAACTCCGCTATCCTCCTGACCTCCTCCTCGTCTACGTATCCAGGCACGAGGAGGGTGCTGACCACCAGCAGCGGGGGTTCCTCGCGCTCTCTAGCCATCTCCGAGACTAGCCTGGCGTTCGTCTTCAGCCTCTCCACGGCCTTGGACCCGTTCACTCCGGTCAGGGCCTCGTAGATCTCCGGGGTCCACGCCTTCCAGTCTATCTTCACTATCCCTCCGGAGGCTAGACTTAGCTTGGCCATCTGCTTCATGATTGCCGGGTTCGCTAGCCCGTTGGTCTCCCAGCATATCCTCTTGACTCCGTCGCCCTTCCTCTCGAGGATCTTCCTAGAGGCCGCTATGGCGTGAGGGGTCTGGGGACCCGGGTCGCCACCGAAGTAGCAGACGCAGCTGACCCTCTCACCTAGGGCCGCGTCAACGAGCTCGTCCACTGTCCTCATGTACCTGCTCCTGAGCCTGCTGTCGGCGAGTATGGTCTTATGCTCCCAGTTCTGGCAGAAGAGGCAGTCGAGGTTGCAGGCGATGTAGAAGACGGCCAGGTTGTAGTAGCCCACCTCGACTCCTCTGAACTTCGTATATCTTGGGTACCCTCTCGACGTGTTCGCAGGGCAGACCGGCCCCGCGACGCAGTTGGTGGGGTGGGGATCGTAGTACCACAGGACCACTCCCACGCTGGGGTCACGCGTGACGGGTCTCAGCGCTCCACCCTCGTTCCCCCAGAAGCCGCAGAACCCCCGGGAGCCCTCCGCTATGGAGCACTCGTTTACGCAGACCTCGCACTTGAGCCCACCGTCTCTGGGCACGCTCGGGGGCAAGCCTAGACCCAGCCTGTACTCTCGGTGGGCCTTGCGAGCTATCTCCAGGGCTCTCTCGCCGTATCTCTTCAGGCAGCCGGCGCAGACCCCCACAGTACTGCTCACGGTCCTAGAGCCGGTACCGCACAGCTCGCATAAGCCCAGGGAGGACACCTCCGCAGATGGAGACCATTCCACAGCTAATAAGATGGACGTGGCGCGCTATAATTTAGTGCTCACGGCGTGAGTCTCGGTAGCTCGGATGGCCGGGAGCAGCGGAGCTGGAAGGGCTATAGCTCTCAGCGGAACGCCCGGAACCGGTAAGTCTCTCATCGGGAGGAGAGTATCCCGCATGCTAGACATGGAGGTGGTCGAGCTGAGCGACTTCGTAGTAGAGAACAGGCTTTACGTGGGTTACGACGATGTCAGAGGAAGCTTCGTAGTTGATGAGGGCAGGCTGAGGGAGCATCTCGAGAGGCTCATAGTAGAGAAGGGGAGGATCCTAGTGATCGGTCACTACAGTGAGGTCGTGCCCGACCACCTGCTCGACAAGGTCGTGGTGCTGAGACTAAACCCCGCGGAGCTGTACAAGAGGCTAACCGAGCGGGGCTGGCCTCCCGAGAAGATCGTCGAGAACGTCGAGGCGGAGCTACTGGGGGTCTGCACCAGCAACGCTCTGTCCGAGCACCCGTCCGAGAAGGTGTGCGAGGTGGACGTCAGCGGTAAGAGCATCGAGGAGGCGTCCAGAGAGGTCGCCGACGTGATAGCGGGGTTAAAACCCTGCAAGACCTACGTCGACTGGCTGAGCGACGAGTCGCTGGTGGCCCTCCTCCTCGATCTCGGTAGGAAACTGCGGGGGGCCTCGCTTTAGAAGAACCCGGCCTCGCTCCCCGCGTTTGTGGTCGGTGCCCTGCGGATACTTATTAGACCAGCGGAAACGAGGCTTAGAGGATCGCGACCGTGCTAAGAAGAGAGGCCGAGGTCCGGAGAGCGCTAGAGGAGATCAAGAGGAGCCTGAAGAAGAACGAGACCACCACCATAGAGGTCTCTGAGGACGTTCTGGAGTTCGCGGTAAGCGAAGCCGTCAGGCAGAAGCTGTCAGTAGTAGACGCATACGAGAAGGGAGAGTCCATAGCCATAGTCTTGGAGAGGAGGCACGAGTAGCGCTCTACAGCTGGGAGATAGTCCTCGCCTGCGGAGCACGGGAACCTGCCGAGGCCGGCGCCGCAACCCGGTGGAGAGCCTCCGTCAAAGCCGGAAGCCCTCGGTTACGATCCTCCGAACGCCACTTCGCATCACAGCTGGGGCGGAGCGGAAGCTTAGCATTTATAGGGTCGCGGGTAGATGGATCAAGCGGGCTACTTGAGAGAGGCTTTCAGAGGATCGCGCCCGGACCCGAAGAGTATCGAGAACGTCTTCAAGTCCATCTCCAGCAGAGCCCCGGGATCGACCGTCACCTCCGCTTCCTCCGAGTCGACCACGTATCTGGGCATCCAGCTGGGGAACGAAGTGCTGCTTGACCTGAGGATTAGCCCGGTAGTCGTCGAGGTGTACGCCTCCGGCAAGCTCCTGGACGCTCTGAGGGACCTGGGGCTACCCGAGCTCCTGGAGACCATCGGGAGGCACTCTCCATACATAAGGTCCGTCGCCATAAGCAAAGCCATCCCGTCGGGGACTCTCTACCTGATAGTGCAGGGCGACGACGTAAACGTGCCCAACATCAGGCTAGTGGTTGCTAGGGACTTCTACGACCTCTCGTCAAGCTTTTGCAGGATGTCTCCGTCTGAAAGTACGTGCGCTCTGCTGTCTAGGCTCCTCGAGCTCGGCGCGAGCTACTTCAAGGAGTTTGTTGGAGAGACCTGAGCCCTCGCACCGGGGCCGGCGCGCGTTCTAAGCAGGAACACTACTAGGTAGAGCATGACTAAGCTGTACGCGAGCACTAGAAAGGCCCCTAGGACGTTGGTGTACGACTCTACGAGCTTGGCGTAGCCGTAGTACTTCTCGCTTAAGCTGATCAGCCTCTGTAGGGTCTCGTTCAGGGGAGTGTCCAGGGACTTGTAGAGGAGGTCTCTGGCTGGGAGGATCTCGCCTGTCTCCTCGATTACGACCACGTCGTTCACCAGGGCCGGGACCAACATGTAGAGACCCCCCCATAGAGCGGCCAGAGCGGCTGCTATGTTGTAGGACACCACAGCCCTCCTATGCTTAAACCCGTGGCTGAAGGCTAGGTGGATGATGAGGGGGTACGCCCAGAGTAGGTAGTTCGGGTTTACCACCTTGTTTAAGACCAGCGTTAGTGACACGAGGATCAGACTCGAGAGGATCACGTCGTCCTCGTCGCGGATCCCGATCTTCTTTACGAAGAGCAGGAACGCTCCCACCACGGCTACCAGCATTGCGGGGAGCCAGACCGCGTTTACTATCCCCAAGACCTCGGGGCTCCTTCCCGAGAGCAGGACCGGTATGTTCCATACCGATACGTATTGGGGAGGCCTTTCACCGTGAAAGAGGATGACGTTGTAAATGAATGCGTAGGGATTGGCCAGGAAAAACGGGAGGACGACTGCGAGGACAGCGGTTGAAGAGAGGACCGCGTACCGGATCAGACCCCTTGCTCCCTCCCTTCTGTAGATGTAGTAGAGGAGCGGGAGGAGCGGCGCGGCCGCCAAGGGCTTGGTCAGGACCACGAGCGCGGCGGATAGGGGGCTTAAGTATGCGCCGAAGCGGGGCAGCCGCAGCCCCACTATCGCTAGGTAGAGGAAGAACGCCACCAGGGGGTCGAACTGGTAGTTGGCCAGCGTCACGATGGTCGGCACGCCGATCGCGACCCAGTAGGACGCCTCGGAGCCGAACCTCCTCCACAGCAGGACCGCCAGGGCTACGGTGAACAACAGCAGGGGCAGTTTGATTACCCCCCTGATTATATGGTCGGCCGCCGCTAGCAGCGCCCGCCCGATGCCTGGCGCGGCCTTGCTGAGTGAGGTTATGGCCCTGATTGCCGCTTCCACGAGCCGGTGCGTCCCTATGTATATGAGAGGCGGGATGGGCGGATACACCACCCTGTAGCTCGCGTTGTTTAGGAGCAGCGGGACCTCGTAGATCCGGTAGAGGCCCGTGTACTTAGCGGCTTTGATCCAGTTCTCAAAGATGCTGATATCGTACCAGTTCCACATGCTCAGGCTGAAGAGTGCGAGGACCAGGACCAGGATGGCCGCCTTCAGTCGGGGATCCGCCAGGGCCTTGGGCATGGCAGGACTCACCGCACCCGCTAACAGGGCTAGGTCTAACGCTTATGCGCGGAGGGGTATTTATCTACATCGTCGCCGGAGAGACTTCCGCTCCTTTCGGTGCACTTAAGGTAGGACCGGCAGCTACCCTAGGGGGATCGATTGGGCGAGCGGCTAGTAGAGATCACGGAGGGTAGGCTCACGCTCGTGTACGGAAGCGCGGGTAGCGGTAAGACGAACCTCTGCCTCTGGATACTCTCCAAGGCTTTGGGACCCTCCCTGTACCTAAGCACCGAGGGCACTATACCGATAGCGCTTTTAGACAGGTACTCTCTAACCGGCGGGGAGTTCTACTTCAGGGAAGCCTTCAGCCTCGAGGACCTCTCCGTTCAGTTGACCAGCATGTTTGCCGAGGGGTCGCTGGGAAGGTTTAGGTCTATATGCGTGGACTCCGTTAACGCGCACTACAGGTATGAGGTCGCCGAGAGACGGGATGCCAACAAGCTGCTCAGCACTCTGCTGGCCCTCCTCTCCCACACCGCGAGCAGATACGGGTCCAGGGTCTTGCTCACGGCACAGGTGAGGGAGGAGGAGGGCGAGCAGGTCCCCAGCGGGTACGATATCCTCAGCTTCTGGTCGGACGTGATCCTCAGGATCAGGAGGAGCGGTGACGCGAGGGAGATCGAACCGATCAAACCGGGGGAGCTCAGGGGCCTCAGGCTGGCGTTCAGGATCAGCGAGCGGGGTGTGGTGTTTGGATAGCTACATCGAGCTCGCTCGCAGGGTATTGTTCCTGGCACCGGCGTTCGTCGCCAACGCTTCGCCACTGGTGATAAAGAGCTACGTGAAGAGGAGGCACCCAGTAGACTTCGGCAGGGTGTTCGTTGACGGTAGGAGGATATTCGGGGACAGCAAGAGCTGGGAGGGTCTCGCGGCTGGAGTCTTGGCTGGCGCGGCCGCTGGCGCGGCGCTGTCCCCCGCCTACGGACGCGCGCTCGCTGAGCTCGCCGCCGCCGGGCTCGTGCAGGGTCTTGGAGCGATGGTCGGGGATCTGGTAAACTCCTTCGTGAAGAGGAGGCTGGGGATGAGACCGGGAGCCCCCCTACCGGTCCTCGATCAGGTGTCCTTCATAGCCGCGTCGCTAGCGTTCGTGCGATTGCTAGGAGTGGACAGACTCGCCGGTGTAGAGCTGGGGACCACGGAGGCCCTGGCAGCGGTCGGCCTAGCCCTGGTGCTACACCCTCTTACGAACTACCTAGCGTACGTGTTGGGGATAAAGGAGGTTCCCTACTGAAGAGCTCCAGGCCCGCACTTGCTCCAGGGCTGCGCGGTCCCCAGCCCGCTCCCCGCTAGCCCGCGATTACTGCTAGGAGGTAGCCTAGGAGCAGCGAGAGCGCGAAGGACCCGGCGTAAGACGTTGCCAGGTATGAGAAGACCCTCCTCCTGTAGAGCATTGTGAACTCGGAGGCCATACCTACGCCGAGAGTGGAGGAGAACACGACGAGGGACGTTATTATCGGTAGGCCCACGCGGTTGGCGACCTGGGTCAGAACCACGGAGACGGAGTAGGGTACGATCGACGAGAGGTACTTCGTCGGGAAGAGCAGTCTCACCAACCCCAGGGATACCCTAGATCTGAAAGACACGTACGTGGATGCTATGACGGCAGTGGAGAGAGCTAGCTCGCTTCCCGTGTTGCCGCCCGCCCCCAGCAGGGACGCTATAGCGCCGAGGACGTTTCCCCCGAGTACGTAGGAAAGCAGGAAGACGTACGTGAGGGAGCAGACCCTGACGACCAGGAGGGCTCTCTCCACGCTTACGAACCCCACCGCTCTCACCAGGATCCTCCGGAAGGCTATCGAGAGGAGGAAGCCCGCTATAAGGGAGAGAGCCCACGAGGAGACTATCCTGACCGTGACCGATAGCCCTCGGCTATAGCCTTTAGCTAGGGAGTAGCCGAGGAGGGTCGCCACGTAGAGCTGAGTGATGGAAGTCGGGTAGCCCAGGAGACTCAGGGCTAGGACCAGTAGCGGGGGAACCGTGTATACCTGCGTGAGCGGTACTTGCGGCAGGCTGAAGTTGGGACCCTCGATGAGGTAGCCGAGGAGCCATCCACTGGCGCTTAGCGCGAAGACGAGAGTCCTGCTCCCGTACCCGGCGCAGCGAGACGGGCCTATCACCAAGCCCATGCTGTTTAGCACGGCGAGGAACGCGCTAGCGAACACCAGGAGCTCGTGGAACAAGACCGCGGACACCCTACGAGAGCACGGCTGAGAATATCCTGGTGAGCTCCTGCGAAACGTCCTGCACCTTGTCCACGATAGTGTCTATGGTCTTGACCACCTCGATCAGGTGCGTGAACTCCAGGACCCCCAGCTCCCCCGATCTAGCGTATATGCTTTCGATGGCCGCGTTCTTCATGTCGTCCACGACGTCCTCTATGCTGTCTATGCGGGAGGATACCCTCATAGCTTTGGCCACGTCCTTGAGTATGTGCGATAGTAGGGACTCCAGGGAAGATATAGACTCAGCGGCCCTCTCGACCATTTCGCTAGAGACTTCGTAGATCTCCGCGACCGTGGGATTTTTGGTGAGCCCCGCCTTGATTCCTCGCGTGAGCTCCATTCCGAGGAAGTATATCAGGTCCAGGATGTCGTCAAGATCGTCCAGCAACGCTCCGAGCTCGGTGGTGAGGGGGAGCGGGAAAGCGCCCCTGAGGACTGAGGAGACTACCGAGTCGTAGATCTGGTCCCCCCTCTTCTCCAGGTCTACTATCCTGGCTCTGTACTCGAGGACCTGGGGCAAGCTAAGCTTCGGGTACTCCCTGAGCATGCGAAGCGAGAGGGCCAGCGCCTCCTTGGAGAGCGAGACGTGGCTTCTGAGGGAGTCAATCAGTTCCCGCTCGCTGGTCCGGAAGAGCTTCTTGAGCATGGTGGAACTACTCAGGTTAGCGACATCACCACTTATAAGCAGCGGCTCCCCATTGGGCGCTCTACCTACGCATCCCTGCGCTGCTCAGCCTACGGACCGGGGCGTGTGGAGGGAACCGCTCCCAGGAGGATTGAGGGTTCCGCGGCGGGCGGCCATTTATTTAGTGCTCCCGATATCTTCTCGGGTCAGCCAAGCGGAACCGTGATGAAGGAGGTGATCTCGGACCCGGTGAGGACAGATCAACCGGCTGAAGCCTACCGGTTGTTGCGCCTGTTCTCCGAGAAGTCGTGTGCGAGGAGGGAGGAGCTAGGCGCGGATGCCGCCGAGAAGCTGCTCGAGCTGGAGCTAGTCTACCCGGGGCTCTCGGGAGAGCTCTGCGTCAGGTCCATGGTTCGGTTAGCGATGAACGCTATCAAGTGGGGGTGCGACCCCAGGAGGGTCTCGGCATACCTTAGCTGGAGGGACTTCGAGGCGTTCGTGGCCGAGGCCCTAGCGGAGGCGGGCTACGAGGTCTTTAGGAACCTGAGGTTCGGTGTTAGGAGGAGGGAGTTCGACGTCCTGGCCGTAAGCGTCCCATCGTCTTTGGGCGTAGCCGTGGACTGCAAGCACTGGTCGCCGAGGCACTCTAGCGGCAGGATCAGAGAGGTATCGCTAGCCCACATGGGAAAGGTTAGGGAGTTCTTAGACCATTGCGGTTACGTGGTAATAGACTACCCGGTGCTGAGGAGGGTCAGGGAGCTCCTCGGGGTGGTCGTCACTCTGAGCGAGTCCCTCAGGGGCTCCGTCGGGGGCGTTGGGGTCGTGCCGATATACTATTTCGGGGACTTCGTGAGGAACCTCAGGTACTACGCCGAGGAGCTCAAGCTATCGGTCTTAAAGAATCCCTGCTACATCGGATGATCGGCCCGCTAAGCCCGGGCAACGATAGCCCGATCTCGCGCACATCAACCGAGCGCATCGAGAGGTAAAACAATCTCGGTGAGCGAAACCCTACTCTTCCAGCTTGACCTTAACTATGGCTTCGAGGAGGGCCTTCGCAACCCTCATTACGTGCTCCCTTAGCTCCTCCGCCGTCGCGAACCCCAGGTGCTCTACCAGCGAGTCGCTGACCAGTAGCACCGCACCCGTCTTGACGCCTCTCATAAGCCCCAAGGTGAAGAGCCCCGCGCACTCCATTTCCACCGCTATTACCCCCCTGGAGGACCACTTCTTGGCGAACTCCGGGTCCTCGGCGTAGAAGGCATCGCTGCTCACCACGGGCCCCACGAAGTACCTCGCTCCGGATCTCTCAAACTCCTCGACTACTGCCCTAACGACGTCGAAGCTGGGCACAGCGGGGCAGCAGATCCACTCACGTACGTACTGGTAAAACGCTCCGCCCGGGTAGTACGCGGCGCCCACGGGTATGACTACATCACCGATACGCATCCCGGGCACCATAGCGCCACAGGTGCCGAGCCTCACTATCAGCTTCGCCCCGACCATGGACAGCTCCTCAAACACTATCGCCGAAGACGGGAACCCTACTCCGTGAGCCGCGATGGTTACGGGCACGCCCCTGTAGGTCCCCGTGTAGGTGAGGAAGGCTCTCCTCGTGTTAACTAGCCTGGGGTCTTCGAGAAGCTCCTTGACCTGCTCCACCCTAGCGGGATCCCCAGCCACTATGGCCCTCTTGGCGACGGTCTCGGGAGATATGGTCATGTGGATAGGCTTACCCAGCATGTTTCCACCTACGCCCCACCGTTTGCGTGCAGGAGTCTGCTAAGGAGCCGGAAGCTTATAAGTTTTCCTCCAAGAACGCTCGAGCGGAGGGGATTTATGATACTCTCGGACTTCGACCTGAGGGCGTACCTCGAGAGCGGCAGGCTCGGGGTCGCGCCGCTCTCGAGCGAGGTGATCCGGGAGAACGGGCTAGACCTGAGAGTGGGGGAAGAGTACTGCCGCATAAATGTGAGCGATAGAGAGCTAAGCGTCGGGGAGGACCCGGTCGAGGACTACTACAGCTGCGGCAGAGCCGGAGACTACCTGAGGCTGGAGCCCTCGACACACTACCTGCTTCACACGGTCGAGTACCTGAGGATGCCGCCGGAGCTTATGGGCTTCGTCGAGCTCCGCTCAACCTTCGCCAGGCTCGGTTTCTTAATGCCGCCGACGATAATCGACGCGGGGTTCGAGGGTCAGCTGACCGTTGAGGTCCTAACACCCCCGTACCCGGTTAGGCTGAGGGTCGGGGCGAGGTTCCTGCACGTGGTCTTCGCCAAGGTCGCGACGCCTGCGATCAGCACCTACAGGGGCAAATACCAGGGGCAGAGGGGGGTGACGCTACCGCGGTGGTGACGCTACTCGGTGCTAGAAGCTCGCAGCTTCGCTAAGCTTAGCCCGGAGGGGCTTACTGCTCAGGTCCCCGCAGCTGCGCACACCGAGCTTCCCCACGACGTAAGCGGCCGTTTGCACGAAGCCGTTTAAGCCCTTGAACAGTCTTCTGGCGTGAGAGTAGACGCATCTCCGCGATATGGGGCACGCGGCGCACTCGTACCTCGCGCAGTAGCTCTTCTGCGGGTATACGTACCCCTCCTTCAGAAGCCCGCGCTCCCTCAGGAACCTCAGGTAGTGTATATCGACGGGCGCTCTGCTCTGGTCAAGACCACTGTGTAGAATAAAGGAGTCGGCCACCTTGGGTCCCAAATACTTCACTCCGAGGAGCCTCTTCCTGATGGCGCTAGACCCCGCCGGATCGGTCGAGCGCGGCACGCTGCGTGCGACCGCGAGCAGCCCGTCGAGGACCTCCACGAACTGCTGGAGCTGGTACGACCCGTACTCCATGTAGGTAGAGAGCGCGGCCCTCGCGATGGAGTCCTCGCTCTCTCCGAGGGTCTCGAGTTTCACCAGGAAGGCTCTGACCCACCTCACCGTGTTCCTGTGGTAGTCCGTGTTCCTCGACAGGAACGTGCTGGTGAGTATCGCAAAGGAGTCCCACGGCGAGGCGGACACACCGAGGCAGTAGAAGTCGTTCACCAACTCCTCCGCCACCTCCCCGGCCCTGGCCTCCAGCTCCTCGAGGCCCCTCTCTTTGTCTATCCAGAGCCCGGTGATGTACTTTAGGAACTCCCCGGAGCAGAAGCTGCCGTAGCACTTCAGTCCGCCGTCCGAGCATACTCTTGTCCCCCTCCCAAAGCCGAAGACCTTTACCCAGCACTCTCCCTCCTTCTTAAACAGGGGCAGTGAGAAGCTAGCGTAGAGAGCCAGGTCCAGGTCGACGTGAGCTCCCATGCTCTCTACGTCACCTCCGGGAGCCTAGAGCGCGGCCGCTCCGCGCGTACTCCGCTGCTACTGGCTATATTATTCCCCACCTCCCAGGCACTACGTGTGGGCTAGGGAAGGGTGGTGTTGAGATCTCAGGCGTTGGGGGTACTAGAGTATCTCAATAGCGTAAGCTACATCCCCACCATAGCGGAGGTGAGCAAAGCCGTTGGCTTAAGCCCTTCGACGGTCTGGAGGATCTTGAGGGACCTAGGGAACCTTGGGATCAGGTTCAGGGCCGTCGTGGACTTGAGTAGACTGGGGCTCGTAGAGGTACTGTTGATATACAAGACCAGGATAGCCCCGAGCAACGTGCCCAGGAAGCTCCTCAGGTCGTACGTGAGGACTCTGGAGGGCACGACGTTCCTAAAGTACGTGAGCACGGCTCACGAGGTGGAGCTGGCGGTAAACTACGTCGTTGACGCCGTCGGGGCCGAGCCTTCGGAGGTGTACGTCGTAGACACGGTGATCCCCCCTAGGTACATGCTGGCGCTCTTAGCCCGCGGCGCTCTCGACAGGCTCTACCCGCGCGAGCTCATCGCGGCGGCGACGGCTTTTCAAGCTCCTGGGAGACCGCGCGTCGTCGGCCGCGCAGACCCTGTGGACATAGCCTTAGCGAACAGGCTCGAGGAGGACGCCTTGATCAAGGTGAAGGAGGTCTACGAGAGCATGAGGAGAGGATCCGGCCGCTCTCCAAGCTATCAGACGATCCTGAGGCATCTCAGGGAGCACCTGCTCGGGAGGGGCGTGATGGCCGGGCTGAGGCCCACTATCGAGAACTACATAGAGAAAGTCTCGACCTCCGCCAGAAAGCTCCTGGCCCTCTACGGGGTCCCAGGTCCCCTGGCTAAGGGAGTTAGAGCAACCATAGCCATACCAGCGTTCGCAGAGGCCTACCTGAGCTCTAAGGAGGGGGTAGCCTACACCATGGGGTCTCTGCCGGTCAGCCTGGTCCCCAAGGTCGCCGAGTTCTTGAGAATCCTAGAGTCTAGGGGTCTGGTCGGGGAGTGGAAGCTCTTCGAGATCGATCCCTCGAGCGTTCCTAGACTCCCTATTCCCGAGGTCCTGGGGGTAGCGAGCGTCACGGAAGTGCTTGCCGCGGATAGGGGTCTTGGGAGTGGGAAGCCTGAGTAGAGCCTCTGCTTAAATCTCCCAGGACTGTGGCTTCTACGTGAGAGCTATGTCGTGCGAGAGGGGGCTTCTGGACGTAATAGGGACTAGGGCCTCCGTCCGCACGTTCAAGCACGACCCCGTACCGGACGAGGTCGTGGACAAGATACTGTGGGCGGCTACAAGAGCGCCTACGGCTGGCGGCCGCGAGAACTGGTTCTTCGTGGTAGTAAAGAGCGAGGAGCTGAGGAGGAAGATCCACGAGCTGCTCATCGAGGCGCACTCGATATACGCTAGGGAGATAGCCCGAATGCCTCCGGAGAGGATAGAGAGGTGGAGGAAGCTGATGAAGGGGGGGATGTACCTAGCCCCCCTTTACATCGCTGTCTACATAGACTTGAGCAGGCTGAGCAGCCGGAACGAAGCCTTCACAGCGGAGTTCGTGATGGAAATCCAGAGCGCTGCCGCAGCCATGGAGAACGCGATACTGGCCGCCTGGTGCTTCGGCGTGGGCTCGGTATGGCTGGGGGTCCCGCTGCTCATGGAGGAGAGCTTTAGGGAGCTCCTGGGGGTACCGCGCGGGTATAAGATCATGGGGATCCTAGCGCTCGGGTATCCCTCGGAGACCCCGAGCCCGAAACGCAGAAAGCCCCCAGAGGAGGTCTCCAAGGTCGTCTAGGGGGAGCTCTCGTAGCCGCAGGCGCGGAGGCGCTCGCACTGGTCGAGGTCTCTAGGGGTTGTTCCCCGCCTGCTGCACCCTCGTTGACGAGGCTTGCCATCGTGATGCTGGCGTCAGCTGTGCAGCGAGAGCCCCGGGATGCGAGGGGTGCCCGGGGGCGAACGGCTAGCCCCAGTACTCGAGCTCCTCCCGATGTAGAGATGGGCTCTCCAGCTCCTCCAGGTACTTTACAACCTCGTTCTCCGCCTCGCTTAGCGACACCAGTTCAAACCTGACC
>CALKCU010000029.1 GCA_938083005.1 uncultured Sulfolobales archaeon | reverse complement strand
CCGACTATCCCGTAGTCCGCTATCCTGAATATCGGCGCCTCGGGATCCCTGTTCACGGCTATCACCACCTTCGAGTCCTTCATCCCGACGACATGCTGTATCGCCCCGGAGATTCCGACAGCTATGTATACCTCCGGCTTGACGGTCTGGCCCGTCAGGCCAACCTGGTGGTCGTACGATATGAGGCCCGCGTCGACGGCCGCTCTTGAGGCCCCGACCTCAGCGTTCAGTACTTTAGCCAGCTCCCTGACGAGCTCGAACCCCCTCGTCCCACAGCTCCTGCCGCCCGCTACTATGATCCTGGCCGACCTCAGGTCGACCTTCCTCTTCTCCCTCCTGACTTCGAGCACCTCGACGGCGTTCAGGCTCTCCCTGGCTAGCTCCACCTTCCACTCAACGATCCTGCCAGTCCTCGAGGTGTCCCTCGGGGGGACGGGGAAGAGCCCGGGCCTCACGGTGGCCATCTGGGGTCTGTGGTGGGGGGTGACTATGGCCGCCATGATCTCCCCACCGAAGGTGGGCCTTATCTGGTAGAGGACCTTTTCGTACCTCCTGCCCGTAGCGGGGTCCACCCAGTCTCCTATGTCGACGTCGGTGCAGTCCGCTGTTATCCCGGTCCTGAGCCTCGCTGCTACTCTGGGGGCTAACTCGCGCCCCACGGTCGTGGCTGAGAACAGGACCACATCGGGCCTCGCTCTCCTGATGACCTCGGCGACCGCGTCTGCGTAGGGGAGGAGCCTGTAGGAGGAGAGCTCGGGCTCGTCGACTAGGTGGACCTCCTCAGCTCCCCTGTATACCGCTTCCTCGGCCGCTCTCCCGACTCCGTGCCCGACCACGATCGCTCCCACTCCTAGCCCAGCTTTGGCGGCGAGCTCCCCAGCCTTCCCCAAGAGCTCGAGAGAGTGCTCCGCGGGGACTCCCTCAGCGGCCTCCACGTAGACCAGTATCTTCCCGGCCAACTCGCTCACACCCCCAGGGGCACTCCATCCCTCCTTAGCTCCTCGAGGAGGCGGTCGATCGCTCTGTCCACGTCGGCGTCCGAGATTATCTTACCCCTCCTCTTGATCTCGACCTTCCACATCTTCACGACCCTCGTGGGAGAACCAGCCAAGCCCACCAGAGAGGGGTCTATACCCACGTCGTCCACGCTCCACACGACTATCTGCTTGCGCCTAGCGGCGAGGACGTCCCTCAGCGAGGGTATCCTGGGCTGGTAGCTAGTGCCAGCGATGCTCAGAACAGCCGGGAGCCTAACCCTCATGACTACGTAGCCCCCCTCGATCAGCCTCTTGACCATCACGTAGCCGTCTCCTACCTCCAGGATCCTGTCCACGTAGGAGACGCTGGGAGTGCCGAGCCACTCCCCGATCTCGGGGCCTATGTGGCCCGTGTTGCTGTCCGAGGACTCGATACCGCAGAGGACCAAGTCTACCCTGCCTAGCTTCTGCTCGAGCTTCCTGACGGCGGCTGAGAGGGCGTAGGAGGTCGCTAGAGTGTCCGACCCTGCCAGCCTCGGGTCGCTCAGCAGCACGGCCTCGTCGACTCCCATCGCCAGGACCTCCCTGATCGCGTCGGCGGCGTGCGGCGGAGCCATGGAGATACTGACCACTCTCCCACCGAATCTCTCCTTCAGCTGGACGGCGGCCTCGACCGCGTGCTTGTCGTAAGGGTTCGCCACGAGCTTTACGGCCGACCTGTCGATGGTTCCGTCAGGCTTGAAGCGGACTACGGCCTTCGGGTCTACGACGGGTTTCACCGGCACGACCACGTTCATGGGCACCGAGCCGACCACCCGCGCCCGGCCTCGCTCTCTACTGCCTCCTCCTAGCTATATACTCCCTCCCCAGGACCTCGCGAGCCACTATCAGCCTCATTATGTCCAGAGACCCCTCGGCCCAGTCGTAGCTCTTCACGGCCTTGAGAGCGAGCGCGACGGGGTTCTCCTCCGTGTATCCGTAGGCTCCGAACCACCTGAGGGCATCGTCTATGGCAGCCTTGGCCGCCTGGACTGCGAAGAGCTTCGCTGCAGCGGCTATCTTGGTCACCTCAAACCTACCGATCCTGCCCTCCTGTTCCATCTTCAGCGCCCACAGGGCCTTGTAAGCCAGCGCGTGAGCAGCCTCGAGCCTGGCCCAGTTGTCGGCCAGCTGGAACTGGACCCCCTGGAACGAGGCGACGGGCTCGCCGAAGGCCCTCCTCTGCTTAGCGTACTCGGCCGCGAGCTCTATGGCTCTCTTGCCCCCCACCGCGCACGCCAATGCTATGTAGGCTCTCGCGTGGTCGAAGCCCTCCATGGCTATGTAGAAGCCCCTACCCTCCTCGCCTATCCTGTAGCTCTCCGGGATCCTCACGTCGTTTAGGACGAAGCTGCCGAAGGACCACCCCTTCCTCCCGAACTCCTTCTCGAGCCTCACTGATACGTTGGGGTCGGTGAGGGGGACGAAGAAGAGGCTCATGCCTCTATGGAGCTTGGTCTTGTCGGTGTAGGCCAGGGTCACGTGCCCTCCACCGTCCGGGAACCACACCCCCCTCTCCCTCGCCTCTTTGACTCCCGATATGTACGCCTTCTCGCCAGAGATGACGTATCCGTCTCCATCCCTCCGAGCCGTCGTCGTGATCCCGACGAGGTCGGACCCCGCTCCCGGCTCTGTGGTGGCTATCCCGATCCAGAGGTCTCCAGCTGCCGCTCTCTTTATCAGATTCTCGCGGAACTCCTCGCTACCGTACTTGTAGGCTACGTAGCCCCAGGAGGTGTGGACCAGATAAGCGACAGCCAGGGAGAACGTCAAGTCCGCCCTGACCAGCTCCTCCAGTACTACACCCGCGGTGACGGGATCCAGCCCCAGGCCTCCGTACTCCTCGGGGAAGACGACGCCGAAGAGCCCGAGCCTGGCCATCTCCCTTATAATCTCCGGCGCTACCTGCTGCCTCTCCTCGAACTCGACGACTCTCGGGGCAACGTACTTCTCGGCGAACTCCCTGACCGTGGACCTCACGTCCTCCTGCTCCCTGGTGAGCTCGAAGTCTACGGGCAACGGTCGCACCGGGGGGGAATTTGCTAACCCAATATAAGCTGAAGCCGAGCTCGCGCCTTACGGCTAAAAGGGTATAAGCTATTTCTGCCACTTGGGCTTTCTCTTCTCCAAGAACGCTGCTACCCCCTCCTTCGCGTCCTCGGAGGAAGCCGCCACGAAGAACATCGAGCGCTCGAGCTCGAGGCCGGGCGCGAGCAGGGATCTCGCGGACCTGCTGAGCACCGTCTTGGCTATCGAGAGGGCTGTGGGGCTCTTCTGGGAGAGCTTCCTGGCGAGCTCCAGAGCCTCGCCGATGAGCCTTTCGGGGGCTACTACCCTGTTGACCAGCCCCAACCTCAGCGCCTCCTCTGCCGGAAGCGCCTCGCCGAGCATGACTATCTCCTTGGCCTTAGCTGGTCCCACTGTTAGAGCGAGCTTCTGAGTGGCGCCCCATCCCGGGATTATTCCCAGGTTTACCTCCGGGGACCCTAAGACAGCGCTGGACGATGCTACAACGAGGTCGCAAGCTAGGACCAGCTCGAACCCTCCCCCTAGAGCGTGGCCGTTCACCGCGGCCACGACGGGCTTGCTCATGTTCTCGATGAACTCGAGCACGCTCCCGCCCAGCTCTATGAACTCCCTGATCTCGGCCGCGCTCTTGGCGAACTCGGCGACGTCGGCGCCCGCGCAGAAGCTCCTCCCGGACCCGGTTATCACGACGGACCTGATCTCGGGGTCCTTCTCGGCCTCCTCTAGAGCCCTCCGCAGCTCGAGCAGGAGCTCCCTGTTTAGAGCGTTCAGCCTCTCCGGCCTGTTGAGGGTCACCACCGCCACTCCATCCCTCTTCTCGTAGAGGACGTACTTCAGCTCCACGCGCACCACCTATCTGTAGGAGTATATTCCGCGGCCGGACTTCCGCCCCAGGTGGCCGGCTGCCACGAGTCTCCTGAGCAGGGGCGGTGGGTGGTAGCCAGAGCTCCCAGTCTCCCTGTAGAGGGCCTCGGCTATCCCGAGGAGTACGTCCAGACCTATGAAGTCGGCCAGCTCGAGGGGACCCATGGGCCAGTTGTACCCCAGCTTCATAGCCTTGTCTATGTCCTCCGCTGACGCGACCCCGCTCTCGTAGAGCCTTATGGCCTCGAGTACGGCTATGACCCCGATCCTGTTGGCTATGAAGCCCGGGGAGTCTTTACTGACTACCGGGACCTTCCCCAGCCTCTCGGCCAGAGACTTCACCGTCTCGACGGTCTCGTCCGAGGTGAGAACCCCCCTGACCACCTCGACGAGCTTCATGACCTGCGGCGGGTTGAAGAAGTGCATCCCCACAACCTTCTCCGGCCTCCTGGTCGCGGCGGCGAGGGCCGTTATGCTGAGAGTCGACGTGTTGCTGGCCAGTATGGCGTGCGGTGGAGCGACCGCGTCCGCCTCCCTGAAGACCCTCCTCTTGACCTCCAGGTCTTCGTAGACCGCCTCCACGACTAGGTCGGCGTCCCGAACAGCCTCGGCGAGGTTCGTCGCGGTGGTGATCCTGGAAAACGCCTCGCGGGCTTGCTCCTCCGTCATCTTGCCCCTCTCGACAGCCTTCTTGAGGCCGAACGGCCCCTCCCATACGATGCTAAGCCCCCGCTTCAGGACCTCCTCGGACACGTCGACCGCCGTGACGCTGAACCCGGCCTGAGCGAGTACCTGGGCTATGCCGGTGCCCATAGTACCGAAGCCGATCACGACCACCCTGCGGATCTCCACCAAGGCTTTGACCCAGCTAGAAAGCCGGGACTTAAAATATCCTCGCTCGCCTCGAAGCTCTCCCCGCCTCCGCGAAGAGCCTTTTGCGTCTTGATGGATGGTGGAGAGTGTCGGGACCCAAAAAGCGCGACCTCGCGGTAGCGTACGAAGTCTTAAAGCCCCGAGCGACCCCTACTGTGGTGGAAGGAGTGAGGTCCGTCGGTGTGGTCGCCAGCGGATCGAGGTCCTTCTACGCTCCGGTCCTGATCTACAAAGAGGCCGAGCACCTAGTCAGGGAGGAGTCCCTCGTCGTAATAAGGGACAGGGTTGCCGACAAGCGGTACCTCGGGATCCTGAGGTGGCTGACCAAGATGGACCCCCTCCTACCGTCAACGCAGAGGTCCGGTGTGGTCGACAATCCGAGGCTGGCCGAGATGGCCACGAACGTGCCGTTCGAGAACTCCTACGTCAGGATAATAGGCGGGCTCAGAGGTGGAAAGCTCGAGCCGCCCGCGGATCCGCCGACGCCGAGGAGTGAGGTGCTGCTGATAGAGTCTCCCGGCGACGTGGCCCTCGACCTGGGCGAGGGGCTCATAGTCGGGGAGCACAAGTACTCCGGGATCGAAGTGCCCCTAGACCCCAAGTACCTGCCTTACCACATAGGAGTCGTGGGGGCCACCGGCACGGGCAAGTCGAGACTAGTGAAGGCACTGATAGACGAGGTGCTAGCTAAGACGGACTGGAGAGTGATAGTCTTCGATCACTCAGGGATGGACTACGTGTCCTACTACCCCGACAGGGTCGTGGACTCCTCAGAGATCATGCCCGATCCCCCGACCCTGGGAGAACTGCTAGCGGAGGTATCCATGCTAGAGAAGCAGTTAGACTACATCGTGCCATCCATATACGCTTACATAGCGTACGCCAGGGGCGGTTCCAGCAAGGCAACACTGGAGGACTTCCGTAGGAAGAGGAGTCTTGGTCCGCTCGACTGCAGCCTCGAAGCTGTCAAGGACCTGAACCTCGCGAACGTGGAGAAGCTCATGGCGGAGATGCGCTGGGACCTGGACCCCCTACTCAGGTGCGTTGAGAGTGTGAGCGATTCCCTGGGGGCTAAGGATGCGACGAAAGCAAAGATGGTGCTACTGCTGCGGACTTACGCCGGAGGCCTGGTCGAGTCCCTCAACAAGAAGAAGCTTACGGCCGGAGATCTGGTGAAGAGAATCTTTGAGGAGCGGCTGCTTGTGGTAGACCTCAGCACCGTGGACATAGGGATGAGGAGGTACATAGTGAAGTCCGTAATCGAGGGGCTCTGGAGGCTCGTCGACGAGCGGGGGGAGAAGCCGAGGACTCTCGTGGTGATCGACGAGGCCCACAACTACGCCTGCGGGGGGTGCGGAGCCTCCCTGAGGGCTATCGAGAGGACGGCGAGGGAGGGCAGGAAGTGGGAGATAGGGCTGGTGCTGGCCAGCCAGAGGATGATAGACTTCTCGACGGACGTCAGGAACAACGTTAACACGTTCTACTTCAGCAGGCTCCAGACCCCCGGGGACTTCGAGAACCTCAAGGGCGTCCTAGACCTCGGCGGCATAGGGTACGACACTCTCTCCACTCTAAGCGTGAGGGAGTTCTTCTTCGCGGGACTCGGGAACCCCCTGAGGTTCCCCATACTCGTCAGGGTGAAGGAGGTTGGAGAGCCTGCGGGGATCCGAGGAGCTACCCGAGGTCGCTGAGACCCCGGGGGTAGCCCCCGAGCTGGTCGAGAGGGTCCTGGACTCCGTAGCAAGCGAAATCAGTAGAGCGGCCTCGGTAGCGCGCGTAGCAGCCGAGGTCAGGGAGAAGCTCGTCTCGAGCGGTGGCATAAAGAGCGTCGGCAGAGCGCCGGATCTCTGCTACTTAGCCATAGACTCGAGCTACACTTCTCCCCCGCTAGAGCTGGTCGGCGGGTACCTGGGGATAGTGTTCGTGGCGAGCGTCATGTATGGCGGGAGTTGCCGCTCGGAGGCCTCCGGAGTGGAGCTGAGGGCCTACGTGACTTACCATCCAACTAGGGACATGACGA
>CALKCU010000028.1 GCA_938083005.1 uncultured Sulfolobales archaeon | reverse complement strand
TTGTCCGGGGAGAAGTCGTCGGTGGACGGCACTGCGGCTACTAGGCCCGCGAGCACCACCAGCGCCACCAGGAGACCGTAGACCGCGTACCTAGCGAGAGGCAAGCCTCTCCCTCAGCCAGCCCACCAGGTCCCTGAGGAGGTCGGCGACCAGGCCCTCCCTGCTTCCGGCGCCCGGCGGGGGTCCGTAGAGCAGGGCCTCGAGCCTAGCGAAGTACCTGCCGAGGACCCCCCTCACAGCCTCCGACACCCTGCCCCTGATGGCCTCCAGGTACTCCCTGAACGTCTGGTGAGCCTCGAAGAAGACGCCGGTGAGCGCTAGAAGGACTCCCAGCAGCTCCGAGAAGAGCCTCCTGGCTGACCCCTCGGCGGGCGCTCCCCCGCTCTCCCCGGCGATCTCCCGGATCCTCCTGGCCGGACCGCGCGCTCCGCTCCTCCAGACCCTCGGTGCGGCAGCGGCGAGGACGGCTCCCGCGCCGGCGACTGGAACCGCTACCGAGACCGGGTTGTACGCGGGGATGCTCAGGGAGAGCTCCCTGACCCTGTAGGCCGGGTCCAGCGGGACCACTCTGATCACCATCGATACCCCGGGCTCAAGGTAGCTCAGGGGCAGGCGCGCTCTGACCTCGCCGCTCTCGATCTCCAGGTCTAGCGGGGGGACGGCGTAGGCCTCGATCCGCGAGTCGACGCTCGGCTCGACCCGAATGACGAGCGGGAGGCCGGCTACGGCGAACCCGGGAGCCTCGACGCGCACCTCGGGGTCCAGCTTCACGACCCTCAGAGCGGCCCTGGCTCTGGCGGGCCCCACGTACCCCCTGGGGACGCTCTCCGCGACGATCTCGTAGGCCCCCTCGGGAGCCCACTCCGGCACCCTGACCTCGACCGCGACCTCCCCGCGTACTCTGAGCCTCTCCGGACTCGCGAACGGAACCCGGAGGACTACCTCCAGGTCCGCGTCGGCGGAGACCGTCAGGAAGGTGGACCGGCCCGGCACGACGGTGTCGTTGGTCAGCGATAGCTCAAGCCTCGGGGTGTAGAAGTCGACGGTCACCAGGACCTCGTTTGACCTGGAGTACGCTAGGTCCCTAGTTCTCGGCGTGAACTCCGCGAAGACCGGGACCTCGCGCAGGTAGAGGTCGGCGGTGAAGACCGCTCTGAACGACCCCGTCGGGTCCGTGGAGGCCGAGGCCCTCCTGGGTCCGAAGCGGACCTCGACGACCTGACCCCCCAGGGGCTCCCCGGAGGAGGTCGTCAGCCTCCCGAAGACCTCGACCGTCCCCCCGTACGGGACCCTCGCCTCGCTGACCCACACGGTTAGCCTCGTCTCGACCGCCCTCTCGAGAGCCTCGCGCGCCGTCCTCCTCAGATCGTCGAGGAGGTTCCTCAGGAGCTCGAGCGGGACCCCCATGGACCTCGCTATCCTCTCGACCTCGCTCCTCGGCACTCCCAGCGCGCTCAGGTCCCTCAGCGCTACCGAGAGGGAGTCGTAGACCACCGCGGCCTCGGCCAGGCTCGCGTAGGCCGGGGGAACCCGCGCGAGCGAGGAGTTGTAGTCTCCCCTGCTCACCAGCTCTGCGATCAGGTCGACGATAGCCTTGGTCTCGTTGACCCCGAGCACGTACCTCTCCAGCAGCTCGTTCAGCCTCTGTATCGCCGCCCTGAGCCTCTCCGGCACGTACACGGCCTTGACAACGCTCACGTTGCCCATTGCTGAGAGGACGTCCAGCTCCTCTAGGCAGCTGGCTATGCTGCCGTAGAGCCTGAGTACCTCCACCGGGTTCGGTAGGGTCTCGCCGACCGTCAGAGGGTCCACGTGCCTCGGCACGCTCGACGCTAGAGCTACGGAGAGCGCTAAAGCGAGGGCCAGGAGCGGGGAGAGGACCCCGAGGGCTCTTCTCAAGCTAACCCCAGGACCTCGAGCACCTTGACTGCCACGATCGCGGCGAAGACCGCGACCAGCGCTACCGCTACGGGGTCGCCGAGGAGCCTGCGGGGTCTCAGGACGGACTTGACGGCCAGGTACTCTACGGTGTAGAGGGAGACGTAGGCGTCGAGCCTCCCCTCTCCGACCGACCACAGGGCCCACGCGCTCACAGCGACCAGGGCCGCCAGGATCGTGTTAGCCAGGTGCTCCCTCTCGACCGGGGACCCCCTCGACTACCACTCTCCTCCTGTCCCCCAGCTCCTCGTCCAGGACCAGAACCGCTCTGCCGGCGGAGAGCGCCTTGACGGAGGCCGCGACCACTCCGTACACGCTGCCCACGGTCCTGCTCATCCTGTAGGGGGAGCCTACCTTGACCCCGACGAACTCGACGACGGTCCTCAGACCCTCGTCGACGCACCTCACTCCCCTAGCTATCCCCAGCAGGTCTACGGCCACGTACTCTACCGAGGAGCAGACCTCGCTCTCCCCTCCGAGCATCTCCCCGCTGACCGGGGACCTGAAGATCGCCACCAGGTTGTCCCCGCGAGACTGTATAGCCGAGCCCAAGTCTACGTCGGCCCTCGGGTCGAGAGGCTTGAGGGAGGCGATCACGTAGACCTCCGACCCCCTCGACACGTAGAGGTTAGCGGAGCCCAGCCTGAGGGACTCGAGGATCGAGTTAACGTTCTGCGAGAAGGTCTCGAGCAGGCCGAAGACC
>CALKCU010000027.1 GCA_938083005.1 uncultured Sulfolobales archaeon | reverse complement strand
GGGGCTTCTCTCCCTGGTGGCCGCGCACCAGTCATCGGACTTACTCCACTACATCACCGCCGCGGTCTACCTCTCCTCTCCCTTCTTCGCGCACTTGCCGGCCTCCAGAATGGCGGGCACGAGGTGCGCCATCAGGGAGGGAGTCTTCCTCTACCTCGCCACAACGTTCATAGCTTGGATAGTAGCGTTCAACCTGATGTACGCAGCGCTCAAGGCGCCGTAGAGTCTCCCTTGGTCCCTGGAGCGAGCAAGTTTATTAGCCATAGAGCTACACCTCCGTCGGGTGACGAGTTGACGTTCTCTAGTGCGGAAGCCGAGGTCGTCTTGGCTCTCGAGAGGATGAGGTCGGGGCTGCGCCTCGTGTTCGCCGGCTGGATCCTCCTGAGCGTCGGACTCATCTCGGCTGTCCTCGCCATCGCCGCCTGGTATATCTTCGATTCTGCCGGCGTCGGGCTGGCGGCTTTTGCTTTGATGGGCATTCTCTCGATAGTCGGTATACTGCTAGCGCTGGTAGGCTTCTACGCTAAGTTCGTCCCGGGCGCGGGGAATCTAGCTCGGGCCAGACCGGAGTTCGGCACGGCGTCTAAGCTGATCAGGGTGGGCCACCTGGGCGGGCTGGTCACGCTCCTGCTGGGCTTCCTGCTGATGCTGGGCTCCCTGTTGCTGACGCAGCTGCTGGTGATAGGACTGCCCCTCATTATCGTCGGGTCCGTGCTGCTTCTGCTGGGATACGCGGGGACTGTAGTTATGTGCTTCAAGCTGAACAACGCATACAAGAACTCCCTCTACGTGGCGGCCGGGGTCCTGCTGATAGTTTCCATATTCATCCCGATTCTGGGCTTCGTCGCGTGGATACTCCTCTACGTAGCCCTGGGCGACACCGTCAGGAGGCTGAGGGCGCTGCCGGCGAGCCGGGTTCGGCCCGCATAAGCCTTTTCGCTTTTCTTCGATGCCTCGCCTAGGTTCCGTGGCAACCGAGAGCAGAGATCGGGCGGCTCTCCGAGCGGTCCGGAGAGCTAATCCGCGCTCTCTGGCCTAAGGATCGCTCGGGGGCGAGGCGGAAGGCCGAGCATGAGGGGGGACGCATGCCCGCCGGCGAGCTGGCGGAGCACCCGCTTCGCCGCGGGGAATGAGGTTAGCGCTCGCTTAGGCGAGAAAAGCATAAGAGGAGCGGACGCCCGGGGACTAGGTAGCGCTGATCGTGCGGGAGGGGGTCCCTCGCTCGGTCCTAGCCGCACCCGACCGCGCCACCGACTCCCCGAAGTACGACGCGATGGAGTACTACGACACCATAGTCGGGTCCTACGAGGAGCTCTACGGTGGCGAGCAGCGAGCCAAGTACGCGGCGGCCGTGAGGACCAAGCCCGGGAGGGTCCTAGACGTAGGCTGCGGCGTCGGCCTCCTCTACGACTACCTCCGCGAGGTCCTCGGAGCGGAGCCCGAGATCTACGTAGGGCTAGACGTAAGCTCCGAGTCCCTGAGGGTACTGAGGCTCAAGCATAGAGCCTCCGGGATCGTCGAGGTGGTGGCAGCCGACGCAGACCTCCCTCCCCTGAGGGAGGGAGCGGGGTTCACGCACCTCTACGCGTTCACTCTCTACGCCTGCGACTACGGGGACGTCCGACCAGTCCTGGAGAGGATCGGTACGGAGGTCCTGGAGGAGGCCGCGGTCACCGTCATGTGCGCGGGGGAGGGAGCGAGGTGTCCCGAGGGGTTCGAGAACCTCGGATACGTCGGTAGGCTCGAGGTGCTGTGCGTTCTCAGGAAGAGAGTGCCGCCGGGGGGATTTGAACCCCCGACACCCCGGTCTCCGGGGGGCCTTCAGCCGGGCGCTCTCCCGGGCTGAGCTACGGCGGCGGGCGTTCATTTTATACTCACCAGGGAGGCTTATAAATCGCGTCCTTGGGGTCCGCGGCACCGAAGGCGGCGCGCTCGGGGGACGCGAGGAGCGGGGATTCCCCTCCTCTCCCCTACCGGGTATCCTCTATGCGTCAAGCGGGCGAGCGACACGGGAGGATGTAAGAGACGTATTAGGAGAGGCAGGACTAGCCCGGGGCCGCGCTGTGGGTAAGCGGGAGAGGCGGAGAGGGCTCGTGGGGAGCGCCGCGGGGCTCAGCTACGAGGGGTGGAGGAAGTTCTTTAGATCAGACGTCGCTCAAGTGACGAGCAGGGCCTCCAGGATTCTGAAACTCGTAGAGAGGCTCAGGAGCTCCCCAGCATCTCCGGGAGCGGTAAAGATGGTCGCGGGGATCATCGGGAGGGATACCGTCGGCCACAGCGGAGAGATCCGGGAGGTCTTCAGGGAGCTCCTGGGCGTGGAGTGCTTGGGGTGCGACGAGGTGGTGAAGATGGTGTCCAGGGGAGTGCCTCTCCAGCTAGCTATAGGCTCCGCGAGGCTGTCCTTCGGGAGGTCCGAGTGGCTGGACGAGCTTATGCTCCTCGAGAGGCTTACTCGCGAGTCCCTCGGGAGATCGGGCGTGCTCGAGGCTAGCGAGGAGTTCCTGGAGGATCTCGCGGAGAGGGACTACTCGGCCCTGGTCGGCAACCCGCTCGGAGTGCTCAGCATGATCAGGGGCCTCTACGCGTCTCTACGCGGGATCCTGCCCCTCTACAGCCCGCACGCCTTCTTCATCCAGGCCCTCAGGGGGATACCCAGGTTTGCTCTCGAGAAGCTCGCTTGGAGGAGCTGCGTTGAGGCGGCGGGGAGACTCAACGTGGTACTCGAGGAGCTGCTCCCCTGCGCCGACGCCGAGTACTCCATACTCTCCCACGTCCCGGGGTCGACCGGGGACGTCGTCTCGTCATCGATAGACGCGGCCTACAAGCTCCACGACCTCGCGCTGCGCGGCGGCTTGAGGAGGCTGAGGGTCGCTGACGAGAGGGAGAGGTACCTGGAGGAGGCTCTACCCGCCGCTGCTCCGGTGGCGGAGATGCTCGGCGTCGAGAGGGAGTTCAGCTCGGTATCGAGAGCACTGCTGAGCGAGGGGCGCGCGATCGATAGGCACCGGGGCTTCAGGCTGGTCGAGCTCAGGGTCAAGACTGAGAGGCCCGCCAGGTACGTAACGGTCGGGAGGGTGAGAATGGGTGCCGGGTCGTTCGTGAGTGGCGTGACCCCCTACCTCGTCCTCGGGCTGGGGAGGGTCGTAAGCGTCGAGAGGAGGGACGCGGCGAGCGTTATTTTCAACCTAGTGGTTTACACGGGAGCGGGGTAGGAGAGGCATGGTTTCGACTCAGGGTCCGATAGACGTCGTGAACATGATCTACTCCTACACCAAGGCCGAGAGGGAGAAGCATAGAAGGGAGAAGGGGGTCGTGTGGGTCACGGACCTCGTCAGGTGCCCCCTGAAGAGGTTGTACGAAGAGCTCTACCCGGAGCTCTCCCTCCGGGAGGTGTTCAAGCCCAGCCTGATAGTCGGGACGCTGATTCACCTCGGGCTCGAGAGGGTTCTGAAGGAGGTGGTCCAGGAATTCTCAGTCGAGGTCGAGACGGAGTGGTCCAAAGACGTTGTGCTCGAGGACGGGTCGACAGTCGTGGTCAGGGGCAGGCTCGACGTGCTCCTCAGCAGGGGTCCCGAGAGGATAGCCGTCGAGATCAAGAGCTCGCGGTCCGACAGGGGGATACCCCAGAGGCACCACTTAGACCAGGCCAGGGCCTACAACTGGCTGGCGGACACCGCCGGCACTCTGCTGCTCTACGTAACTCCGAGCAGGGTCACGCAGTTCTACGTGGAGGACAGGATGGACGCGACCGAGGTGGTCAGCAGGATAGCCTCCAGGAGGGCCCCGAGGTACAGCTGGGAGTGCGCCTACTGCGCGTACTCGGTGCTGTGCCCGAGCAAGGTCGAGAGCCAGCTATAGACTTCGCGGAAGCCCGGTAGCGAAGGCCTAGATGGCTGGGCCCCGCTCGCGGATCGCGGAGCGGGGTAAGCCCTCTACCCCCCGGTGAACAGGAGCAGTCCGGAAGCCCCCCGGATGCCGTTGCTTCACTGCGAAGCGCGGGAGAAGCCCGCGCCTAGCCGCCCCCGCGAGCACTCTACACCAGAGATCCTCAGTCCATCGCTAAGGAACCTCGGAGATCCGGTCCGATCTGGGAGCTGCTTAAAAGCTTTCGAGAAAACCGGAGTAGGTGCTTGGCGTGTCCCAGAAGGCTGAGAAGAGCGTTTCCAAGGAGCTGAAGATAGTGACTAGACCCGTCGTTACGATCGACGCTGCTATGAGAGACGGCAGGAAGATGGGCGTCATGGCTGTCATCAGCAGCCTGAACGAGATCAGCGAAAGGGGTCTCGTAAACTGCCTGTACATCCTGAAGACGGAGAAGGGGAGGGACCTGGGGTACCAGTTCCAGGTCGTCGGCAGGGCGGTGAACAGCAGGGAGCTGCTAGAGGACGTGAGGATCCTCCTGTACCTAGGCCTCCTGGAGGTCACCGGGAGTAGGAAGCTGCGGCTCACCTCGCTGGGCAAGGAGGTCCTCGAAAAGCTAGGCCCCGAGTGGAGGGAGAGGTTGGAGGAGCTCTCGAAGGCTGTTGAGGAGGTGAAGCAGAGAGTGCTCTCCGAGGAGAGTCTGCTCAGCATGGTCTCCTCGGCAGAGAGGAGGCGCAGACGCAGGTAGAGGATATGAAGGGTATTTAAGCTCACTGCGGTAGAGCTCGACCAGGTGGCGCCGGAGTGGTGAAGGCATCTCAGGGGTTGAGGCACAGGACCCGGAGGCTCTTCAGGAAGAGCGTTAGAGAGAGGGGCGCGGTACCCGGGCTGAGCCTGGTTATGCGGGAGTACAAGGTGGGAGACAGGGTCCACATAGTGCCGAATCCCGCAGTTCACGAGGCTCTCCCGCATAGGAGGTTTGCGGGTAAGACCGGGACAGTAGTGGGGAAGAGGGGCAGGGCTTATTTAATAGAGGTCTTCGTGGGGGACAAGAGGAAGATACTAATAACGGTTCCAGAGCATCTGAGGCCTGCTCAGGGAGGTAGCTAGAGGAGGAGGTTATGAGAATTCTCGAGGTTAAGAACATACCCCTAGCTCTAGTACTCAAGAAGCTGGTAGAGTGCGAGAGGAAGGGGCTCGTAGTGAAGGGACTGGCCAAGAGGACCATGGAGTTGGCAGGGATCCTCAGGAAGTGCGACGACCCGGAGGCTCTCTACGAGGAGCTCGTAAAGTTGGGCTTCAGCGACCTGACGGCATCAATGATAGTGGATATAGCACCGAGAAACCGCGACGAAGTTAGGATGCTGCTGGCCTTCGAGCCTAGAGAAGTAGATGACGGACTGGTCTCTAAGGTCGTCGACCTAGTGACAGCCTACTGTCACGAGTAGTCAAGTGGTACCATGGGCTTCCGGGAAAGAGACTACTGGCTCAGGCTCGTCAGCAGAGAGGAATACGCGATAGTCCTCGACTTCATGCCCAGGGGCAATCCCGCCGATACGCACCACCAGTCCCACAGGGAGCGCCCGATAGCCCAGGGAGTGGGCTGCTCGTACTTCACTCTGGTGGAGTTCCACCCGAAGCCTGGAGTCTCCCTGTCTATCGACGAGAGGGTCTACATAGGGTTCTCGAGGCGCGAGCTCAGAGACAAAGTGGCATTCGTGTGGGGGGAGCCGGTGAGCTACGAAGACCTGACCGCCATAGCTAAGTCCAACCTGCCCTCGGCGGTCCAGAGGCTCGTCGTGGAGCTGGAGACGGTGTTCACGAGGTTCTTCAACACCGCTCCACCGCTGACCATAAAGTTCCACACTCTCGAGCTGATACCGGGGATAGGCAAGAAGACCCTCTGGACCGTGCTCGAGGAGAGAGCCCGCGGGGAGTTCAAGGACTACAACGACATGAGGAACAGGGTCAAGGGGTTTGACCCGGTGAAGGCTCTGACGGAGAGGGTCCTGAGCGAGCTCAGGGGCGCTGAGAGGTACTACCTCTTCGTCCACCCCCCCAAGGGCGCCACAGCGGCCGTCTACCTGGACTACCTGAGCAAGCTCTACGGCATGAGGTAGCCGGGGGCGCGGGTTGAGCCTGAGGGTAAGGATCGTCCTGGTAGAGCCTGAGGGCAAGATAAACTTCGGCCAGGTCCTCAGGCTGAGCAGGAACTTCGGCGTAGACGATATCTGCGTGGTCAACCCGAAGTTCGACGTGAGGGACACGGAGGTGCTCGAGTTCGCGGCCGGTGGTGCGGATCTGGTCGACAGGGTCAGGGTTGTCGGTAGCCTGGTCGAGTGCCTCGAGGGCGCGGACTTCTCCGTCTGCACTACGTCCATAGCCGGAGCCCCCGACGACCCCCTGAGGCAGGCGGTAGCACCGCGAGCAATACCCCTGCTGCTGCCCCGGGGCTCGAAGGTGGCCCTAGTCTTCGGGCGCGAGAGCGTCGGGCTGACGAGGTCCGAGCTAGCCTCGTGCTCCCTGGTTTCGACCCTGGTAACGCCATCCGACTACAACGTGCTGAACCTCTCCCACGCGGTAGCGCTCTACCTCTATGAGCTGCTAGGGCGCGACCTCGCGGACGTGGTCGTCGGGGAGAGGTGTCCGGGGGACTACATGGCGCTACTCTCCAGGTACCTGGCGAGTCTGGGGTCCGCTTACGGGCTCAGCGAGTACGAGATCGCGGCTCTCAAGCACGTCTTAAACAAGGCTCTTCTAACCAAGGTTGAGTGCCGAGTCCTGTACAGGCTCCTGAAAGCCTCCCTAGCGACGTACAAGCTCCTCCACAAGAAGGTTCCTACAGAGCCCGTGGAGCGAGAGGAGTGAGCCCCCCGCCGCGTGCCGAGCTCCGGGGGACGACGGTCTCTAGGGCTTAGCGGAGGTCGACCTAGCGCCAGGGCCCAGCACGCAGTCGACTATACTGCTAATGACCTTACCTAGAGGCTCCTTGCTTATCGTTATCGACGAGGCCTCAGCGTGACCGCCATACACCCCCTTGAGGGAGCTGGCTATGGCTTGGGAGAGGGTCAGAGCGCTCCTCTCCGTGGACCTTATGGTTACGACCATCTTGTCGCGCTCCTCCCTTACCAGTATGACGCTCTTCCTGTACGCCTTGGAGAGCTCCGTGGCCGCGACGCCTATAAGTCCCGCGAAGGCCCTCGAGAGCGGCAAGCTGAGGAAGGCTATCTTGAAGTTCCCGAGGTCCAGAGAGTCCTCCGACAAGATCCTCAGCAGGTTCTCGAGGAGGGACTTCGCTCTCCTAGCCCTGGTCCTGACCTGGGGATCCTGGGACGGGTTCCTAGACTTCATCAGCAGATCTATCAGGTGCTTCATGAACTTCAGGTCCCCGGGGTTCAGGGCTATCGACATCCTGATCGAGTCTACCAGATCGAGTACGGACCTGTCGACACCGGTATGAGGCGGCCTCCCCTCGCAGATATCCGCCGCCTCAACGAGAGCGTCCTCGTAGGGATTCAGGGGGGTCCCCACGAGCTGAGCGATCAGTCTGGGGGTGGAGCTCGCTCTCGAATGGATCACTCTGACCTTGGACTTGACCTTATCTATCAAGGCCTCGGACGTTACGTGGTGGTCCAGGAGCACAACCCTCTTGTACCTACCGCTAACGGTGTTGAGCACCTCGGCGAGCCTATCGCTCAAGGCTATGTCGAGGATTACCAGCTCGTCTCCGCCCGTCGCGACCCTTCCGAGGTCGGTGTGAGCCCTCCAGGGATGCGTGACCGCGAGGCTCAGGCCGTCCGGGTAGAGGTCCCGCAGATACTTCTTTATATAGAGGTAGGCAGCGATGACGCCGTCGCAGTCCCCGTGGAACACCACCGAGACGCTCAGAGTCTACCACCTCACCAGCCCGAGATTTGTCGCTAGACCACTGATAAGTGCTCTGAACCTGTAGCCAGCCGACCGAGTCCTCGAAGAGCTGCGGAGCTTTCATAAAACTTATTAGACCCCTCTATAAGCCTATACGGGGCCCGTCGTCTAGCCCGGCTAGGACGCCGCCCTGACGCGGCGGAGGTCCGGGGTTCGAATCCCCGCGGGCCCACTCTGTTAGCGATAAACTCGCGCGTAAGAACGCTTAGATAGTCTCAGGAGTCCCGGCGATTCGTGAAAAATACGAGGTTCGCTCTACCTGCCGAGTCCGCGGTCCTAGTGCTGGAGCCTCTGCTAGACGCGTTCCAACCCGGCCTTCGAGAGCAGGTTCCTGAAGGTAGTCTCGTGCTCAGCCTCGTCCCTGATTATATCCTCTATTATCTCCTCGGTTACCGGGTCCTTCCCGAACACGTAGCTGAAGATCTCCCTGTAGTGCTCTAGAGCGCAGCGCTCGGCCTTGACGCTAGCCGCCAGGAACCCGTCGACGTCGTGGGGATCCTTGGGCAGCTCCGTCTGCCTACATCTCGACAGCTGCCACAGGTCCCTGAAGTCAGGGGGATCTACGTCGAAGTCCTGGAGCCTGTCGGCTAGCTTCTTGGCGTGGTCGCCGAGCTCGTCCTCGGCTATCCTCCTGAACACGTCCTCAAGCTCGACCGATACGTTCCCCCTGACGGCGTAGGCGCTTAGGTAGTACTGATACCAGGCTAGCACCTCGTCAGCGAAGGCCGCCAGGAGCATGTCGACGAGCTTGCCCACGTCTACGCCCTTGATCTCCGGCCTCTCCGGGTATTTCTCGGGTCTGTACTCGTACTTCCTGGGCTCGCTCGTAGTCTCACCACTCTCTCTATCATGTTATCAAATAAAAGCATCGCCAGTCCGAAGAGAGCGCTCGTATCCGGAGGGCTCTCCGCAGCCGAGGTGCTCGAAGGGTCCTCAGGCGAGCCCGGAGCCCGCCCTTTTATAATCCTCAACAGTCCTTTACCCTAGGTGGTTGGATCCCTGGCACGAGAGATTGCTGGGAGAGGTGGTGGGGATGAGCGGTGAGGTTGAGCTGCGGAGGAGCTTGCGGAGGAGACTGATCGAGCTGGGCATAAACCCCTACCCTCACGCACCAAAGGGTGGGGTAGTCCCAGTTCGGGAGGTGGTGAGATCGCCCGTCCCCGACAGCACCGTGAGCGTTGCTGGCAGGGTCGTCGGGATCAGGCGTCACGGCGGCCTAGTCTTCTTCGACTTGGTCGATGACGGGTGCAGGATACAGTGCTCCGTATCTCGCGGGGAGGTAAGCCGGGAGCTCTTCGACTTCTTCGATGAGTTCGTGGACCTGGGCGACTTCGTCTACGTCGCGGGCAGGCTCTACTACACCAAGAGGGGGGAGCTGACGGTAGCCGTCTCGGACCTCCAGCTGCTGGCGAAGGCCTTGAGAAGCCCGCCGGTCAAGTGGGGTCACAGGATACTCGATCCCGAAGTCAGGTACAGGAAGAGGTACCTCGACATCATGGTGACCCCGCAGATCAGGAGGATCTTCGAGATCCGCTTCAGGACCATAGAGGAGATAAGGAAGTTCATGTGGGAAAGGGGGTACGTAGAGGTCGAGACCCCGGTGCTCCAACCTATATACGGTGGCGCCGCGGCCAGGCCCTTCAAGACCTACGTGGAGGCCCTCGAAGAGGAGTGGTACCTCAGGATAAGCCTCGAGCTCTACCTGAAGAGGTTCATCATAGCGGGGTTCAATAAAGTCTTCGAGATCGGGAAGAACTTCAGGAACGAGGACATCGACGTAGAGCACAACCCGGAGTTCACGATGATGGAGTCCTACGAGGCTTACGCGGACTACAACGATATCATGAGGCTGACCGAGGAGCTCGTGGGCACCGTGGCCAGGAGGGTCCTGGGGACCGATGTGGTCGAGTACCCGGTCAAGGGAGAGCCGGTCGAGATAAACCTCTCACCGCCCTACAGGAGAGTGTCCCTCTACGACGCGTTCAGGGAGTTCGCCGGGGTCGACATCGAGAGCCTACCCGACGACGAGATCAAGGAGTACCTCTCCAGGTACTCGATAAGGCTTCCCGGAGGCTACGAGAGGGGGAGGGCCGTGGTAAAGCTCTTCGACAGAATAGTCGGGAGGGAGTACCTCATCCAGCCTACGTTCGTCACGGACTTCCCCAAGTCGTCATCGCCCTTGGCTAAGCCCCACAGGTCCAGGCCCGACCTCGCCGAGAGGTTTGAGCTATACATAGGGGGCGTGGAGCTGGCTAACGCATACACGGAGCTAAACGACCCGGAGCTCCAGGCCTCGTACTTCAGGGAGGAGGAGGAGAGGAGGAGGCTCGGGGACCTGGAGGCCCACCCGTTCGACTGGGACTTCGTCGAGGCTCTGGAACACGGAATGCCTCCCACCGGTGGGCTGGGGCTAGGGATAGACAGGCTCGTGATGGTATACACCGGGACGGACTCCATCAAGGAGGTAATACCGTTCCCCATGGTGAAGCCGAGGGAGTTTGAGCAAAAACGCGTATGGGGATGAGAGGCTCTCCCGAGCTCTTCTCCGCTCCTACCCCGTCCAACCGATTAGGCCTACGTTACCGAGCTCCGCGAGGATCATGGCTAGTATCTGCTTCAGCTCCACTTCCTCCAGCTCCTCCTCACCGCTCTCCCTTAGGTCCGACCTGACCTTCTCCAGTATGTCCTTGACGGACCTAACACCGTCGCAGAGGTTCCATATGTAGTAGGCTGCTGGCGCCAGCGCGAAGACCCTGTCCTCGCCCAGGCTCACTATGTACTCCTCACCACTAGCCCCCATGTCTACGCCCTGCTTGACGGGCTTCCTGTCCGCCATCTCGTTGTACAGCGATACGTAGTCCGGTTCTGCCGAACCCATCTCCACTCACTCGAACTCTTCTTCCCTGCTCCTGCCGAACCTAGCCCTCGGGCGGAAGCCTCTGGTGGGCCTCCTGGGGGCGGCGCCCTCGGTTTTAGGCTCCTCCATCGGTATACTCTCGACCGGAGGCACCTCGCCGGAGTCTTCGACCACCCTGACGTTCTCAGGGCCACCGACGTTCAGCTGGACCTTGCCCCTGAACACCGTGGTCCAGGCCCCAGAGACTTCGATCACGTTCCCCCTGCTCAAGGACTTAATGGACCTGCCCCACATTACCAGCTTTACACGACCGGTCTCGTCGCCAACCGTCGCCTCTCTGATGGTTCTCTCGCCCGACCTCGTCGTTATCCTCCTCACCTCTCCGGGATCTATTACCCTTACGAGAACGGAGACCCTCTCCATTCCCGGTTTTAGGTCCGCTATTTTCGACCTACCTCTCGACATACGTTCCAGCTCCGCTTGCTTTGTTGGATTGCGATCGCGGCTGAGTTTTTAAGCTTATGTGAAACCGCGGCCCTTAAAGGAACGCTCGCGGAGACCGCGCGAAACTCTATTGGATATCGAGCAAAAGCTCTATCGATGACGGCCTAGCCCTCCGGGCTAGCTCTAGGAGCTTCCGGAAGACGTCGAGGGGGTCGGAGGACCTGACCGTGAAGAGATGCGTAGCGTGGGACCTTCTGTCCGTAGACCCGAACCCGGGAACCGCTACCTCCAGGGCCTCGCTCTCGAGCGCGGTCTCGTAGAGTGAGTCCTCGGAGACCCCGTAGAGCACTACGCCCCCCAGTGTTCGAGCGCTGGGGCTCATCGTGATGTGATCTACGTGCCAGCGCCTCCTCTTGACAGGGTTGAAGTGCCTGAGGACCCTCAGGTAGGGCCTCGCGAAGCTGGCCGAACCCACGTACGCGTAGTACCCGCTCGCCAGGGTCCGTCTCCTGCCGGCCACTCTCAGCTCCAGCTCGCCGCGGATCTCGAGGACCAGCAGGTAGGACGCTTTCAGCCAGCCATCCCCCGATGCGAACAGGCCTTCCTAGTAGGGGATCGAGCCCTTAAAGCTTTATTCGAGCTCGGGAGTGTTGTTCCGGGTTGCGGTCTTGAGTCGCGACGCGCTGGTGCTCTACGTGAGTAGGAGCGGCGACGCGAACCTGCGGCTCTTCGACGAGAAGGGCATGCTGACGGGGGAGCGTACCGCGAAGTCGGTGAAGCACGTGAGGGTGGAGGCCGGCAAGTGTTCGGTCGATATATCCTTCGCGGAGTTCGAGGCGGCCATAGTGGTCCTGGTGTCCGGTAGCGTGGTCTACGAGCAGAGGAACAACGTCCTCGGGGTCCGCTGCGTTGGGGACTAGGGTTAGGGTCGAGAGGACCGTTAGCAGGAGCGGGCTACACGTAAGGCTGTCCACGTTCCTGGTTCTCACGAGGGACTGCTCTAGAGTGACCCCGCGGATCCTCGAGAAAACCCCAGCGAAGCCCACGTACGCTAAGGGCGAGGCTTACGAGGTGCTCGTGGAGATACCTCCGGACAGCTTCCTCGTGACCTTGGACGTAAGGAGGAACCCGAAGAGGAGGGTCAGGGGGGATATCAGCGTCTACGATCACACCGGCGCGGTCCTCTTCAGGACCGTGTACAGGAAGCTCAAGGTAAGACAGGTCGAGTGCCGCGTGGATCGGGCTCTAGCCTATGCGATCGTCAAGTGCGTGGTGGAATTGCTCAAGCTGCCGGTGAAGAGGTATGGCCTCTCGAGATGTGAGGTCTGAGATCGTCGAGGCCCTCAGGAGGTACGGCTTCTACATCTTCGACAGGAGCAAGCAGGAGCTCGTTGTCGAGGCGCTTAGGGCTGCCGGGGACTCGAGGTCCCTGGTCAAGGTCAGAAGTCTTCCGCAGAATCCTAACTACCTCATCCTCGAGGTCGACGCCTACGCGTTCGAGGCGGCCTGCAGGGAGAGGTGTAGCAGGGACGGACTGATGAACTCCCACTGCTACGGTAAGTGCGTGGCCGACGTCAGCAAAAGCCTCGTCGAAAAGCTGATTGCGGCGCTGAGCGGGTAGGAGGATGAAGCAGGTAATTATCGTGAGGACCGACCTGAAGATGAGCAAGGGCAAGCTCGCCGTCCAGGTGGCCCACGCCGCGGTGAGTGCGGCGGTGGAGGCCATGAGGAGAAACCCGGAGTGGTTCGAGGAGTGGCTCAGCGAGGGTCAGAAAAAGGTGGTCCTGAGGGTCTCTTCGAAGGAAGAGCTCCTGAGGTACGCCGACGAGGCGCTGAGGGCCGGACTACCAGTCGCCGTGATAGAGGACGCAGGCCTCACCGAGCTACCCCCCGGGACCCTGACCGCCGCGGGCATAGGACCGGCGCCGGATCAGCTCGTGGACAAGATCACGGGAGGGCTCAAGCTTCTCTAGAACCAGCTCTCTCGTACCCCCGCTGGGTAGCTGGCGCCACGCTATCCTCTGCCGCGGGGGAGCAGCGGAGGGTCACCGTATCCGGGCTTCGCGCACTCTACCCCTCTGCGACTCGCTGGCTACCCCGGAGGCTGGCCTTCGAGATCGGCGACGCTCTCGACACTTAATCATCCCGGAGGGTCAGGCTGTCTCCGGCCGGAACCCCGAGTCGCACGGGGATGCGCAGGCTAGTGGTGCGGGGGGTGGGATTCGAACCCACGCAGGCCTACGCCATCGGGGCTCCCACTCCGAGGTCCTGAGCCCGACCCCTTTGACCTAGCTCGGGCACCCCCGCGCCAAGCAGTAGTGTTTGGGGTAGGGCTATTAAGCGCGCACCCGAGGCTGCCGCTCGAGCTCTTCAGACTCCCCACGCCCGGCTACGCAGCACTCCCCGAGATCCTCCACCGGCCCCCCCGCTGGCGGTACTCGGGGCTCCCGACGCTCTGTTTTTAGTTGCGGGGGGGTGCACAGTAGTAGGTGCTCTCTTGAGCTACAGAAGGCTTTTCGGAACCGACGGCGTGAGGGGCGTCGTTAACGCCGATCTGACCCCCGAGGTGGCTCTAAGGCTTGCTCTGGCCATCGGGACGTACTTCGGCTCGGGGTCCCGAATCCTGGTGGGCTCCGACGTTAGGGCCGGCAGCGCCTTCCTGACCAGTATAGTAATCGGTGGACTGCTGTCCGCGGGAGTGAAGGTCTTCGACGCCGGCCTGGTACCAACCCCGGCTCTGCAGTACTACGTCAAGTCGCGGGGCTTCGACTGTGGAGTGATGATAACAGCCTCGCACAACCCTCCGGAGTACGGCGGCATAAAGGTGGTGATGTCGGACGGCGTGGAGGCGCCCCGCGAGGTCGAGGAGGAGCTAGAGGAGATATACCACGAGAGCAGGTTCAGGAGAGTGTCGTGGCGCGAGGTCTCCGGGAGTGTCGTCAGGGTCTACGACGTCATCGACCACTACTTGAGCGGGGCGATCTCCCTCATCGACGCGGACAGAGTACGCTCGCGCGGCCTGAAGGTGGTCGCGGACCCAGCGAACAACGTCGGGGCTCTCTCTACGCCTAGGCTGCTGAGGTCCTTGGGGGTAAAGACCATCGCCATAAACGGAGACCTGAGCTACGTGCCCTCGAGGAGTCCGGAGCCCACGCCGGAGAACTTGGGGGACCTGATCGCGGCGGTCAGAGCCGCCGGCGCGGACCTCGGTGCCGCGCACGATGGCGACGCGGACAGGACCGTATTCGTGACCGGGGACGGTCGCTACGTGCCCGGCGACGTCTCGGCTGTGCTACTGTGCAAACACATAGTCGAGAACCGGGGCGAGAGGTCCCCTCCGAGAGTGGTAACGGCTGTCTCCAGCTCCACGCTAGTCGGCGAAGTCCTCTCGAAGTACGGTATCGAGCTCGTCTGGACTAGGGTCGGGAGCGCAGTCATATCGAGGACGATGATGAGGCTCGGAGCCGTAGCAGGCTTCGAAGAGAACGGTGGCTTCATGTACCCCAAGCACCAGTACGTTCGCGACGGAGCGATGAGCTTGGCGTTGATGCTCGAGCTGCTCAGCTACGAGGACGCGCCTCTGTCGAGCCTCCTCGACGAGCTTCCGAGGAGGTACGCGGTGAAGAAGAGGCTCTACGTGGACAAGGAGTCTCTACCGGGAGTTTACGAGAAGTTGAGAGACAGGTTCTCCGGGATAGAGTTCGTCGACATCGACGGACTCAAGGGTATATCCGAGAGGTACTGGTTCCTCGTGAGGCCGAGTGGTACCGAGCCCTTGGTGAGGGTCTTCGTCGAGGCGGAGACGGAGCAGCTGGCCGACGAGGTATTAAAGGCTATACTCGACATCTTCGCGGAGGTGTACGGCAGTGAGGTACGTGCTGCTTAACCTGCTCGCGTGCCCCATGTGCAAGGGCTTCCCCCTCAAACTGGTGGCGTTCGAGGAGGAAGCGATAGACAGGAGGTTCAGCGTCAAGACTCCGTTCTGCGACCTCTACTGCGGGTTAAGGGGCTCTTACCTGGAGAACCTCAAAGCGGAGGAGCTCGACTGCCCCGAGTGTGTTAGGCGCGATATAACGTGGGGCGTACTCCACTGTCCCAACTGCGGGAGGTGGTATCCGATAATCGAGGGGATACCCTTTATGTATCCGGACGACTTGAGGACGAAGCCCAGAGTGAGGAGCAAGGAGGAGCAGTTCATCGCTAAGTACGCTGATAAGATACCACCCGAGATAGTCGAAAAAGACCCGCTGAAAATATCGAGGTCCAGCAAGGCTTAGAACTTAAGCATCAAGGCCCTTGGTATACCGTCGACGTACACCGCTCGTACCTCAGCGACGAGCTCGGCGCCCCCGAAGACCTCGAGCTCTTTCCTCAAGGCCTGGAGAGAAGTCAGCTTGTTGTTCAGGTTCTCTACAGCGACCTCGAGAGCTGTCTGCTCCTGCTCGGCCGTGGGGTTAAATATTATCGTCAGACCCCTCAAGGTCACCGTGTTAACCGCTGCCACCTCGGGCTTCATGCCCAGTTTGGCCAGGAGCTCCTTGATTCTCCTCTCCTGCTCTGCCCTTATCCTAAGTTCCTCGAGCCTCTTTAGGAGCTCCCCCATCCTCCTCCTGAGCTCGGCGACGTCGTCGTCGATGACCTTGATGAACTCTGCGAGGCTTTTAAACTCCTTGATCTCCGTGGAGATCAGCTCCCTGCGCGAGGACATGGCGACACCGTGGTAGATTCGCAACAGGGTATTTATGTACTACAGCACCGGACGGCTCTGTGCTCGACGCCCCGGCGCCCTGGAAGACTGGGATCTTCCCCGTGAGGTCGGGCGCGAGCCGTCACCGCGGGACCTCTCGTCGGCCCGAACTCTTGCTGGGGGCTAGGAGCGCGGTAGCGACGGGATAGGTCATGGGGGAGGCGACGACCAGCGCCGAGAACTCTTCAGCTGCTAGCAAGCCAAGCCTTAGCGCCGCCAGGGCTAACAGAGACTCCGGAGATCCCCTGACAGTGAGCAACGCGGCCACTTCACGCATGCTGAAGGAGCGCACGAGGCCCAGTCTCCTCAGCAGCACGACGGTCGCGCGCTATGTATGACACCCCAGGCCTTCTCTATGACGTCCCGCACCTCGGAGAAGTCTATCCTGTCGCCCTCTATGGCGATGTTGAGGGTCACGGTCTCAACGTCGATCTCGCTTACCCTGATCGATATCCTCGACTCCGTCGAGCCTGGCGATCATCTAAGCGAGCTCCACCGGAGACGTGCCCCTTGTGGTCTTGAGCACGTCGAGAACTACCCTCTTGAGGGACACCCCCCTATTTCACCCTAACCCTGTTCACCTTCTTCGAGGTCCAGGAGTACCTCCTCATTCTCCTGCTCCTCCCGAAGCCGCAGGCGGCGCAGTAGCCCTTGGCCACGTTGAACGAGTGCCTTCCGCACCTCCTGCACCTGATGTGGGTCTTCCCCTTGCTCCTCTTACCCATCGATGGCGTTCCCTTCACGGCTTACCCCCTGGAGGCTGGCGATATCATGACTATGTTCTCCCCCCTGATCACCACGGTGCCCAGCCTCCTCTGCCCGTCACCCACCATCTCGTAAGCGTCCTCCAGGACGACGTTCAGGTGCTGGTCGAAGCTCCTCAGCCTCCCCCTGACGGTCTCGTTCGACCTAAGCTTGACCAGCACGTCTTGCCCCAGGCTCTCGCCCAGGAGGCGCTGGGCGGCGTCGCTCATTGCGGACCCTCTCGACTCCTATCAGGAAGCTTAAAAGCTTGGCCGAAGATCACAATCTCCCGAATTTCTTCAGCACCTCAAGAGAGATTCTCCACACGGCATCGCCGGCGTAGTGCAGGTTCTCTAGAGCCCTGCCCCTGCGCTTCGACTTAACCTCGGTCGAGCTCATCAGGGCCCTAGAAACGGCCAGGGGGGTCCTCCCGTCGGCGGACCAGACGACTACCACATCGCCGACGCCGAAGTCGCTCGAGTCCACTATGCCCGGGGCCATGACGTCAGCACCGTTGAGTATGGGCCTCACGGCCCCCTCGTCCACTAGAGCATAGTGGAGCGTCCCGAGCCCGGACATCCTAGCCGAGACCAGGGTCGGCACCAGAGCCCCTTCATACTCGAAGGCTATCGGGATCCCGTCCACCGCGTAGACGACTATGCTCTCGGAGACCACCTCGTAAACCGCGAGCGTAGGCTCGAGCCTTAGGCTCGCGCAGACCCCGGGGTAGGAGGAGCAGAAGGACTCTATTAGCTGCCTGGACTCCTTTTTCCTCATCGCCGTGTAAACCGTCCTCGTAGGGATGCCGACCTCCGGTACCTAAAGCTTAAAACCGAGAGTATTAAGCATAACCGGGGCCGGTAGCTCAGCCTGGAAGAGCGCTCGGTTGGCATCCGAGAGGTCCCGGGTTCAAATCCCGGCCGGTCCACCATACGCTATTCTCGAACCGCCGAGCCTAGGGTGAAGGGTTCAGCCGCAGCGTCCTCATGAAGGAGTGCCCGGAGAACTCGTAGGAGATCTTGAGCGCCGTGGCTCCTGGCGTAGGCCCGTCTAGGACCACGTCGGCGGTCTCACGCGGCTTAACCCGCCCAAGGAAGAGCCTGCCCACCGCTTGCGCGCCCCTCAGCAGCCTCAGGTCGACGTTCTCGACCGGGTAATCGCCCGAGTTCGCCAGTAGGAGCCTGACCCTCTCCGGCTCCACGGAGACCACGGATGCCGAGAGCTCCGGTGGTCTGCCGGCGAACACGTTGACGACCGCAGCGTATACTTTGAGCGGCCCCCTCAGGCTCACCAGATTGTCCGCGAGCATCTCCGAGAGCTCGAACGTGCCGCTGACCCTCTTGGGCGTACCGCAGACGGAGACTTCTCCCCCCTCTCCGCGGCCGACCATGCTGAGCAGCGAGAACCCGCTCTCGGCTACCCTAAGGCTGTGCTCCCCCTCGACCTTGGACACCCCAGCGTAGACCGTCGCTCTGCCCGGGACCGCGCTCGGGAGGAGGGTCGCGAGGCCTACCGCCTCGACGAACGTGTCCCTGGCGTGGCACCTAATCGTGAGCTCCACGGTCCCGGAGCTCCTGACGACCGGCGAGACGTCGGCGACGTAAGCGTAGTACAGGCCGTCCTGCGCGGCGAGAGTGTGCTGCGGCTTGAAAGCTCTCGACACTTTCACCTCGTTGACGTAAACCCTCCAGCTGATGTCCTCCTCCCTCTCCCTCCCCCTCAGTACGACTAGCAGGAGCGACTTCTCGGGGTTGCCCCCTACCGAGACTGTGTATCTCGCTGGGCGCTCGAACGAGGCACAGGCGTGCGGGTTTAGGGGACCTACGGTCAGTACCGCGTAGCCGGTGCGGTCATCGCTTAGGTAGTTTTCGAGGCCGGGTAACAACTGGACACCTGGGGCTATGTTAGCCACGCTAAATAAGCTTAAAAGCGGTTGAAGGCGGGAAGCCCGCGCGGGGACCGCGGAGGGCGATCCGTCCCGAGATTAAAGTTTCAAAGCGCGTTTGAACCGCAATAGAGGGGCGGTGTGTGGAGGAGTAGAATAAAAGCATGCCTCAGAAGCATAACGTGGCTGAGGGTCCGTGGGTATAATGCCGGAGGCCAGGAACAGTAGCTACGTAGACGAGCTCGCCTACGTAGCGAAGTCCGAGGGCGTGGACTACGAGGCCCTGAGGAGGAGAGTGGGCCTCGGCAGAGTTATCGTTGTCAGGAACGTCAGGAGGGCCGGAGTGAGGCCGGTGGCCGTCGGAGAGGGGCTGAGGACCAAGGTGAACGTGAACGTCGGGACTAGCGGCACTGTGGTGAACGTCGACCTGGAGGTCGAGAAGGTCCGGACTGCGGTGAAGTTCGGGACGGACACGCTGATGGACTTGAGCACCGGGGGAGACCTAGACGAGGTCAGGAGGAGGCTGATGGAGGCGGCCGGAGCGGTACCCTTCGGCACCGTGCCGACGTACCAGGCCTGGATCGACGGCGTCAGGAAGTACGGGAGCGCCAACATGCCCTCGGACTGGTTCCTAGCCGTAGTGGAGAAGCACCTGAAGGACGGAGTGGACTTCATGACCATACACGCCGGGATCACCAGGGAGCTGGCCGAGAAAGCCGTGAGGAGCCGCAGGATCGCTCCCCTGGTCAGCAGGGGCGGGACGATGCTGGCCATCTGGATGCTGGAGAACCGCGAGGAGAACCCCTACCTGAAGCACTGGGACTACCTCCTTGAGCTCTTCAAAGAGCACGACTCTGTGATAAGCCTCGGCGACGCGCTAAGGCCGGGAGCGACGGCGGACGCTCACGACGAGCTCCAGATAGGGGAGCTCCTGAGCAACTCCAGGCTAGCCAGGGACGCAGTGAGCCGGGGGGTACAGGTGATGATAGAGGGGCCCGGACACATGACCCTCGACAAGGTAGTCGCCGACGTCAGGCTGATGAAGTCCCTCAGCGGTGGTCTGCCGTACTACGTGCTCGGTCCCCTCGTGACGGACGTGGCCGTCGGCTACGACCACATAGCCTCGGCTATAGGAGCCGCCGTGGCTGCCGCAGCCGGCGCGGACCTCATCTGCTACCTCACTCCGTCGGAGCACCTGGGCCTACCCGGGGTCGAGGAGGTCAAGGAGGGGCTGATAGCGGCTAGGATAGCCGCGCACGCCGGCGACCTCGTGAAGCTCGGGAGGAGGGCCGCTCACGAGGACGTCGAGATGAGCATCAGGAGGGCCCTCCTGGACTGGAACTACCAGATATCGAGGTCTCTCGACCCCGAGAGGTCTATGAGATTGAAGACCCAGTTCCAGCACGACCTGAGCTCGTGCACAATGTGCGGCCAGTACTGCGTCTTCCTCCTACTGCCGAAGTACCTGAGCGAGAGGAGGCTGGAGAGGGAAGAGCTCCTGGAGAAGTACGGAGGAGGGAGCCTCCTGGTGTGGTAGTGTGGAGTGCGGCGCCTGCCCGTGGTTGTGGAGCACGTGGGTTAAGGCGCCGATACTGAGGGGTAGCGACCTACTCATAGCCTCCGCGTGCCTCCCCTTCGTGAACCCGGAGCTCTTCAGGAGGCTGGCCGAGGGCAAAACCGTCCTCTTCGCGTGCCCGGAGCGCGAGAGCCCGACCCACTACGGCAAGATAGCCAGCATGGTCAGGTCCTCCAGACCCAGGAGGATAACCGTGGTGACGATAGACGGCAGCCCCCACTGCTACACGCTGCACGCGAGCGCCAACGAGGCTGAGTACATACTGGGCGAGAAGCTGAACAAGGAGCACTTCGTCGCGGTGAACGGCAGGGAGCTGGTGAGGATATCCCCGAACGCTGTAAGGGTCGCGAGGTACCTCAGCTTGGTCAACGAGATGCTAGAGAAGAACCAGGAGGTCCTCAAGAAGCTGGAGGAGCTGAGCAAGGAGTACAGAGCGGCGCTAGACCTTGGCGACGGACCCGCCGCGACCGACGAGGGAGGATCCGTCGCAGCTAAAGCCCCTGGTGGCTAGCTCCGGGAACCCCTCCCTGCACGTATGGAAGGCCAGACCGGCCCTGATCGCCGCTCCCCGCACGGTCCTCATGTACTCGTACCGCGTCCTCCTGTCCAGGTACGTGTACCCGCCCACCCTCTCCCCGGACCTGTAGGCCTCGACGATCTTCGGAGCGACCTCTGGGAGAGCTTTGAGGAGCCTCGAGAGGCTATCAGGCCTCGCCTTGTAGGTCGAGCTGGTGACCTGGACGGCGCCGGCTCTAGAGACCTGCTCCACGAGCTCCTCTACGGCTGAGGGATCGTCGTTGACGTAGGGCACTATGGGGTCTACCCTGACCAGGGTCGGCACCCCGGAGCTGCTGAGCTTCCTGACAGCCTTGAGCCTCTCGGCCGGCGTTGGAGCGCCGGGCTCCAGGACCGCCGCCGTCCCGGCGTCCAGGGTCGTGATCGTGATCGCCACCGCCACCCTGTCTCTATACCTCAGCAGGACGTCTATGTCCCTGAGGACCAGAGCGCTCTTCGTCGTTACGAGTACCCTGAAGCCCCTCTCCAGGAGCTCCGAGAGAGCCCACCTGGTCACCGAGAGCCTCTCCTCGGGCGGCGTGTAGGGGTCGCTGCTCGTGGACAGCTCGACCAGGCTGCCGATCGGCAGGCGCTCGAGGTCTCTGAGGAGCTTCCTCACGAACCCCTCCTTCGGCCTCGGGTTGAAGAAGTCGCGCACGTAGCTGCTCGCGTAGCAGTAAAGGCATCCGTGTCCGCACCCTGTGTAGGGGTGTAGCACGTACTTGGCGGGGCAGGTGCAGAGGGGCGACCTCCAGGGGTCGAAAGGTCTGACCAGGTACATGCCGTAGGTACGCTGCGGTGAAAGAGTTAATAACCTCGAGGCTCGCTCAGGCGAAAAGGGTATAGGCTTGTCGTTCCTACTTCTCTACCACGGTTACGGTGCGGACCACTACCTTGATCACTCTCTCCTCGCTCAGGCTCACCAGGACCACGGCGACGCTCCCGTCCTTGCGCAGCACTACCAGGGCCTCGTCGGCCCTCAGGCTCACCGAGCCGTCGGCCCCTACGTACGCTCTAACGATGGGTCTCACGTTCGTCACGTTGAAGCCCTCCTCCACCAGCTTGGAGACGTCAGGATCCTCCATAGCTATCTCGACTACTCTCTCCCTGTACTCCTCACTCACCACCAGCCGCGGGCCGAGGGCCCACCCGGCCTTCAGCTGCGCTAGGCGCCGCCCGAGCCCGCCGGATCTCGGCTGCGTCCACGCACAGCCGGGCGCGGAGATCTGGAGCGGCGTCTCCTCGGCCCAGACGTTCTTGGCGTACGCTAGGATGGGGCCCGTGGCTAGCACAGCCGCCAGGACTAGCCCGGCAGCCAGGACTGCGGCGGATCTCCTGTCCATGTTTTCTCCAATGCTTTTTCGTCCGGCTACTTAATACGTACTCTCGTGAAACTGGCGAGAGACCGTGCGAGACTGTTGACAGCGCTGGGTCCTCCCTAAGCGGGGGGAGCGCGGTAGCTCGCGTCTTCAGCTACAACGCGCAGCGAGAGTAGACAGCGTGCTTCAAATGCTCAAAATTTAAATTCCCAGTTTCCTAGCATTGCCCGAGGGTGAAGCGCATGAAGGTATCTCGAGGTTTGCTGATCCCGATAGTTGTCCTAGCGCTAACAGCTCTCGTATCAGGCGTGGCCTGGGCTCTGCGCATACAGCTCTACTCACCGAGAGCCCCCTTCTCGGCCTTCCTAATCCTAGTGGGGCTACTGTCAGCGGGCTACCTCTTCATGCATGAGACCAAATCGGGCAAGGAGATCCCGGTCAGGAGGATACCCGCGTTTGACGCTATAGAGGAGGCCGTGGCCAGGTCCGTCGAGATGGGGAGGCCTGTGCACGTAACCTTCGGCTTCGGGACTATCTCGTCGGCCCACGCACCTCAATACGTAGCCGGCCTCGGCGTGCTATCGCACGCAGCGAGGCTCTGCGGCAAATACGGGGCCAAGCTCATAGCTACCCTGGGCGTTCCCGAGGCCATCGCCACGACTGAGGAGGTAGTCAGGGAGGGCTACTACTCGGCCGGCAGACCGGAGCTCTACGACCCAACCTACAACGTGAGGTACCTGACTGACCAGCAGTTCGCGTACGCGTCGGCCGTTCAGGCGACGCTAATCAGAGAGAACGTCGGAGCCAACATAGTCGTGGGCCCGTTCTACGCGGAGTCCCTCATATTCATGGAGGCGGGCAACATGGTGAACGCGTTCCAGATAGCTGGGACGGCCAGGGAGACCCAGATCCCGTTCTTCGTCCTGACAGCGGACTACTCGTTCATCGGCGAGGAGGTATTCGCGGCCGGGGCCTTGGCTTCGGGAGACAAGGAGACTCTGGCCTCGATAAGGGGCCAGGACGTGGGGAAGCTCCTGTCGATAGTGCTAGTGATCCTGGGGATACTGATGCTCCTCGCCGGGACTAAGATGGTCGACGCCCTGAACTGGGCGTGGAAGGTAGGGTGAGAGGATGAGCCTCGTCGTGAGGAGGTACGCCCCCCAAGCGATCGTCACGATAATAATACTGCTCACCGTGATGTTCTTCTACTTCTACGTTAACCCGGAGACCTCGGAAGCCTTCAGCAGGGCTGATAAAGCCTTGAGCGACTGGGTGGTGGTGATTACGAGCTTCGCTCTCATCGTCGGTGGCATAGACATACTGAGGTTCCACCTGGTGAGGATGAGGAAAGAGGGGCTGAGACAGGCCCCCTTCAGCGCGGTCACGATATCGCTGCTGGTTCTGATGGTCCTGTTCGCTCTGCACGGCTGGTACCTCAGCTACGCGGATCCCGCGGCCGGCATCGCCATAACCACCCAGCCCCAGTTTAGGTGGCTGTATCTCAACGTCTACGCCCCGGCAGACGCCGCGGTGTACTCCATCCTGGTGTTCTACATGGCTTCGGCGTCGTACAGGGCCTTCAGAGTCAGGAACCCGATGGCCCTGCTCCTCCTCGTCGTCGCGCTGATCGTGATCTTCGGGAACACCACAGTAGGCGGACTCCTATGGCCCGGCTTCCTGTCACTGAGGGACTGGGTAATGACGGTGCCGAATACTGCCGCCTTCAGACCGATCACGATAGGCGCTGGCCTAGGGATCATAATACTGGGGCTTAGGCTGCTAACGTGGAGGGAGGTAAGCTGGATGGGGAGGCGTGAGTGAGATGAGCGCTCTCCGGTCCCTGGAGAAAGTCCTGGGCTCCAAGGAGCTGCTCTACACGCTGCTGCTGCTCTCGGTCATTCTGCCGATACTGCACCCCCTCGGGATCCCCGTCGAGATATCCAAGAGGACTCTTGATGTCTACGAGTACGTCGATAAGAAGCTGCCTCCGGGCTGTCACGTCTACATCGAGGTCTACTACGAGGTCGCTGCCAGGGGTGAGCTCGAACCAAACCTCATAGCCCTAACGAAGCACCTCTTCGACAAGGGCTGCAAGATAGTCTACGGATCCCTGTCGGCCTTCGGTGTAGTCGCCTTCTCCCTGTTCAAGACGATGGCGGCAGACCTGTTCGAGGACAAGGTGTACGGGAGGGACTACGTGTACCTAGGGTACATAGCGGGAAGCGAAGCGGCGACGGCCTCCCTAGCCAGGAGCATTAGGGGAACGATAAGCGTGGATAACTACGGCAACAGGCTCGAAGACCTCCCGCTGATGAGGGAGGTAGACAAGGCGACGGACTTCGACCTAGTCATCATAGTCTCGTCCGGTACGGACGTGTTCGCCTACTACGTGAGGCAGTGGCACACTCCCTACGGCGTTCCCCTCCTCTTCGCGGCCCTGAGCGTCATAGGCCCCTCCATCGAGCCGTTCGTGGGAGCGGGACAGGCCATCGGAATGCTAGTGGGTCAGAGGAGCGCAGCCGAGTACGAGGTACTGGTGGGGAGACTGGGGCTAGGCATAGCCTCGATGGACGCTCAGAGCACGTCCCACATGCTGATAGTGGCCTTCATAGCGATAGGGAACGCCATCTACTGGAGCAAGAGGGTTTCGTCCCAAAGGGGTGGGTCGAAGTGATCACCTGGGAAGTCTTCGGGGCCTGGCTTTCCGCCGCCATGGTCGTCTGGATATACAGCTTCGCCTACCGGGACAACGCGCTCTACAAGCTGGCCGAGCACATGTTCGTCGGGACGGCGGCCGGCTACTCGATAGCGCTGGCGCTTGACAGCCTGAACAGGGTGGTCGTAGCCCCGGCTGTTAGAAGCCCAGAGACGTTCTGGGCGGCCTCGTGGCACTACGTCATCCCGGTAGTGCTCGGCGTGCTCATGTTCGCCAAGTACTCCAGGAAGTACTACTGGCTAGCCAGGTACGCTGTCGCGGTCAACATAGCCGTGGGCTCCGGACTGGCTCTGAGGACGGCCCCCATAGCGAACATCGTTAGGCAAGTCACCGCCACGATACTCCCCCTGTGGGGTTCCGACCCGGTCAAGGTTCTCAACAACTGGATCCTGGTCCTGGTAACGCTGGGCGGCCTGACGTACTTCCTCTTCACGATATTCCCGAGGAGGGTGGAGGGGGCCAGACCTTCGCCTGCATACTGGGTGTACAGGTCCCTCTACTACATAGGCATATACGGCATGATGGTCGGGTTCGGGGCCCTGTTCGCCAACACCATAATGACCAGGGTGGGCTTCCTGATATCGATCTACCTGATCTACATCCAGCCGGAGGCCTGGGCCTCGATCGTAGCAGCCGTCCTGGCAGCCGTAGCCATAATCCTGGGGATCCTAAGGAAGAGGTAGATGCAGTCGCTGAGCGAGGAGGAGCTGCTGGAGAGGTTGGCGAGAAAGATAGTCGAGCTGAAGCTGGACACCATAGCCACCTTTTTCCTCAGCTCGTTCAGCCCCATGGGGCGGGTGTGGACTCAGCTCGCTAGGATTTACCTGCAACCCCTCCTGATCCTGCTCGGGGAGTACGGGGAGTTCTTCCTCTCCGTCCTCCAGGACCCGGAAAAGGTGGAGAAGCTCGTAAGCAAGATCGAGAAGCTGAGCGAGTGAAGCCTCCCCGCAGAGCGCGCTTTCACCGGGCTTCCCGCATCGCGGAACTTCTCTCGGAGTGAGCTGCGAGGCTCTGGGGGCTCTCGCTCTCCAGTGCGATGAGTCACGCGGGTGAGAACAGAGTTGCCGCGCGGGCGGTGTTGCGACGATATATTAGCTCTCGCGCTCCTACTTCTCGGATGATGCGAACGACGGGCGGCCTGATGTTGATGAACCACTGTAGCACTGATCCCTTCTTCGCTCGACTTCTCAGCGCCCGGCGGGCTACCGCTCGGTTCGACCCGAGGAGCCTGGGGCCATAGGTGACCTGGTAGGTTTATTTTTCAGCATGAGTAGGATACGGTCGGCGCAAGGCATGGGGATGGTCGCCAGGGAGCCCAGGTTCATACTCGCGACCGACGTGGGGAGCACCACGACCAAGGCGAGGTTCTTCGGCAAGGTGGGCGACGAGTGGAAGTTCCTAGCGAGCGGCGAGGCGCCCACGACCGTCGAGAAGCCAGTGGAGGACGTCACCAAGGGGGTCAGGAACGCCGTAAGGGAGGTGGAGGAGCTGACCGGACACAAGATAATCGACGACTCATCGGAGGAGCTGGGGTTCATCATGCCCTACCTCGGTGGCAAGACAGGGATAGACGTCTACGTGTCCACCAGCAGTGCGGGTGGAGGCCTCCAGATGCTCGTAGCCGGGGTCGTCAAGAGCATCACCGCCGAGAGCGCGCAGAGAGCCGCCCTGGGTGCCGGGGCCGTAGTCATGGACGTCCTCTCCGTGGACGACGGCAGGGAGGTTCACGAGAAGGTGAACACGCTGAGGTTCCTGAGGCCCGACATGGTCCTGCTGGCCGGGGGGACGGACGGGGGAGACAAGACCCACGTCCTCGAGATGGCCGAGGTCATAGCCGTCGCGAAGCCCAGGCCTAGGTTCGGGATCTCCTTCAGGTTGCCCGTAGTCTATGCCGGGAACAGGGACGCGAGAGAGGACGTGAAGAGGATACTGCCCGGGGACTTCTTCGATATCAGGGTGGTCGACAACATAAGGCCTCAGATAGAGGTCGAGAGGGTCGAGCCCGCGAGGAACGCCATCCTCGAGCTCTTCATGGAGCACGTGATGGCCCACGCGCCCGGCTACGAGAAGCTGATGAAGCTCACCTCCACGGACATAATGCCGACGCCGGCCGCCGAGGGGCTCATGGTGAGGACGTTCGCTGAGATGAGGGGGGTCAACGTCATCGGGGTAGGCATGGGGGGTGCTACGACGAACGTTTACTCCGTGTTCGACGGGAGGTTCCTGAGGACGGTGAGCGCGAACCTCGGGATGAGCTACAGCATAGGCAACGTGCTGAAGGAGGCCGGGACGGAGAACGTCAAGAGGTGGATACCGTTCGAGATCACCGACGACGAGCTCATGGGCATCATATACAACAAGATGATAAGGCCCACGACGATACCGATGACCCTGAAAGACCTCGTGGTAGAGCACGCGGTAGCCCGGGAGAGCATAAGGATGGCCTTCAACCACCACAAGTACCTGGCCAGGGAGCTCAAGGGTGTGAAGAAGGAGAGGACGATATCGGACATATTCGAGGAGGTGAAGGCCGAGGAGACGTACATAGACATGAGGAGGGTGGACTACATAGTGGGGACCGGAGGCCTCCTCTCCAGGGCTCCCAGGAGGGCCCAGTCCATGATCATACTGGCGGACGCGTTTCAGCCAATAGGCCTCACGTACATAATGCAGGACAGCGTGTTCATGATACCCCACCTCGGAGTGCTCTCGAAGATATACAGAGACGTGGCCCTCGAGATATTCGAGAAGGAGTGCCTAGTGCCCCTCGGCACTCTGATCGCGGCAGCGGGCATCGGGACTCCGGGAGAGAAGGTGGCGGACGTGACGGTGGAGTACTCGGAAAGCGAGAGAGACAACGTGGAGGTGGCTTTCGGGAGCCTCGTGAAGCTCCCGGTCTCCCAGCACAAGGAGGTGACGGTGACGGTCGAGCCCACCAGGAAGTTCGACTTCGGACTGGGCTTCGGCAAGAGGGTTAGGAGGAGAGTGCGGGGAGGAGTCGTGGGCATAGTGATCGACGCGAGGGGTAGACCGCTGCACCTACCTCAGGATGAGCGCGAGAGGATGAAGCTGCTGGTCTCCTGGTTCAAGTCCATCGAAGCGTATCCGAAGGACTTCCTCGAAAAGCTGGGATAGGTGGGGCTTCGTGAGCGAGGAGAGCTTCGCCTATACGCCCGGGCTTGCTACCACATCCCTCACCTACATAGTCAGGGAGAGAGCCCTGCCCGTCAAGGGGGAGACTCTCGCAAGCCCGGGGCAGAGGGTGGACTTCGACACGATAGTCGGAAAGTGCTTCCTCGAGGGTCCACCCTACATAGTCAAGGTAGCAGAGCTCTTGGGAGTCGAGCCGGAGGAGGTGCCTAGGTACCTCAAGGTCGGGGTAGGGGACGCCGTCGGAAGGGGCGCGGTACTAGCCGGCTACACGGCCCTCCTAGGACTCATAAAGAGGGTCGTCGAGTCTCCGGTCGAGGGCGTCGTCGAGAGCTTCAACGAGCTCACGGGGCACCTCACGATAAGGAGCCCGCCGCGTACGATAGAGCTGAGAGCGTACATCCGGGGCTCCGTCCTGAAGGTAGTCCCTGGGGAGTCCGTCACCATAGGGACACCGGCGGCGTTCGTGCAGGGGATCATAGGGTTCGGCGGGGAGAGGCACGGCGCGATAGAGGTGGTCTCCTCGAGAAACCACGACGTGGTGACCCCCGACCAGATAGGTGAGCACCACGCGGGCAAGATCGTCGTAGGAGGGTCTCTCATAACATACGAGGCCCTCGAGAAGGCCAGGAAGGTGGGCGTGGCCGGCGTCGTAGTCGGAGGTGCTAGGATAACCGACGTGGAGAAGATCCTGGGCTACAGGATAGGGGTAGCCATTACCGGGAGGGAGAACATAGGGTTCACACTCGTCCTGACAGAGGGCTTCGGGAGGCTGCCGATGTCTAAGAGAGCCTTCGATATATTCAGAGAAAACGAGGGAAGGGAGGCCGCCATCAACGGGGCCACGCAGGTCAGGGCGGGCGTCCTGAGGCCCGAAGTGATAATCCCCAGAGAGGAGGAGGTCTCGGGGGAAGTGCCGGAGCCCCTAGGTGAGGGAAGGATGAGGGCGGGGAGCGTCGTCAGGATCATTAGGTTTCCGTACTTCGGCGAGATCGGCACCGTCGTCGAGCTGCCGGTAGAGCTTCACGAGATAGAGACGGAGTCTCCCGTGAGGGTCGTCAAGGTACGCCTCCAGGACGGGAGGGTAGTGGTCATCCCGAGGGCCGACGTCGAGATAATCAGCGAGTGAGTAGCTCGCTCAACTCTTTGGCAGTTCTCCTAACGGACCCCCTGTCTCTAGCAGCGATCTCCAGAACCCTTCCGTCGTACATCTCTACGACGAGCACCTCCTCTCTAGTGGCCAGGGTCACGCCCAGCATCAGCAGCACGAGCATCGTGTGGAAAAGCTCTTGGGTGTAGAGGGATAGCAGCGCCATAGCTATGACGAGCACAACGAGAGCTCTACTGTACCTCTTCTCGAGCCCGACTCTGCGTATGGACGAGGAGGGGATCCTCTCCTCTCCGGAACCTCTAGCCCCGGCTAGGACCAGGTCGCCGCTCTCCACGGCTACGCGCGATGCCTTGACCCTCCTCCTGTCCATGTAGATCAGCTTCTCCTGAGGACCACGGCTCCATCCTTCATTACGAACACGACGTTCCTCAGGCTCTCTATGTCGCTCAGCGGGTCGCCGAGCACTCCGACCAGGTCGGCTGCCTTGCCTCTCTCCACAGTTCCGACGTCGCTCAGCCCCAGGCACTCAGCAGCGTTCTTCGTAGACGCTACGAGCGCGTCGATGGGGTTCATGCCGTACCTCACCATGGTTATCGGCTCGTCAGCGTGGTTCCCGAAGGCCCTCAGTGGGGGTCCGTAGTAGTCCGTACCGGTAGCTATCTTCACGCCGGCCCTGTACGCGGCCCTGAAGCTCTGAGGCATGTAGTCCACGCACTCCTCCTGCTTCCTCAGTCTCCACTCGGGGATCCCGGGGGGAGGGTTCTCCAGGGTCTTCTTGTAGACCTCTACCAGGCACAAGGTCGGGACGTAGAAGACCCCTCTCTCGAGCATCAGACCTATGGACTCCTCGTCTAGGAAGTAGCCGTGCTCTATGGAGTCTACCCCGCCCAGAACGGCAATCTTGACGCCCTCGGCTCCCTGAGCGTGCGACGCGACCTTCTTGCCCACTCTGTGAGCCTCCTCGGCGACGGACCTCACCTCCTCCACGCTCATCTGGGGATGTCTCGGGTCGTCCTTTTCGGAGCCGACGCCCCCGGACGTCATGACCTTGATGAAGTCAGCCCCCTCTCTCAGCGCTATCCTCGCTGCCTTTCTGCACTCCCACGGTTCGTCGCACAAGAGCACCTGGCCCCTCCTGACCACGTCCTCGAGCGGGAGGTAGTGCGCGTCGCAGTGGCCCCCGGTCTGGCAGATGGGTCTCCCGGCGGCCAGGATCCGCGGACCCTGGACAGTCCCCTCCGCAACGGCCCTCCTCAAGGCCAGGGCTATCGTTCCACCGCAGTCCCGCAGAGTGGTGAAGCCCGATAGCAGGGCCCTCTGGGCGTCCTGGGCTGCCCTCAGCACCCTAAGCTCTAGGGGGACTACCACAGCCTCCGCCGGGCTGTACGTCCTGAGCCCACTGAGGTGTACGTGCGCGTCCACTAGCCCGGGCAGGAGAGTGACCCCTCTCAGCTCGACGACTGTAGACCTCTCTCCCAGCTCAACGGAACCCCGGGTGGTCACGTCGACTACGCGCTTCCCCTCCACGACCACCGCCGGCTTCTCCAGGAAGTTCCCCCTGCCGTCGAACAGCCTATCGGGCAGGAGGACGTACCTCTCGCGGTGAGCCAAGCCGAGCCCGCACTAGCGTGCTCCACTGCTCATATATATTGGGTCGAGGACATCGCGCTCGCTCCCTCGGGAGAAGACCCGCGCGAACCGGAGCTCCCGCCCCGGCAAGCTCGCTGCGGTCACCGGATCGGAGTGCCCCCTCGAACTCGCTAGGCGCAGATGATCCTCTCCGACGAGGCCTTCCTCAGTCTGTTCATGATGGCCAGTCCCACCCCCCTCTCCTCGACGGCTTCGGAGAAGGCTACCGAGACCCCCTCGTGCCTATCCAGGCTCCTGAGGCTGCTGAACAGGTTCTTGGCTATCTCGAAGAGGTTTCCGCGCGAGCCCAACCTGATGTACGCGACGGAGTCCCCGAGCCTCTCCCTAACGGCGTCGGACGTCTCGTTGGAGGCCAGGAGGGCCGGGGGCTCCGGGGAATGGGACTCGAGCATCCTCGTGAGGAACTCGAGGTACGAGGAGTCGTCGCACGAGCCCCTCTCGACCAACACGAGCCTCTTGCTCGGAGCGTAGTGCCTGTACTTCAGCCCCGGGGACGGGGGCCTCTCGCCGAAGACCTCCACCCCCCTGGCGAAGGGGGGCACGTCGATCTTGGTCCCGAAGACCTTCTCGAGCTCCTCGGGACCCACGGGTCCCGGCCTGAGTATCCGCGGTCTCGGGGAGAGTACGTCGACGACGGTGGACTCTATTCCGAAGAACGTCTCCCCGGCGTCCACGACCACGTCGACCTCGTCTCCCAAGTCCTCGAGGACGTGCTCGGCGCGAGTCGGGGACGGTCTCCCGGCTATGTTGGCTGAGGGGGCCGCCACGGGCCCTCCCAGGGCCTCGATCAGCTTCAGGGCCACCGGGTGGGCCGGACACCTCACGGCCACTGTCTCGAGACCCCCGCTGACAGCTGCCGGCAGAGACGGGTTCCGCCTGAGCACTACGGTCAGGGGTCCCGGCCAGGCTACCGAGAGGGCGGAGGCGACCCAGTCCGGGACGTCGGCGGCGACCCGGTGGAGCATCTCCGGGGAGCTGACGTGGACTATCAGCGGGTTGTCTAGAGGTCTCCTCTTGGCCCTGTAGACTCTGTAGACCGCCTCGGGGTTGAAGGCGTCGGCCCCCAGACCGTACACGGTCTCCGTCGGGAACGCGACGAGGCCGCCTCCGCGGAGAACCTCGGCTGCCTCCTCTATCGCCTCCCCGCTGGGCCTAAGGGGGTCGACTCTCAAGACTCTGGCTCTCGGCATACCCTGCACGTATCGCGTAGGAGTGCTTTAAGCCGGTGAGAAACGGCTAGGTGGGTGTGCGAGAGCGCACCGCGGTGTTGAGAGGTATCCTAGCTGATCCGTGATGTGCCGGACTCCTCTGAACCGCGGACCCGCCCGCCCCCTCGCGAACGGTGCTCCCGCTCCCGGTCTCCACCTCCACCCTGATCCTCAGAGAGACCTCGCCCAGCAGGTACCTGAGGAGGCTTTTCAGTATCTCCAGCCAGGCCCTCGAGAGCTCCCTTAGGTTGTCCAGGTCGGAGAGGTGGTAGACGAGGACCCCGAGGGTGGTGTAGAGGAGCGGGGTCAGCTGGACCATGTAGAAGCTGTACTGGCTCCTGTTCCCGGCGAACCAGAGGAGCACGTACATGAGCCAGGTGGCCCAGGTATATGTCCAGGTTCTGCCCCCGTCCGGGAGCCTCCTCAGGCGCGGGATCGCGTAGACGCTCAGAAGCGTCGTGGCTACGTAGAGCACGGGGTTCCCGGAGGCCACGAGGTCCGCCACGCACCCAACCCCCTCCTCGCACCTGTAGCGCAGCACGAAGGAGTTCGCGCCCGCGAGCCAGTCCCACGGGGAGGCGGAGGGGGGCCCCCTGCCGGGTTCCACCTTGGTCGAGAGGTGCCACCTGACGGCCCCCTCCACGCCCTCGGACCACCACTGGAGGAAGCCTCCCCTGAAGATCATGAGGGGAACGGAGAGGGCCAGGAAGACGGCCAGGGGAGCGTAGGCGAGCAGCAGCATAGCGTAGGCCGGCGGCCTCCTCCTGGAGTAGTCCGGGTAGAGGGCCGGAACGAGGAAGGCTCCGCTGAACTTCGTGGAGAAGGCGAGGGAGAGGAAGGCCGCGGACTTCGGGATCCTCCCGCGGAGCGCGAGGAGGCAGGCCGCGTAAGTGAGGAGAGCCAGGGGTGCGTCGAGCATAGCCACTAGAGTCATGGACCTGAATGTCCTATCGAAGAGAGTCACGAGGGGCACCAGGACTGCTACGATGCCTCCCCAGGGGCCCCCCAGGACGCTCCTGAGGAGCGCGTACTGGAGCACCAGGATCGCTGCCCCGGAGGCTATGGAGGGCAGCCTCCAGCAGACGGGCCTATCGCCGCAGACTACCATCGAGAGGGCTATGAGGTACTTGCCCAGGGGCGGGTGCTCCAGGTTCATGTAATTGAGTATGTTGCCCGCGTTCGGGTAACAGTACCCGAAGCCGAAGCTCCTGACGTAGGGGTGGGAGGTCAGGGCCTCGACGGCCTCCTCGGGGACGTCCGCGCAGATTGCGTAGAGGGGGTTGGTGCCGCTCCCGTAGTACTCCGAGGACTTGACGACCCTGCCGCCGAGCCTCTCGACCTCGGCGCTCAGCCTAGCGGCCTTCTCCACGTAGTCGCTCCGGCCGGTGGCCGCCAGTTCGAGGGTCATCCTGTATCCCGCGTCCGCGGCGCGCGGGCGCACTCCGAAGACCTTGTTCAGGTAGTTCCTGGAGGAGCTGACGTACCAGATCTCGTCCGACACGTAGTCCTCGATGGAGAGAGCGTAGCTCAGCTGGACGTACCCGTAGGCGAGCACTACGGCTATCACCACGAGGGCCTCCAGTGCGGAGAGCCTAGACTCGGGGAACACCGCGCGCCACTCCCGCAAGCTAAGTCTTCGGAGAAGAGGCTTAAAGGCGGGAGCGGCCCCGCGCGCTCCCCGCAGTAGCCCACCCGCGCGGCGGCGATGGAAGTCGCACCGAGAGCAGAGCATGAGGCGGAAACCTCTCCACTCCGGTAGGAGAACGGGTAGCCAGGGTGCTGAGGGTCGACGAGGAGAGGGGGCTAGTCGAGGTGGAGTTCTCGGGGACCTTCTGCATGTGGTGCGGTGTCCTCGACTGGGTCGAGGACCTGGCCTACGTGCTCAGGCAGCTCGGCTACGAGGCCGAGCTAGTGGGGTACGAGGAGCCCGGGGAGAACGAGACCAGGAGGGTGGGGGTCTCGGGCTGCGGAGACAGAAGGGCGCTTTTCGGGTTCCGCAGTGCCCTGTCCGCACGCTGGTGAGGCCGGATCCCGGGAGCTCTCGCAAAGCTTATATACCGGGTCAAGAGAGAGGTAATGAACGCCTTGCGAAGAGAAAGGAGGAGCGCCCTGCTAGCGGCCGCGTCGGTGGTCCTGGCTCTGGCAGCGTCGGTCGCCCTCGCCAGCGTCTTCAACTACATGCCGATCGAGCTGAGGGTGGCGCCTGTGCCGCCGCCCGTGTACTTCGAACTCGGGTCCAACGCCAACGAGCCCGACCTGGGCCCCGGCAACAAGATAGAGGTGTCCCTGGGCCCCAACTCCGCGAGCCTCTCCTTAACGGTGCACCCGACGTACTGGGTGACCTACTACAAGGACGTG
>CALKCU010000026.1 GCA_938083005.1 uncultured Sulfolobales archaeon | reverse complement strand
CCTGCCCGGGAACGGATTGGGCTCCCATCGCGGGGTTCGGGCGTGGTGTTTTTATTAGTCCATTAGGTCAGACAGCTCTGGTGTTGGTAGGTGAGCGTGTCCTTCGGGTCCGCGAGGCTACTGCGGTACATCATCGCCTCGGCGGCGAAGTTCAGCGAGACGGCCGTGATCGAGATCGGAGAGGAGGGGATCACGTTCAAATCCATGGACCCCTCCAAGACGGCTCTCCTGGTCCTCGCTATACCTAAGGAGTCCACCGCCGCCTACGAGGCTACCGGCGGCGGGCAGCTCGTAGTGAACCTGGATGACCTGGGCAGGGTGTTCAGGAGCGCCGAGAGGGACGACGCGGTGACCCTCAGCTGGACCCAGTCGTCGCTCTCTATAACCTTTGAGAGGAGGGGGTACTCGAGAGTGTTCACTCTACCCCTAGCCACCTCGGTAGAGGAAATACCCGAGATCGAGATAGAGTACCCCAACACTTACGTGGTACCCCCACCCCTGCTCTACGACAGCATAACCGGGATCGAGAGCGCGGGGGATGTGCTCAGGGTGGAGGGGGACGAGGACGAGCTCAGGCTGGCCGCCGAGAGCGAGCTGGGGGAGGCCGAGGTGGTTCTCAGCAAGGAGAGGGGCAGCATCGAGGAGTCCGACGTGGGGGAGCCCGGCTTCAGAGTCAGCTACTCTATAGACTTCGTAGCCAACGTCAAGCCTGTAATCAGAATAGCCGAGAGAGCCGTGATGAAGGTGGGATCCGAGCTACCCCTATACCTGGAGCTCTCGTCTTACGGCACTTCGATAAAGTACTACGTAGCCCCAAGGGCTGAGTAGTTGGCTCTAGGCAGGGAGGAGCTAAGGTTCGTCCGCGAGCTCTTCAGCAGCTACTACAGGGTCGCACCGATTAGGCTACCGAAGGACCTCGGCATGCGCGAGTTCGCCTTCCAGACCCTGGACTCGGAGGTCTACGTGAGGCACCTGAGCTTCTCTACCGAGAGCGAGCTCAGGGCCTATCTGGTAGTCAACACTCCCAAGCAGTCCTACTACTCGACCGCGAAATACCTGAACCCCGCGGCTTCAGACTTCTCCGAGGCGGGCTGGCAGGGCTCTGAGCTCATGTTCGATATAGACGCCGACAAGCTGCCCGGCTGCCGAACACTGATGCTGAAGGAGGGGCTTGAGGTGGTGACGGACGAGTGCATTGAGATAGCTAAGGGCCACCTCGAGAGGCTAGTCTACGTCTTGGAGGAGCACATGGGCTTCGGCGAGAACGAGCTGATGGTGTACTTCTCGGGGAATAGGGGTTTCCACGTGGTCGTCGCGACTGAGGACCCGGAGTGGCTGGGACTGGAATCGCTACTCAGGCTGGAGCTAGTGGACTACGTGACGGCGAGGGGCATAGACCTAAGGAGGCTTTCCGGGGGTAGAAGCAGGAGGGGAGTGCGGGCGGAACCCCCGAGCCCTCGAGACGGCGGCTGGAGATCCCTCATCGCCCTCTACTCCGGTGGGGAGCTCAGCGAGAGGGGAGTGGAGAGGGCCGCCGTAGTCGTCGACCCGCAGGTCACGCAGGACGTCTCGAGGCTCGTCAGGATCCCGAACTCCATAAACGGGAAGACCGGCCTCACCGCTAGGCTGCTCAGGGTAAGCGAGCTGGAGTCCTTTAGATTAGACGAGGCTCTGTCTCCGTTTGAGGGCTACGCCGTGGTCAGACCCAATGTCGACTTCGACGGCCCCCTCTTTGGCAGGAGGATCTCGATAAGGCGGAACGTGGCGACCAAGGTGGACATCGATATAGCCCTGTACATGGTCCTCAACGGTCTGGCCAGGGTCGTTAGGTCCGGGCTAAGCTCCGTCAAGAAAATGGAGGAGTACTACCAACCACCGTAGATCGCGGAGAGTTGCGCGGCTCCGGTACAGACCGGCATCGCGTCGGCTTCTCTGGTCACCGCTCCGTCCCAGCTTCGCCTCCATAGCATTGGGCCCTCTTCCTGTGACGCGGAGGCCCCCAGGCGAGGACCCCGCATCCGCTCTCCGGCCTAGCGCGTTCAAGCCCTTCCTCCTCAACGCTTGCTCGGACCCGGTCATCCCTCTGCCGAGAGGCTCTACGGGCTTACGCTAGGTGGGGACCTCTCCGCGGTCCCCAGTCGAGCAGTGGAGCGCTACGGAGGTCCGGGAGCAGTAGCTTAAAAGGGTTAGACGCGTCTAAACTCTAGAATGGTGCCACTGAGCGAAGTGAGGTCCGGGGCGCACGTCAGGATCGCGGAGCTGTGGACTGGGAGAGGCTTAAAGCGCAGGCTTGCGCAGCTGGGGCTCTTCCCCGGCTCCCCCGTTGAGGTGCTCGCTAATAACCGTGGTCACGTCGTAGTTAAGGTCCGGAGCGCCGTCATCTCGCTAAGCCGGGGAGTAGCTTCGAAGATACTTGTCGAGGAGACGGAGGACGAGCTGGGAGCAGCAGGCGGCTAGCGACGGGCAGGGTCGGTCGCTCTAACCCGAGACCGTCGACTCGGGCACGCTCGTGCTCTTACTCGAGCCATACTCCCTACCGCGCGTAGGCAACGGAGTCGGTTAAGCCAGGGGCTCTATCTCATCGCCTCCCCGGGGACTTCTAACACGCGCGTTGCCGCATGGCTTACGCACTGTCCGGGGATCCCTCCTCGATTCTTTCACCGCATGCCCTAAACCGCACTATAAATAATCCCAATCCGCAGATGACCGGGGGCACCGTAGTGAGATACAGGGGGGTAGTGAAGCTCGAGCTGAGCAGAGACTTGACCCCAGAGGACCTGGAGGCCCTGGAAAAGGCCCTAGGGGAGGCCGGTCTCGCGCTGGCGAAGGGGTTCAGGAGCCCGGAGGAAGGGGGTAGGATAGTGGGCTGGGAGCGTGTTGGGCGCGTTCTCCGCCTAAGCGTCGAGACCGGTAGGCTCAGGATAGACGAGGCCTCGATGAGAGTAAAGAACTCTCTCGAGGTGTCCCTGGGGGTCAGGAGGATAGGTATACGCAGCGTCAGGCTTGAGGACGCGCTAGTGGAGGTGGAGGGGGAGGTGAGGGTCGAAGCTAAGCTGCCCTTCGTAAAGAGCATCGAGAGATCCGGTGGGCGCACGATCATACACCTGGAGGACCTTGAGGAGAGAGACCTCAAGAGGCCCTTCCTCCTGAGGCTCCTCAGGCTGCTCAGCGAGAAGGAGGTCAAAGCGAAGTGGGGAGGGAAGGCGGAGCACTGGCAGCTCATCAAGAGGTCGAGGGTCAAGTTCGATCCCCCGCTGTTCACCGGCGACCCGAACAAGGTCCTCGAGGAAGTGGGGCTAGTGAAGAGGTTCTCGGTGGGGCAATGGCTCTACACGCCACTGGCCACCTACCTGCTTAACGCGATGAGAGACCTGTTCCTGAGGGAGGTGGTGCTCCCCCTGGGCTTCAGGGAGGCTATCTTTCCGAAGATGTACCCCCTCGAGATAGGGCTCAAGACCGGGCATCTGAGGGGCACGATAAACTCCATGGTCTTCTGCTCTCTGCCTAAGACATACAACATCGAGGAGTTCGAGGAGCTCGCGGACTACATGTACGTCACCGACGAGGCGCCGCCCGAAGAGCTAGCCAAGCACCTGAGGTACCCGGAGTACTTCCTGTGCTACGCTCAGTGCGAGCCCTTCTACTGGTTCTTCGGGAGCGAGCTACTCGACGACGCCTCCCTCCCGGTGAAGTGGTTTGACAGGAGCGGTCCCTCCTTCAGGTGGGAGTCCGGGGGCATCTACGGACTCGAGAGAGTGATAGAGTTCCATAGGGTCGAGGTCGTATGGCTGGGAAAGCCGGAGCAGGTCGTAAGAATCAGGGACGAAGTGCTCAAGGCCTACGAGAGGTTCATGGACGAGGTGCTGGACCTGGAGTGGAGGACGGCGTGGGTAACCCCATGGTACTACGAGCAAAGCGGCGCTGTCGAGAGGGTTGAGGAGTTCGACATCAACAGACCCGGAACGATAGACTTCGAGCTGTGGCTCCCCTACAGGGGACCGCGCGAGGAGCAGAAGGCGTGGCTGGAGGTGGGCAACGTATCCATACACGGGACCAAGTTCACGGGCCCCTTCAGGATCAGGCACAACAGAGGGGAGACCCTCTGGACGGGCTGCTCCGGGTTCGGAACCCAGAGGTGGCTCGTGGCGTTCCTGGCCCAGAGGGGCTTCGACCCGGGGAACTGGCCTCCAGCGCTTAGGAGCTACTTGCGCGAGAACCCGCCCCCGGAGCCCGTAGTCGCTATCACCTACCCTAAGACCAGCGCCGGCAGAGAGGAGCTGAGCAAGCTGACTGAGCTCCTGAGAAAGGTGTAGGCTCGCGCTTACGCTACTCCCCGTGCTCCTCGAGCTCTCTCCTGGCAGACTCCTGCAGCTCCCTGATCTTCTTCGCCTGCTCCAGCGCCCTGTTTATCCACTCTCTGCTGGACTCCATCCCCTTCCTAACGAAGTAGGCGACGGCCTCGCTCCTGCTCTTGAATATCCCAGCCTCGACGAGCTGGTCAATCACCTCCAGGTCCTTCTCCCTCATCCTCAGCGAGACCACCTGCGCCATCCTGCTGTAGTACTGGGTCAAGCTCCTCTGCAGATGCTCGATGAACTTATTGATGCTCTCGACTATGTCCTCCACGCCCGCTCTCACGCTGCCGACGATGTTGGGCGGGACGAGGATCAGAGATAGGAAGTCGCGCTCCCAGTAGCTCCTGAGCCTCGACGCCTCCCTGTCCATCCTAGCGAGGGCCTCCCTGATCTCCCTCCTGAGGTACTCGAGAGACTCCTCGATCTCGGTTTCGGATATCCCGGCCTCCTTAGCGTACGACTCGAGCTTCTTGAGAGCCTCCCGGGTCTCCTTGAGTATGTCGACGATCCCCTCAGTCCATGCTCTGTAGGCTCCGCGTATCTCCCCCCTGTTCACCATCTCGTTGATCCTCTTGATCAAAGCGTCCAGCTCCGACTTCATCCTCTCAACTATTCTCTCGATTTCTCTGCGGAACTCGTTACTCACTCCCGACCCCGGTCATCGATACTTTTGAGTAAAATTAAACTTCTCGGTTATCTGTTTTCTCGTTTTCTGCGCACTAAGAATACATGTAACAGGAATATCGGTACGGCTATCCCACCAGCTTGGGAGCTGGAGGGGGATGGCGGTTAGACGGGGGTCGAGCTACCGCCTCCGGACGGCTTCCCGGGGTCCCTCCGGAGGCTTCGCGGCTGGGAGCTATGCGCGTCCACATCTAGACCCGCCGTCCACCTCTAGCCGAGAGCACGAAGCGCCCCGGACGAAGCTCTCGATGTACGTTACCACCATCCTTACGCTAGACTCGACCAGGCTCAGCGGCACCCCGGGAGCTCCGTAGCCTATGAAGGCGGCGTTCTTAGTGGCCGTAGTGACCGGGGCCACGTCCGTGCTCTTGTACGGGAACACGTAGACTATCCTCCCAACCCCGTCCTCCAGTACTATCGCGCCCCGCCTAACGTATACTCCCCTCCCCCCGAAGTCCCTGACAACCGCGCCCCTCGCCGAGTAGGCGAGCTTCAGGGGGAGGACGGCTCTATCCACGTCAACGGGGCTGATGGGTATCCTGGTCAGAGCTGATACGGCGTTCACTATGTCGAGGACCGAGTTGTAGCGGGGGAGCCTGCCCCTCAGCAGAACCCCCCTGACGAGAACCTCGGGGTATACCGCAATCGGGGGCCTACCCCCGCTCTTCCCGGCGAGCGCTCTGTACTTCGAGATGATGGGGTCCGTGCCGAGGGTCGGCGCGTGAGCGGAGCTTTTCACCCTCTCCGCGATGCTCCTCACCTCGAAGAGCACGTCTGCTCTCAGGGCCCTGACCTCTAGGTCGCGGCAGACGGAGTACACCGCGGGCACTTCGGGCAGACCGTAGACCAGGCTCACGCCCACACCCCGAGCGCTCCGCGCCGGTTACGATCGGGGGCCGACGAGCTCGTTGCAGAGTCTCCTGAACCTATCGCTCAGCACGTAGACCTTCGTGCCGACTCCGCGCTTTAGTTGCTCGCACTCGGCGCTGAGAGGGCATGATCCGCAGAGCTCCGCGCGCGGCTCGACCTCGACTATGTAGCCGGAGCTCAGCAGAGCACCGATGAGCATCTCGATCGACCGATCGTCCAGACCAGCCGCGTGCCTCAGCAGTTCGCGATCCACGACGCCGTACCTACATATCACCTCGACCGCGAGACTCGCCCGGCAGCTCTCCACTATCGACCACACCCTCGCCGTGCCCATCTCCGCTGCAGCGATGGGAATTTATCGAAACGCTCCGCGGCCCCGTTCCGGGGCAAGCCCGGCACCGACCAGTCCACGCGATAGCGGGATCCCAGCGGTTCCTCGCATAATTTTTGCTCGGTCCAGGTCTGGCGGGGACCGGCTGGCGGGCGATGGGTGAGGAAGACCGCGTAATCAGGGTCGAGGACGTCTACAAGGTGTATGTAACGGGCTCCGTAGCGACCTGGGCCCTCCGAGGGGTCAGCCTGAGCGTGAGGAGGGGTGCCTTCGTATCGATAATGGGACCCTCGGGGTCCGGCAAGACGACCCTCCTAAACCTGGTAGGGCTCCTCGACAGGCCCACCAAGGGGAAAGTGTTCATCGATGGAGTCGACACATCGAGGCTCGGGGACAGAGAGCTCGCGGAGTTCAGGAGCAGGAAGATAGGCTTCGTCTTCCAGACCTTTAATCTCGTAAACAGGCTCACGGTCCTGGAGAACATAGAGCTCCCTCTTGTGGCTAGGGGGTTGCCCAGGGAAGAGAGGAGGAGGATGGTCGTCAAGGCCCTGCTGAGGGTCGGTGGGGAGCTCTCCTGGCTCAGCAAGAGGCCGAACCAGCTCTCGGGGGGTCAGCAGCAGCGCGTTGCGATAGCTAGAGCGATAGTGGGGTCTCCATCGATAGTGCTCGCCGACGAGCCTACGGGCAACCTGGACACCGCGTCGGCCAGGGTAGTCGTGAACACGTTCCTGGAGCTGAACAAGCTCGGCCAGACCATAGTCGTGATAACTCATAACCCCGAGGTCGCTAACTGTAGCCAGGTTATCCACGTCTTAAGGGATGGACGCATAGTGGCTGTTCTAGAGCCCGACCCGGGCAGGTGCTTAATATATCGGTGACGAGCCGCTTAGGGCGCGGCGATGCGCTTCGTCAGGATGCATCTCAACGAGTCCCCCTTTGAGCCGAGCGGGCTAGTGGCTTCCTACGTCTCCAGGTACGTCAGCTCTCTGAACCTCTACCACGTGGAGGAGCTGGAGAGGGAGTTCATGAAGAGGCTCTCCGGCTATGTCGGTCTCCCCGAGGAGCATCTGCGTTTCTTCCCGAGCTCCTCAGAAGCCCTCGCGGCTGTAATCAGGTACTGCAAGTCGCGGGGGCTAAGGCTCGTGTCCGTGTGGCCCACATTCCACGGGCTCCTGGAGTTCGCCCGAATGGAGGGAGCGCGCGTCGACCTCGTGGGACTGGCCCCGGACTCGTTCGAACTAGACCTCCTCGGGCTCGCCAGAGAGGGAGGCTCCAGCAGAGCGCTGTACCTCTGCAACCCCAACAACCCCACCTCGAACATGCTCTTCGAGGATAGGGCCACCCTCGACTTCCTCCTGGGCAGGTTCGGGCTCGTAGTGGTCGACGAGGCCTACTTCGAGTTCTCGGAGTTCACGGTTGCGGATAAGATCAGGGAAAGCGATGGCCTGGTAGTGGTGCGGACCTTCTCCAAAGCCTTCTCCCTAGCGGGAGCCAGGGTCGGCTACATAGTAGCGAGCCCCGAGCTGGCGTCCAGGCTCGGCGAGCACAGCGCCCTGTTCTCCACCCCCGTCACCTCGCTGGCGGCGGCTCTGGGGGCCCTCCAGGACCTGGGCTACATGAGGGAGGTCGTCAGGAGGACTATCGAGCTGAGGGAGGAGCTGCGGAGAGGCGTCTCGGAGCTGGGCCTTCGCAGCCTCGACTCTAGAACTAACTTCCTCTTCGTCAGGGTCCCCGTCCCTGGTAGAGCTCTGGCCAGACGCCTGAGCGAAGCGGGCATTAAGGTGAGGGCGTATGACGACGAGGCCGTGAGAAACTACGTAAGGGTGAGCGTCTCGACTAGGGAAAACAATCTGAGCTTCCTCAGAGCACTCTCGGAGATTCTCAAGACTCTCTAAGCGCCCACGAGCGCTTAGCACCTGATCCTCGGGTCGTCGAGGCATATACGCAGTCTTTCAATGAACTTGCAGAGCCTGTCCAGAGGTACTATCGCATGGGAGTTCCTCTCGGTGATCACGAGGGCTACCTTCTCCTTGACTTTAACCGTCGCTCTCTCGCACATAGCCTATCTCGGCTTCGCTCTCCTCTCCCTGAGCTTCATGTTGATCAGGTATTGGATGGCTGCTGAGATGCTTCCAGTGGCCTCCACCAGGTGGCCCCACCTCTTCCTGAACTTCGAGGGGACTAGCGGCCTGACTCTCTTCTTGGCTCTGACGGGGATGTACGTCTCCTCCATGCCCCTGAGCCCGAAGGTCCCGTCCAGCATCTCCACGACCTCGTCCCTCTCTACCAGGCGCATGAGTACTCTCCTCAGCCTGTCCTCTCCTACCACTCCACTGAGCTCCCTCCTCAGCTCCTTCCACGATACAGGCCTCCCCCTCCTGGCGATTATGTCCTTGACCATCCTCTCTAGCTCCTCGTCCCTAGGAGCGCGGACGACGATAACGTCGCTGTCCTCGTAGACAATCGAGGAGTTCCTGGACACTCTCCCACCCCACTATATATACTCCGTTAAAGCTTATAAGTTCATTATGGCTTATAAGCCCTAGTATCAGCTGTCTAAAGAACTCAGGGGTCGCGCTGATGGCTCGTGACAAATTAGATAATAAAGCTTTCTGTAGCCCCGGCCCGCGAACTCCCGCCTCGAGGGCGGTGAGCTTTATAAGCCTTGTTTCAGGAATCCTTCGGAGGCCCGCCGTAGCTCAGCGGCAGAGCGCCCGGCTGTAGTGTGGGGGCCGAGACCGGGTGGTCGGGGGTTCGAATCCCCCCGGCGGGACTCGAAAGCTTTTTATCTCCAAAACCCTAACGAGTTACCCGGTGGTAGAAATTTGTGTTGAGGATATACAACACCCTCACGAAAGAGGTTGAGGATTTCAGACCAAGCGAGCCGGGCATAGTCAAGGCCTATTTCTGCGGTCCGACCCCCTACGACCACCTACACTTGGGGCACGCGAGAGCGTTCATCTCCTTCGACTTCGTGAGGAGGTACCTGCTACTGAGGGGCTACAACGTACTGTACGTGCAGAACATCACCGACATAGACGACAAGATCATCAGGAGGGCCAGGGAGCTCGGAGTGGACTGGAGGGACGTCGCCGGGAAGTACATCGACGAGTACCTCTCCCTGCTCAAGGAGCTGAGGATCGGAGTGGACCTCCACCCGAGGGTTACCGAGCACATAGAGGACATAATCGAGTTCGTAAAGGTCCTCATAGAGAAGGGGCACGCGTACGTGGCTCCCAGCGGCTCCGTCTACTTCGACATAACCACTTACGGTGACTACGGGAGGCTGAGCGGCAGGAGGAGCTCTGAGGAGTGGAGGCAGGAGGAGGAAGTCCTGGCGGAGAAGAGAAACCCGTTCGACTTCGCTCTGTGGAAGGCGGCGAAGCCGGGGGAGCCTTCCTGGCCCTCTCCCTGGGGTCCCGGGAGGCCCGGCTGGCACATAGAGTGCAGCGTCATGAGCTCGAAATACCTGGGAGACGCCATAGACATCCATGGCGGAGGCCAGGACCTTATATTCCCCCACCATGAGAACGAGAGAGCGCAGAGCGAATCGTACTTCGGTAAGTCCCCCTGGGTCAGGTACTGGGTCCACGTGGGACCTCTGACCATAGCGGGCGAGAAGATGAGTAAGAGCCTCGGGAACATCGTAAGGCTCGTCGATGCTATCAAGGCTTGGGGCCCCGGGGTCCTGAGGCTGTGGATATTCTCTGCCCACTACAGGAGGCCCCTAGACTACAAAGAGGAAGCGCTCGAGCAGGCTAGGTCCACGCTAAAGAAGATCCTAAGTACCTACGACATGCTCTCGAGAGCAGTTAAGGAAAGACCCCTGGAGCATAGGCTAGGTGAGAGGGAGCTCAGGGTCTGGATATCCCTCTCTCAGACGTGGAGGGAGTTCGTCGAGGCCATGGACAACGATTTAAACTCCTCCAGAGCCCTCGCGGCACTCCACAGGCTCCTCAGCATAGCCAACGCCGAGGTCCTGACGTCGGGTAGCAGCTCCCTGGCCTTCAAGGCCCTCTCAGTTATGGAGCTTATGGATAGAGTGCTGGGCCTACTGCCGCCCAGGGAGGAGATCCTCAAGACTTCCGACCAGCTGGAGGAGCTCATAAAGCTTATCGTCGAGGTGAGGTCCAGGCTGAGAGCCAAGAAGATGTACGAGGAGTCCGACTGGATCAGAGCCGAGCTTGGAAGGCTCGGGATAAGGCTGGCTGACACCAAGGAGGGGACCCTCTGGTTCGTCGAGAGGCAGGCCGGGTCGACCTAGGAATGGGCGAGAGGCTGGCTGACGTAGGGGAGAGCGGCGTCCTGAAGCGTATCCTAGGACTGGTGAGCGAGCATGCCGGGAGTAGAGGCCCGGGAGTCTTCGGGATAGGCGACGACGCGCAAGCCATCTACGTAAACGGCCTATGGATCTTCCTTAAGATCGACGGCACGACTGCGAGCTCCTCTATGTACCCGTGGCTCACCCTCGGCGACCTCGGCTATAGAGTGGCCCTCTCGACCCTCTCGGACCTCATAGCCAAGAACTCTAGACCGCTGTTACTGGTCTCTTCGATAACCGTGAGCGGTGAGCTGTCGCCGAGCGCTGTCCTGGAGGCGGTCGCCGGCGTAAGGGATCTCGCCGAGACGGCCGGGATACTCTACGCGGGTGGGGATGTGAACAGGCTGGACTACAACGATATAGTGATAGACGTGGCGTCCATCGGGGTCAGCAGCAACCCAAAGCCGGGCGTGCCGTTTAGGGAGGGCCTCATAGTCCACTCAGTGAAGTGCCTCGGCCTCTCGTCGATACCGGCTGCGCTCTACTACCTCAAGAGGGATCCGAGCCCCTGGGGGGACCTCCTCCGCGCCAACGCGAGACCGGAGCCCCCACTGAAGTTCCTAGAATACTCCGATCTAGTGGAGGCCTCGACTGACATAAGCGACGGGATCGCCTCCCTGCGGAGAGTGCTCGAGAGGAGCGGCTCAGACCTCGTCCTATCCCGCGAGGCTCTGTGTCCGGAGGTCCTGGAATTCTCGAGGGAGGAGGGAGTGGAGCTGGGAGCTCTCCTGAGCTTCATGGGCGAGGAGTACACCGTGGTGTCAACCGCAGAGGACCTAGACCTGCCAGCAGTCAGGATAGGGCGCGTGGTGAAGGGCGCGGGCAAGGTTTACCTAGAGGGTCGTGAACTGAGGGGAGGGTGGGACAACTTCCTCGGGTTTACGCTCGCGTAGGCCGGCTGAAGCGAGCGTCGCGACCTCCGTCCCCTGGGTAGGTCCGGGACACTGATTCCTCTCTGCGTACGGCGGCTCCGAGCTCCTCCGCTGAGTCCATGGATCCTTCGTTGAACGGCCTCCCGCCTATCTTGCCCAGAGCTCCTGTCGATGCCGATCCTTGGAGCCGCCTCTTCGAGCACGAGGCTCTCGGTGCTCAACCTAAAGAGAGCTCTCGGTTATGCATGACACCTCCCGCCCCCTCGCGAGTCCCAGCCTGACGCTGTAAATCGCCTCTCTCCACTAACGAGCTTCAGCACAACGCTACAGAGCTCTACGATCAGCCGCGCGAGCCTCCGTCGACCCTGATTACCCTCCCCTTGCCGCCCGCGAAGTGCATCCTCGGGGAACCGTGGGCTATCCTCCGGGACCCGTAATGGTTCCCGGCCTGGACGATGAGTTGACGCTGTCCTCGCAGTCGACCTGCGTGAAACCCGGGACGCGTACTCTATGACCCTCCTCTCGTAGTTAGCGAGAGTGCTGGCCGTGGATGTGATAGCGCGGGAGTCCATCGAGGCCTCGAAGTCCTCGTGTAGTAGCGTCGCGCCTCCCCGCGGACCTGCTCCTGTGGTTCCGTGCTCGTGGTCTCTGACGTCCTCCTCGGAGACTATCGAGCCAACCATAGACGAAGCACCCATGCCTAGGTTAATTACTGCTTGCTAAGCGCGGGCATGGCGGGAGACTCCACCGGTGCGGCTTTAAAGCTGCGGGGTCCCGGGGGCTTACTTCGCTATGAGCGGTTACCGCCCACGCTCAGTACCTCAAGCACTTCGAGCACCGCGGGAGAGCCGTTTCTCCGATGACGCGAGCTTCGCTATCCTAAGACCGGAAGGCGGTGGAAGCCCCGTAAGCTAGGTGAGAGCCTGGACGCGTCAACGAATGTCCGGGAACCAACGTCGCTTTAGCGACCGGTCAAACCCCCACGCCGACTCTAAGCCCCATACTTCTATACGGGCACTGCTTCCAGTAGGCGCTACAGAGGTCCACCTCATGTGCTCCGAGGAACCTGCCGAGGACGAGGCAGCCGACGATGTACTTCCCCTGCTCGTGCCTATAAACCCTCGCGAACTCGCAGTACACCTTCGGTTGCGCGTCGAGGCCGTGGACCATGAGGAACGGCTTACCGAACTCCTCGTAGCCCCCCTCTCTAGCTACCTGGGGCTCTCGGTAATGTCTGCACTGAGCGTAGACCTCGCGTCCGCCGAGGCACTGGACCTTATTCACTACGTCTGCCGAGGGGGAGTCCAGGAGGGGTGACCTGCAATACCCGTCCTTATACCACGGACACGCGCTCAAGCTTTCGACCTCCCCTTGATGGCGGTGTAGGTGGCCCTCAGATCCTCCAAGAGTCTGTCTATCTCCGCCACGTCTACGGAGTATATCTCCTCCGCGTAGTTCTTAGTGCTTTGACTCCTCCCAAGCACCTCAGCCGCGCCGAGTAACACCTCCCTCTCTACGTGTACCCCTACCACGAGCATGTACTCTATGAGGGTCTCCAGGGGCTCCTCGAGGTCCCCGTAGCTCTCCAGCTCCCTGAGCTCGCTCAGTATCCTGGACAGGGTCCTACGCGAGGTCCTGAGGAGCTTGACCTGGTCTACGACCTTGGCTAAGTCCTCCTCCTTGAAAGACTTGCCGCAGGTCCTCCTCAGCCTCCTACTCGCCCTGTCCCTCTTGAGAACATTGTTCTCCAGGTCCCTGTAGAGGGTCGTCACGTCCAAAGCTACCGCCCCAGCTCCTCTATATAATGAACTTCTTCAGGTCTTCGTATATTCTCTCGTACTTGTTCACTACATCGCTCGTCAGCGAGGGCTTCACTATCTTCAGAGCCTCTAGGAAGTACTTGAACCCTATAGGCCTTACCGTGAAGCTCTCCCGGAGGGCCATCATAACCGCCTCCCTCACGAGCGCCTCGAGGTCAGCTCCGCTGTAGCCCTCCGTCATCTCCGCGAGCTTCCAGAGATCCACATCCTCGGCCAGGAGCACGTTCCTCGTGTGGATCTTCAGTATCTCATACCTCGCTCTTCTGTCGGGTGGTGGCACGTAGATCACCCTGTCGAACCTACCCGGCCTGAGCAGGGCCGGATCTATCAGGTCAACTCTGTTCGTAGCACCGATCACCACGACGTTCTTCAGGGTCTGGATCCCGTCCATCTCGGCCAGGAGCTGGTTGACTATCCTGTCCGTCACCTCGGTATCGTGCCTCATACCTCTTGTCGGGACGATGGCGTCGATCTCGTCGAAGAATATGATCGCGGGAGCTACGTGCCTAGCCCTCCTAAAGACCTCCCTTACGGCCTTCTCGGACTCCCCGACCCACTTGCTAAGGATCTCGGGACCCTTTATAGCGATGAAGTTCGCGTTGGCCTCCGTGGCCACAGCCTTAGCCAGCAGAGTCTTCCCGCAACCCGGGGGACCGTAGAGCAGTATACCCCTCGGAGGCCTTATCCCCATCTTCTCGAAGACCTCCGGGTGCTTCAGAGGCCATTCAACGGCCTCCCTGAGAGCCTGCTTCACGTCGTCCAGACCCCCGATGTCGTCCCAGTGTACCTCCGGGACCTCTACCAGCACCTCGCGCATCAGCGTTGGATGGACTATTTTTAGGGCCTCAAGGAAGTCCTGCTGAGTGACCTTCAGCTTCTCCAGGAGCTCGGGGGGCACCGGTCTGCTCAGGTCGACCTTCTCAGCCTTGAGGAATCTTCTTAAGGCGCTCATGGCCGCCTCCTTGACCAGCGCCGCTATATCCGCTCCGGTGAACCCGTTCGTTATGCTCGCTAGCGCGTCGAGGTTTACGTCCTCGGCTAGGGGTATGTTTCTAGTGTGTACCTCGAGTATAGCCCTCCTCGCGTGCTTATCGGGCGGGGGGATCTCGATCTCTCTGTCGAACCTACCGGGTCTCCTAAGAGCCGGGTCGATAGCGTCGACTCTGTTCGTCGCACCGATGACAATGACCTTGCCCCTCTCCTTGAGCCCGTCCATGAGAGCGAGCAGCTGGGCGACCACCCTCTTCTCCACCTCGCCCACGACCTCCTCCCGCTTAGGCGCTATCGCGTCGATCTCGTCTATGAATATTATCGCTGGCGCGTTCTTCTGAGCCTCCTCAAATATCTCCCTAAGCCTCGCTTCGGACTCCCCGTACCACTTGCTCATTATCTCCGGACCGTTTATGGCTATGAAGTACGCGCCTATCTCGTTGGCGAGGGCCTTGGCCAGCAGAGTCTTTCCCACGCCCGGCGGTCCGTGGAGCAACACGCCCTTGGGGGGCTCTATGCCCAGGCGCTTGAAGAACTCCGGGTGCTTCAGTGGCAGCTCTACCATCTCGCGTATTCTCTCCTTCACCTCCTCCAGATCTCCTATGTCCTCCCAGGTTACCCTGGGGACGCCTCTCAGTCTCTCCAGCGCCTCGATAGTGACGGGTTCCGGGCTCACGTCAAGCCTAGTCTCGTAGTCTATGAACACCACCTGCGCCGGATCGCAGGCCCTGACGACGAACCTGAGGGGCTCGGGGTAGTAGGGAATGTTCACGAATATTATCTCCCCCTTCTTGACTGCTCTGTTTAGGAACCTCTCCTTGATGAAGCTCGCGAACTGCTCCGGAGCCTCTACCCTGAAGTTGATCGGAGCTACCACGACCCTCTGCCCCTTAACTACCCTGACCTTCTTGACGGTTACATAGTCGCCCACGGTTACGCCTATAGCCTCCCTGGAGTAGCCGTCCATCCTGATGGTGTTCGTCCCCTCGTCCTCCTGGTAGGCCGGCATTACCTGGAGTACGACGGAGGACCTGGGTCCCTCGACCTCGACGAAGTCACCGTAGCTGACGCCCAGGACTTCCATATACTTTCTGGGAATCCTGGCTATCTTCCGCCCTACGTCGCGGGGGCGCGCGCTCTCGACCCGCAGCTCTACCTCTCCTCCGCTGATGATCTTCCCCAAGCTCCGGTATCCCGCGCAGGAATATATGCGCGTCAATGTAGCGCTGGCTTCTCGGCTCTAAACACGACGAGGCTTCGGGAAGGTCGGTGACCATATGCTTTAAATACTCGGTTAAAAGATTTGTTGTGCCCCGGTGATCGCCCGTGGTCAAGGTATCGACGAAGCTAGTCACGTGGGACGAGATAGTCGAGTGGAGCATGGGGCTAGCCAGAGTCATTAAGGAGAGCTCTTTCAAGCCCGACGTCGTCGTCGCGGTCTCTAGGGGGGGTTACGTCCCGGCGCGCCTGATATGCGACTTCCTCCTCGTCGAAAACCTGGTGTCCATCCAGAGCCAGCACTGGACCGAGGCTGCTAAGGTGGCCGAGAGGGCGATAATAAAGTTCCCCTACACGCTCGACCTTAGCGGTCAGAGGGTTCTCCTCGTGGACGACATAATCGACACCGGTGACACCGTCATCCTCGCCAGAGACTTCATACTCTCCGAGTGGAAGCCGGCCGAGCTGAGGGTAGCAGCACTTCAGTGGATATCCCCGGTGGCCAAGATAAAGCCGGACTTCTACTACATCGAGGTGAAGGAGTGGATATGGTTCCAGTACCCGTGGACCAGGCACGAGGATACCGTGCAGTTCGTCAGGAGGATCCTGCTGGAAGAGAAGGAGAGGAGGAGGGAGTGGACCTACGACGAGATCAGGGCGGCGTTTGAGGAGAGCTATGGTATATTCGTCGGCGACGCCTACTTCAGGCTGGCCCTGGAGACCCTCGTTGAGCTGGGAGTGCTCGAGCGAAGGGGCGATGTCTACGTAGTGAGGGTAACCTAGGAGCAGGGCCCCCCGCGCTCCTCGGAAGAGGACCCTGGGCCACGTGGTCGCTCACGACAGCAATCCCGCTGAGACCCCCGCGGTTGGAGGAGTGACGGAGCCTGGGAGAGCGCCCGAAGAGCTTTGCCGTTCACACCGGTACCGCGCGATCTAGGAGGCCTTGTTACCGGCTCCGATCAGCCTTTCGGCTTCTTCGAGAATCTTCTTAGCGGCCTCCGTATATACCGCTGGCATCCGATCGCCCACGTCCACCGGCATCCCGACCATGACGTCGCTCACACGGTCGCTCAGTTCGTCTAGGATCGCCGAGACCTCCGGCAGGCTCCTCACTCTCCTGCTGAGCTCTCTCAGCGTCTCCCTGACGACAGCCAGGTCCTGCGTCACCGCCTTTAGGGCTAGGATGCTCTCCAGCTTTATCTCGAGGACCTCGAGCACGCGGGCCACGTACCTGACATGCCTCAGGGCGTTGTGATACTGCCTCGCTACGTCGCTGCCGATCCCCCTACGCTCCGCGCTCCTCTCAAGCCTCGCCTCGAGGACCTCCAGTCTCCGCCTCAACATCCTTATATCGTACAGAATCCTCGCCAGGCTGCCCCTCAGTAGCGGCACCGCAGTTAAGCTCCGAAAGAGGTAGCTTTTTAAGTGATTACCCGAATTATCCCCAAGACTTGACGGTGTAGGGGGGGAACGAGCCCACGCCGGTGCTCGTCCGCAGGGTTCTCGCAACGGTAAACCGCAAAGCTTAAAGTGCGTTACGGAGTGCAGCCGCTCAGACCAAGGAGTGGGGGTGGTCGCCGCGAGGGTGTGGGGCTCACCCCTGGGGAGCTTCCCCAGGAATAGGGTTCTGAGGAGGGCCCTCAGAGACTTCGAGAGGGGCCTGATAGGGTATGATGAGCTTGAAAGAGTCCTTACCAGCTCCTCCCTAGTCTTAATCGGGGCCCAGCTCTCGGCAGGCATGTCGTACGTAGTTGATGGCATGCTCGAGTGGCACGACATCTTCAGGCCGTTCGTCTCGGCGTGGCGCAACGTCACCCCCACCGGCCTCCTGAGGTACTTCGACAACAACTTCTTCTACAGAGTTCCGCACTTTACCGGGAAGCCCGAGGCGACGTACTACGTGTGGGCCTCCCGGGTCAAGAGATACGCCGTCTTTGCGGAGCCGGCCGGCTTCAAGGTGGTTGTGCCCGGTCCAGTGACGTTCGCATACATGTCTAAGAGGGATCCCGACCTCGACCCGGCCGAGCTGGCCTCCAGCATCGCCGACCTCCTGGCCAACGAGGTCAGGCTTGCCGCGGAGGCCGGGGCCTCCATGGTCCAAGTGGACGAGCCTCTACTCTCGGACCCAGACGCGGACCCCGACCTCGGAACCCTGGCCGCGGCGCTCGCGAGTAAGATAGCAGCATCGGCCGGGCCCTCCAAAACCGTCCTCGCTCTCTACTACGGGCTCCCCGAGCCGAGAGTGTACGAGAGGGTCCTGGACGCCAAGGTCACCTGCGTCTCCGTCGACATCGGGAGCTCTCCGAGGGACTCTGTGAGGCTGGTAAAGTCGAAAGGCTTCGGTTCTCACTGCGCCGTCCTGGGACTGGTCAACTCGAGAGTCATCTACGAAGATCCCCTCCACAAGCTGGTTGAGACAGCCTCAGAAATCCTAAGAGACTACGAGGGCGAGGAGGTCGGCGTGACGACTACCGTGTGGCTCGACCTCATACCATACGAGTACAGCGTCCTCAAGGTGAGGCTCCTCGGGGAGTTGGTGAGAGAGCTCTCGTCTAAGTTAGGGGTAGGGAAACCTGGGGAGTGAAAGCCGTGACCGGTTACGAGGTACCGAGGAAGTTTCCGACTACGGTCGTGGGCAGCTACCCCAAGCTCCCCCAGGCTGAGAACCTCATCAGGATGAGGAAGGCGGGACAGATATCTGAGCGGGAGTTCAGGGAGCTAGTGAAGCCGTCGATCAGGGAGGTCGTCGAGGACCAGCTACAGGCCGGGATCGACATAGTGAGCGACGGTGAGCAGGCTCGCGATGATATGGTCGTGTACTTCGCAGAGAGGCTCAGGGGGTTCGGCCCCGGAGGGTGGGTCAGGGTCTTCGACAACGAGTACTTCAAGAGGCCCGTCGTAGTTGGGAGAATTGAGTGGGTGGAGCCCATTACCGCGGAGCTCTGGAGCTATGCCGCAAGCGTGAGCAGCGGGAGGCCGGTCAAGGTAACGCTGACGGGGCCCTATACGATGATGGAGTGGAGCTTCGACCTATACTACAGGGACAGGAAGGAGCTGATAATGGACCTAGCCAGGTCCATAAGAAGCGAGGTCGAAGAGCTAGTGAAGGCGGGCGCGAGGTATGTTCAGATAGACGAGCCGGCTCTGTCGACTAGACCGTTCAAGGAAGAGGCGGACATGCTGAAGGAGGCCATCGAGGTGATATTCAGGGGGCTCGAGGTCAAGAGGATAATTCACGTGTGCTACGGGAGGCTGGAGAGGATACTCCCGCACATCCTGGACTACCCCGTCGATCAGTTCGACCTAGAGATGAAGAACAGCAACTTTAGGCTTCTGCCGTACCTCAAGGAGTACGGCTACGACAAGGAGCTGGGCTACGGCGTCGTTGACGTGCACAGCTTCCGGGTGGAGAGCGTTAGGGAGATCAGGGAGGCCATCGACAGACTGATGAGGGAGGGCTTCATAGGTCCGGAGAAGGTCTACCCGGACCCGGACTGCGGGCTCAAGAGGCTGCCCAGGGAGGTGGCCAAGGCGAAGCTCAGGAACATCGTCGAGGCCTCTAAGATCGCGAGGGAGGAGTGGTAGCCGCAGTGGTGAGGCAGATCGGAACCCCCCGGAGTCGCAGGAGCGTCACTTGCATAAAAAACTCCGGAACCCTCCTTTAGTAGCCCGAGGACGCAGTCGATGGAGCTGCTCTACGAAATAGTGCCAGTCAAGAGCAGGGAGGAGCTGCTAGCCAGAGTGAGGGCTCTCAAGGAGTTGGTGGACTGGGTGGATGTCCCCGATTCCCCGATGGGTAGGCCCTCGCAGTTTTCCCCGGTGCTCAGCTGCCTCATAAAGTCCCTAGAGGACGTGAGAGTGGTAGCCCATGTTAGGACCATAGACCTGAGCAGAGTAGCCCTGATCTCGGTGACGAAGAGCCTAGCGCTCTGCGGAGTCGAGCGCGTGGTCTACGTTAGGGGCGACGTGGTCCACGGCTCTACCATCGTAAAGGACGTGGAGCCGGACGACGCGGTCGGCTTAGTCAGGGAGCAGAACCTTAGGATCAGCCCCGGGCTGACCCTGAGCCTGAGGAAGGAGCTAGCCGAGATCTCGAGGAGGGTGAGCTCCGGAGCGGACTTCTACCTCGTGCTGAACCTGAACGAGGAGACCCTCGGCAAGCTCGAGGAGGTCTCCAGGGCGGTCAGGGGCGCTGGCGCTAAGATCTATCCGTACTTGGTCGTAGCTGGGAGAGAGAGCTACGGAGCCCTAGAGAGCTTGCTGGGGAGGGGGAAGGTGCTGATCGCGGAGAGAGCTATCGAGGTCGCCGCAAACTGCTCTCACCTGGTCGACGGGTTCCTAGTATCCTCCCCTCTCGACTTCAAAGGCGGGTTGAACTTCTTAAGCAGACTTAGAGGGACTGTTTGAACCTCTCTTCAACGAAAAGAGAAGCTTATTGCGCGGCGACTTCGGTGGACCGCTTAGAGGGAGCGAGGGTAGCAGCTAGCTCACTTCTCCTCCTTCTTTTCTTCCTTTCCCCGCCCCTTCCTCTCCCTCCTCGGAGCCTTGCAGGGCACGGTATCACCAGACTCCGTTCTACCGCGAGCGGTTAATAAAGTCCCGGGCAGATCGCCAACGGTCGAGGGACGCTAGTGCGCACGCCCCTTCCTCATCTCGCAGGTAGTTGTACAACCCGGCTACGACTCTGTACGTAGCCCCCCTGAAGGCTGGCATCGAGTCCTCCAGTCTCTTCGCGTAGGCCAGCTCTACGTCCCTACTCAGGATCCTCCGGTAGATGTCCTCGATCTCTGAGGCCCCCTCTTCGATAGCGCTGATTATGTGGTGCGTCCACGAGACGAGCTTGTCCCTAGCCCTCTGGATGAAGACCTCCGGTTCCCCGACTACCCCGTAGTGCGCCACCGCGATTCTCCTCGGCTGGAGCTTGAGCAGCAGGTCGAGACTCTTCAAGTATTCACTCCCGTCGAACGGGTAGACGGTAACAGGGTAGATCCTGCCGTTGAAGTGGTTGGCTACAGAGTCTCCAGCGAATAGTATCCCGTCGGGCTCTAGCATGTAGGATACGTGGTGCGGCGCGTGCCCCGGGGTGTAGAGCGCTCGCAACTTGAGACCCCCCAGGTCCAGCTCCGCCCCGTTCTCTAGGGAGACAACGCGCTCTTGCGGCGCTCCCCTCGGCTCTCCGAGCAGCCCGGCTACGTCACCGAGGACCTCAAGCGAGGCTTGCCAAAGCTTCGAGGGGTCGATGAGATGCTTAACACCGCGCGGGTGGACCAGAGCTCTCGCACACGGCAGGAGCTCTAGCAGATCCCCGATCACCCCACTGTGGTCTATGTGAATGTGCGTTAGCACCGCGTAGACCTCCTCGAAGCGGCTAGGGTTTAGCATCTCGGTTAACCTCTCGAGAGCCCTCAGAGAGCTCTTAGGGCCGGGATCGATTATGGCTAGGGCCCCGTCCCCCTCGATGACGTACGTGGCTAGCCAGCCCGGGGTATCCGAGGGCTCCAAGTCCACCATCAGCACTCTCTCCGAGATATTTTCCACTCTCACGTTAACGCCCGGATCGGGACCCGCATGAGAACTTAAGCTTTCGCCGGCGGGTACAGGCTTTGCGATCGCAAGCCCCGCTCCGGTCCGAGGCTTCGTAAAGCTTTTCTTATGGAGTCCGCTCTATGCTCGGATGAGCTTGAACCCGGTAAGTACCGTACTCGTTGGAGCCGGAAGATGGGGGGAGAACATAGCCAGGACTCTCAGGGACCTGAAGGAGGAGGGACTGGTCGAGCTAAGCTATGTAGTGGACGTTGACTTCTCGAGAGCCGTCGAGCTCTCAAGAAAGTACGGCTTCCGCGCTGCGGCGAGGGATGTCGGTGAGGCCTCCGGGGAGGCCTTCGTAGTAGCCACTCCCATAGACTCGCTATACCACAGCTCCCTGGAGGCCCTGGAGAAAACCGCGTGCGTGTTCGTGGAGAAGCCCGCCGCGAGGAGCTCCGGGGAGGCAATGGAACTCCTCGAGTACGCCGAGGCGAGGGGCGTAGTGCACCAGGTGGGCTACCTCTCGAGGTTCGATCCCGTGGTAGCGGAGCTCAGGAGGCAGTTACGCGGGAGGACTGTGTACGCTCTACGCTTCAGGAGGCTCTCCAGGAGGCCGCCACGTATGAGGATCTACCCGGTGACCCTCGACCTCATGTCGCATGACATAGACCTAGCCTTCTTCCTGCTCGGGCGGCGCGAAACCAGAGTGATGTTCTCGCTATTCGTGGTGGACGGCGGGGTACCCCAGAGAGCGATCGCGGGGGTAGCCTACGGTGGAGTGGACGTGGTTTTCGAGGCTGACGGGGTCCTTCCGGTAAAGGTCAGGGGAGTAGACGCTCTCGCGGAGGACGGCATGATTAGGGCCGACCTGGTCTCCGGAGTGCTGGAGGTGATAACAGAGTCCGGGGTCTCGCGGATAGAGGTCGGCGGCGAGGAACCGCTAAAGGCGGAACTCAGAGCCTTCGTGGAGAGGTGCCGCGGCGCTGGTGTTGAGGCTCCCGACCTCAGGGACGCTCTAGAGGTCCTCAGGGTCGTTGAGGGGCTTTCCGAGAGGGCCGGCATACTGCGGGGAGCGACCGAGCTGCGGAGCGGTCCGTGAAAAGTATTTATTGAGCTGCTCGAAAGGTTTTCGGGGGAGGCATGGTTAAGAGGGTAATCATAGCCGGTGCTGGCGGGAGAGACTTCCACAACTTCCTCACCTACTTCAAGGACAACCCGGACTACGAGGTGGCGGCCTTCACAGCGGCCCAGATACCCGGCATAGAAAGGAGGAGGTTTCCACCAGAGCTAGCGGGACCGCGGTACCCCCAGGGGATACCGATATACCCGGAGAGAGAGCTCCCAAGCCTGATCAAGGAGCTGAGGGTAGACGAGGTAGTCCTCTCGTACAGCGACCTCACGTACCAGGACGTTGGGAGGATAGCCTCGATAGCACTAGCCTCCGGGGCCTCGTTCAGGCTGCTGTCCCCCTTCGAGACCTTCCTCAGGTCCTACAAGCCCGTCATAGCGGTCACGGCTGTGAGGACCGGCGCCGGCAAGTCCACGGTATCGAGAGCCGTGGTCAAGGAGCTCGTTAAGAGGGGCGCCAGGGTCGTCCCGATCAGGCACCCGATGGCTTACGGGGACCTCGCTAAGTCAGCGGTGCAGATCTTCAGGTCCGAGGAGGACTTCGATAGGTACGGGATAACGATAGAGGAGAGGGAGGAGTACGAGCAGTACGTCAGACTGGGTCTCCCAGTGCTCGCTGGCGTGGACTACGGAAGAGTGCTCCTCGAGGCCGAGAAGCTCGGGGATGTGATACTCTGGGACGGTGGGAACAACGACGCGCCGTTCGTTAAGCCGGACTACATGATAACGGTCGCGGACGCTATGAGGCCCGGTCAGGAGGTCTCGGCGTACCCGGGTGAAGTGAACGCCAGGCTAGCCGACGCCGTCGTGGTCAACAAGGTCTCGAGGGCGAGCAAGGAGGCCGTTGAGGGGGTGGTCTCGAACGTCAAGAGGATCAACCCCTCAGCAAAGATAGTGCTGGCAGACATGGAGGTCGCGGTCGAGAGGCCAGAGCTCGTCAGGGGCAGGAGGGTGGCCGTGGTCGAGGACTCTCCCTCGGTTACGCACGGAGGCCTGCCCTACGGGGCCGGCTACGTCGCTGCGGAGAAGTACGGAGCCTCCGAGGTGGTAGACCCGAGGCCCTATGCTGTCGGCATAATAAAGACCATGCTCGAGGAGTACCCGCACATGGGGCCCGTGATACCGTCCACCGGTTACACGCCGGAGCAGATAAGGGACCTCAATGAGACCTTGAGGAGGATGGGTGTGGATGCCGTAGTGCTTGGGACCCCCGCGGACATATCGAGGCTCCTCGACGTGAGCGTCCCGATAGTGAAGGTTAGCTGGGAGCTCAAGGTGCTGGACGGGCCCTCGATCAGCGAGCTCGTGAACGAGTTCCTGGCCCGCGTTGGACTGTGAAAAGACCGGTGCGCAGCTTTTTACTCGCCATGCTCAATACCTCCCGGTGCGAGGCTTAGCACGGCCCGTTGGGAGGTTCAAGGAGTACAACGTCCCGGTTAGGTTCTCGGGGTACCCTAGAGTAGCCCTCGTTTACCCGAGCACCTACCAGGCGTCGATCACCAACCTTTTCACTCATACCGCGTATTACTTCCTGTTAGAGAAGAGCGACGCCCTAGTCGACAGGTTTACCCTAGATAACCCGGATCGCGGTCTGGTTACCGGAGCGAGACTCCGCGACTTCGACCTAGTCCTCGCTAGTGCCAACTACGAACTGGATCTGCTATACCTAGTCAAGCTGCTAGACGAAGCGGGTGTGGAGCCCCTCGCTGAGAGGAGGCGCGGGGGGCCCCTAATCATCGTTGGCGGGTTGGCCGCCATGTCCAACCCCGAGCCCTTCCTCGAGATCGCGAACGCCTCCTTCATAGGCGATGGCGAGATTCTGCTGGAAAGGCTCGCCCGCTCGCTGAGTTTGCTGCCCGACAGGCCGATCGACTTCTTGGATTCTCTGGGCGAGGGCCTCTACACCAGCGAGGCCGAGGTTAGGAAGGTGTTCGTCAAGGACCTGGACTCCTCCGCACACCCCACGATGCTGATAAGGTCGAAGCTCGTGAAGCCGGTCTACGGGGAGGGCTTCTACCTAGAGCTCTCGAGGGGCTGCAGGTGGCTCTGCAGGTTCTGCCTCGAGGCCTACGCCATGTACCCCTACAGGTACAGGAGCCTCGGGGTAGTGAAGAGCCTCGTGAGCGAGGGTCTGAAGCACGTGTCGAGGAGGAGGGTGGTCGTATACTCCCTATCTCCCTTCGACCATCCGAACATCAGGGACCTCCTAAGCCACCTAGCCGACAGCGGCATAGACTTCTCCTTACCGTCCATCAGGTGGGATACTCTCAGACTCGACGACCTCGACCTCCTGTCGAGGTCGAGCCAGAGAACCCTCACGCTCGCGCCAGAGTCCATGAGCCCGGGGTTGAGCTGCTCCCTCGGTAAGTGCTTTAGCCTCGACGCGTTCAGGGAACTGGCGCTCGCGGCGCTCGAGAAGGGGTTCGACCTGAAGCTCTACCTGATGGTGGGCGCCCCGTCGGAGAGGGAGGAGGACGTTCTCGAAACCGCGAGGCGCGCGAAGGAGATCGCGTCCTACTCGAGCGAGCTGGGCAGGAGGGTCTCGATTAGCGTTAACCCCCTGGTCCCGAAGCCGCACACGCCTCTTCAGGACCACCCCTTGATCGCGGAGGAAGAGTACCTCGGCAGGATCGGGATTCTCGAAAAAGAGCTCGGTGAGGGAGCGGTTGCCCACCTTCGCTGGCTCCACGCTTACGTCCAGTCGCTGATAGCCCTGGGCGGCAGAGGCATCGGAAGGCTGGTAGCGCTTCTAGCCCTGAGGGGACTCTCGAAGCGCAATATAGCTGAGCTCTCCGAGACCCTCAAGGTTGACGTAAAGTTCCCGTGCAGGCGTAGATCGCGAGGAGAGAGACCCTGGAGCCGCGTGAAGTTCCCGCTTGACGAAGTGGTAGACAAGGTATCGCTATGATAGCCGCGAGGAGAGGAAGGCTGGCCACTGCTACGTACACGTACTAGTGCCTCAGTCCCCGCAGCTCGGCTATGAGGTGTTTCACTTCCGGTAGTACCAGCTTCTCGAGAGCAAGCTTGACGGCACTCGGCGACCCCGGTACGACGAACACTAGCCTGTCGCCGACGGCGCACGCCATGGCCCTCGTCGCGAGAGCAGCCGTGCCGTGGAGCTGGTAGGTCAGGTACCTGAAGAGCTCTCCGAAGCCTGGCACGTCCCTGGTGCACATCTCCTTTACGACGTCAACCGATACGTCTCTGGGTCCGAGGCCGGTCCCGCCGGAGACCAAGACGGCGTCGCATTTCTCGAGGCTCTCCATTACAGCCCTGGCCACGGCCGTCCTCTCGTTCGGGACTATGACGTGGCCCCCCAACCCGAGCCCGCGCTCGCTAAGCGCTCCGGCTACAGTCGGGACCACCTCGTCCTCGTAGACCCCGCGGAGAACCCTGTCGCTCGTCACCACAACGCAGAGCGCGAGCTCCAGCCTCTCCGACTCGCGTCTGTGCCTCTCGATAGACGATTCGTGTCCCAACCAGGGCTACCCGGTCGACCTTCTAGCGTAGGCCTCGACAATATCGTACCCGAAGAGCTCCTTAAACCTCCTTTTCCCCTCCTCGGTCATCCGAGTCGGATCCCACGGGGGATCGAAGACGAGGTCTATGCTGACCTCGCTGATCCCTTCAACGTCCGCGAGAGCCCTGTAGGCAGCTTCCTGGACCTGGTATAGGAGAAACGTGACTATGGGGCACCCGGGCGCCGTCAGCGTCATCCTGATCCTGACCTTTCCCGAGTCGTCCACATCGATTCCGTATATCAGACCTAGATCCCATATGCTTATCGGGATCTCGGGATCGTAAACGTTTTTGAACGCCTCCCTCAGCCTTCCAACGATGACGTCCTTGTCGACCGTCTTTAACACCCTTAATCACTTGCTAACGGACTTATAAGCATGGCGTTGGACCGCTCCGCGCACGGCCCGCCCGTCAGTTTCCACCGGAAAGGCCGGAGTGGGTTGGGAACCCAAAACTAATCAGGAAAGCCCCTCCTCAGAACCCTCCCAGCTCTAGCTGTTGGGACTAGCTTGCCGGCTTCGACAACCACTCTACCGTTTACAACTACGTACCGTATCCCCCTGGGGTAGGAGTGCGGGTTCTCGTAGGTGGCCGTATCCTCAATGCTGTAGTAGTTGAATACCACGAGATCCGCCTTGAAGCCCGGTCTTATCAGTCCCCGGTTCCATAGCCTGAGCTTCCTCGCCGGCAGAGAGGTCATCTTCCTCACGGCCTCGGGGAGAGACAGCAGCTTCTCCTCGCGGACGTACTTGGCTATCACCCTCGGAAAGGTCCCGTACCTCCTCGGGTGCGGCTTCCCGACTCCAAACCTCCCCACGGAGCCGTCGCTCCCGATGGCCACCAGGGGGTGAGATACGACTGTCCTAACGTCCTCCTCCCTCATGCCGAACGACACCATCCCCGTCGCCAGCTCGTCGTCTAGGAGCAGCTTCACGACCGCCTCCACCGGGTCTAGACCCAGCGACTCGGCTATCCTGTCCAGCCTCATGCCCTCGAATTCTCTATGCTTCGGGGAGTAGGATATCATTATGTCCGCCCAGGAGATGTACCTCTCCTCGAACACGGCTTCCCCGAGCCTCTCCTTGAGCTCCTTGACGACTTTGGGGTCTCGCAACCTCCTCATGACCTCATCCGAGCTCGCTCCCCTCAGGTCCCTGGGCAGCAGAGTCGCGAGCGACGTGGAGGCGGCCGTGTAGGGGTACGCGTCAGCGGACACGTCGTAGCCCCTAGCCGCGTAGTCTTCTATTATTCTCAGGGCCGCCGAGACCTTCCCCCAGCTCGGTCTTCCGGAAGCCTTCAGATGCGATATCTCCACGCCTATCCCGGCCCTGAGGCCTATCGTCACGGTCTCGGTCACGGAATCCAGCAGCCTCACGCCCTCGTTCCTCATGTGGGTCGCATACAGACCGCCGTAGGAGGCGGAGACCTTCGCTACCTCGACTATCTCCTCTGTCGTAGAGAACGTTCCGGGAATGTATATGAGTCCCGTGCTCAGACCGAAGGCCCCCGCCTCCATGGCTTCCCTGGCCAGCTCCCTCATAGCCTGTAGGTCCCTCTCGGAGGGACTCTCGGGGCCGAACCCCAGCACCGCAGACCTTACGGTTCCGTGGCCCACCAGCGGAGCTACGTTGACGACCGGCCTGAGCTCGTCGAGGGCTTTGAGGTATTCGGCGAAGCTCCTCCACCTAATCTCCACGTCCGGGTGCTCCCGCTTGACCCGCTTCACGACCTCCTCGTAGTTAACGTCCGTCAGTGGAGCCGGAGAGGATCCGCAGTTCCCCACGACCACGGTCGTTACTCCCTGGAGCACGTAGTTGTCAGCGGTCGGGACCTCGAATATCGATAGGTCGCTGTGGTTGTGGATGTCGATGAACCCGGGCGCGACTACGAGCCCCGAGGCGTCTATCACGGTCTCGGCTTCCTCCGCGCTCAGGTCGCCTACGGTCTTGATGGCGTCTCCCGAGATCCCTATGTCCGCTCTGAACGGGGGCGAGCCGCTTCCGTCTACTACTATCCCCCGCCTGATGACGAGGTCGTAGCCCATGCTAAACACCGTAGGAGTGAAGTACCTCCTGAGCAGCTCTCACTGCTGACCCGAACTCTACTCTATACCCGAGCTTAGCCAGAGACCTCTCGAGCGACGCTAGCGTCGCCGTCACGTCGTTCGCCGTAACCTCACCCATGTGACCGATCCTGAATATTTTACCGCGGAGCTCCCCAAGGCCGCCGGCTATCTCTACCCCCCGCGCGCGCATTTCGCTGTAGAGCCTCGGCCACTCCACGCCCTCCGGGATGTACGCGGCCGTGACGGTGTGGGCTCTGAAGGGCTCCTCCGCCACGAGCCTCAGGCCCAGAGCCTCGATCCCCCTCTGAACGGCCTTAGCCAACACCTCGTGTCTCCTATACCTAGCCTCCAACCCCTCCGCCAGTATCCTCCTTAGCGACGAGTGGAGAGCGTAGACCATGTTCACGGCCGGAGTGATGTAGTAGTTCCTCGTTGACTCCATCTCCTTAAGGAGCCTCGATATGTTGAAGTACGTCGTCTCGCTCTCACTCAACGGAGCGAAGCCCTTCCTGTAGGCAACTATGGCTAGCCCTGGCGGCACCGCGAGGGCCTTCTGGGAGCCGGTCAGGCACGCGTCGACGCCCCACTCGTCGAGCCTCATCTCCATCCCGCCTACCGATGCTATGCCGTCCACCACGACCTTGGCTCCGAACTCCTTCGCTTTCCTCGCTATGTCCTTGACGGGGTTGGCCACGGCCGCCGAGGTCTCCACGTGCTGCAGCAGGACCGCGCTATAGCCTCCGCCTCTCAGGATCCTCTCCACGTCATCTCCCGTGAACCCCCTACCGGTAGGAGACTGGACCACAGCGACGTCCGCGCCGATCCTCCTGGCCGCGTCAGCGAGGTAGTCGGCGAAGAAGCCGGCCTTGAGGACCACAACCCTCTCCCCGGGCTTGACGGAGGTCCTCACCGCTAGCTCTATCGCTGCCGTGCCGCTCCCGGGAATGACAACGACGTCTCCCTCCGTCCCGAAGACCTTCTTCAGCATGCCTAGGGACTCCCTGTGCATCGTGTCGAAGTCCTCCGAGACGTGGCTGTGGGTGGGCTTGGCCATGTCGAGCATGGTCTCCGGGTCGGTTATCGAAGGGCCTGGTATCATAAGTAGGAACCTACCCAACCTACCACCTCACGCTAAACCACGCCCAGCACTATTTATTTTATTTAAGGTGAAGATTCGTCTCTCAATCGCGTGGTCCAAGCGAGCCGCACAAGCTTTTAGGATGAGGGGAACAGTTACCTTCCGGAGAGGCGACTAGGGTTCCCGTTGGAGCCCTGGAGTCCGCTCGCTCGAGGGTGAGAAACCCCGCGGCTCAGAGCTTCTCGCTCCCCGACGAATTTAATTAGCGGCACGTCTGCAGAGCTCGAGGGCGGTGGGAGGCTTGCTCAAGGTGAACATAGTCGACCACCCCTACGCACAGGCGATACTCACTACTCTGAGGGACAGGAGAACGCCGCAGATAGAGTTCAGAAAGGGCCTAGTGAGGCTGGGAAGAGTCCTTGGATTAGAAATGGTGAAGGAGCTTGAGGTCGAGGAGTGCGAGGTCGAGACTCCCCTGGGCGTCAGGGCCCGCGGCGTGAGGATCAAGGACCTAGACCAGGTAGTGATAGTCACCGTGCTAAGGGCAGCGTGGCCTCTCACCGAGGGTCTCGTAAAAGTGTTCTTCAACGCGAAGCAGGGAGTGATAGTGGCGAGAAGGGTCGAGGAGAAGGGCATGAGGGACTACGAGTTCGAGGTGGACGTGGCCTACGTAAAGGTCCCCGCGATAGGTCCCGAGAGCACGGTCGTACTGAGCGACGTGATGGTGGCTACCGGCTCGACCGCCGAGAGGGCCCTCCTGGAGGTGGTCAAGCACGGCAAGGCCAAGAGATACTTCCTCGCATCCGTCATAGTAACGCCCATAGCCATAGCTAGGCTCAAGAGGGTCAGCGAGGAGCTGGGGATAGACCTGGCTCTCTACGCAGTTGCGATAGACCCCGTGGTCAACGAGAGGGGCTACATAGTCCCCGGGCTCGGGGACGCGGGGGACAGAGCCTTTGGCTCGTAGGAGGAGCCCCGTCGAGGACATCGCGAGGCAGAGGAGCCTGATACTCTACTCGCTGGCCGTGGAGAGGATCGGGAAGGGGGATATCGAGAGGGCTCGCATGTACATCAGAAGGGGTATAGAGATACTCCTCAGAGCCAGAGCGAGGAAGCCCTCCTACTACAGGAGGTGGGTCTGCAGGAGGTGCCACGCGCCCCTAGTCCCCGGAATGACCGCTAGGGTCAGGATCAGGGGGACGAGGTCTTACATCCTGGTCGTCAAGAGATGCCTGCTCTGCGGGTGGATCACGAGGACCGGTGCCGACAGAGGGAAGAAGCGGTAGGTAGGGATAGCCCGTCTCGAGCTCCCGGTTACTCTCTTCGGCTCGGACTAGGGGAGCCTCTGGGCAGGTAGCTCGGCACGCCGGGGGCCCGCCACTCCGCTCACGGCAGCTAGGCCGTGGCGTCCTGAAGTCGGTGTTTTTCTCCTCAAGCTCCAGCGACGCAGGGTAGCTCGGTGAGGAGGTCGGTCAGGCTCTACGCGACTGCCTCGGCCGCGATCGTAGTCTCCCTCACTGTCGCCCTCCTGGTCCTAGAGCCCGTCAACGCTCTCGCGATACGGTCCCTGCTCTCGAGTGAGAGGGCCCTGGTGATAGCCCTGCCGAAGGCCGCGGAGCTCCTGGAGGTGACCGGGAGGGCTGCCGGGTACTACGTGGAGGTGTGGGCGGTGGTCCCCGGGGGCGTCGTCGAGGTCTACAGCGCAATGGTCGACCCGGACTCGCCGATCGTGAGGCTCACCACGGGGGAGCTGAAGGAAGTCGTGGGCGAGTGGCTCGGGTACTACAGGAGGCACGGAAAGCACTGGAGACCGGCCCTCCTGCTCCAGGTGTCGGCCTACAGCCCGGAGACGGACACGTCGGCACTGGCCTTCGGCGCCTCGGTGGTCTACGACCCGGAGCTCTTCATCTCGCCCCTACCCAGGGTCGAGGTTCACAGGGTCGGTGCGGACAGGTTCCCGGTGGTCGAGAGGATGCGCAACGTTAGCTCCTTCAGCGCGGGGCGGTGTGTTGCAGCCGCGGCGGGCCGGGAAGCCCGGGGCCTCTGCGGCCCGGCAGCGCGGCCGGGCCATCTAGCCCTCGCGGCCCCCGGCTCCTACCAGACGTCGGGGAGCGGCCTGCCCGGACTGCGCCCGGACCCCTACAGCTGCGATGGCTGCAGCTACTACTTCACTAGGGTGCAACTCGTTAGAGAGATCTTCGATTCCAGCGACCCGGAGCTACCGGAACGCTTCAGGAACAGAATTCCTTTGGTCATCATGTACATGGACCCGGGAGCACTCACGGAGGGTGTTAGAGCGTACTACGACAGCGGAGGGTACACCCGTGCTTGGTTCCGCATAGGGATATTCGGCTGGCAGTGGGGGAGACCTATATTTGGCGACCCAAGCGGTGAGCTCGGTAGCCACATAAGGGGAGAGGTGATGTTGCATATCAAGGATGCCTACAGCTTCCTAGCCTGGCGCGGCAGGTTCAAGCTCTACGACGCCTACGGCTACGTCTGCTGCTACGCTAGGCTCTGCGACGGATCTGTAGCCGTGACGTGCGAGCCCAGCGGCTGGAGCAGCGTGGTGACCGTGGTCACGAGCGTCGAGAGCACGAGTCTTGAGGGCATGTTCGGCGTCCCCGCGAGCGAGTTCGTGGACATAAGCGTATTCAGGTCGAAGCTCGAGTTCGAGAGCTACAATGTGCCGGCACAGGGGGTTCTGGATCTTGGAAGGGGTCCCTAAGGCTTCAGGATCAACATACTGGCCGCGATACTCGCGCTCTGGTGCCAGATCAAGGGAATTCCATGGTATTTGTGCTACGCGATCGACGCCGCAGCGGCAGTAGCCATAGAGGTAGAGAACGTCGGCGAGCAATTGAAGGTATACAACGTTGGAAGCTGCAGCGCTGAAATACACGTCTCGAGGATATCCGCGTACTACGGAAGCCCCCAGAGACCCCCCGATTACTTCGAACCACCGTTCATAGACGTCAGGCGGTGAGCTCTCTACTCGCCTTTTCTCGCTCTCCCCCAACTCCCGCGTCTAGCGGCGTGTCCTCGAGAGCCCTCCTATTTTGCCGAAGACCGGGCGTTCCCGCGCTCGCGGGCTCGACCGACCCTCGGACCTCTGCCCGGTAGCGGGTCGCGGCTTATCTACGCTACGCTGCTAGCTGGGGTACGGTGGTGGACGTGAGGTCCGTAACGCTCGTGGTCCGCG
>CALKCU010000025.1 GCA_938083005.1 uncultured Sulfolobales archaeon | reverse complement strand
GCTCCCACGCCCGGCGCCGCGTTGCCGAAGACGGCGTAGGCCTCCAGCCCGAGCATCGTGGAGAGCCAGAAGAGGGCTAGCGGGCGGAGGGTTCCGCGGGTCGCGGTGAGGTCCTCGTGTGCGAGGACCCCGAAGAGCGCGCACAGGGTGAAGGGGATCGCGTAGAGCAGGTAGTGCCTGGGGAGGGCCGGCGCTCCCGGGACCAGGGGCGCCTCGGTGGCCGTTAGCGCGAGGAGCAGAGCTACCGACCCCACGGCGGCCGAAGCGAGAGCGGTCCCGGCCCGCCCGAGGGGTCTTCCGATGGCAGCGCCCAGGGCCAGGGCGAAGAAGACGAGCTGGTAGGAGAACGCCGATAGAGGGTCTATGTAGGAGAGGAGCCCCAGGAGCTGCCCGGCGTGGAGAACTGCGTAGACCAGGACCTGGAGCGTGAGGACCGCGGGGAACAGGACGTCTCTGATCCTCGGATCCTCACCCCTGCTCCACCTGGAGATCGCCAGGCCTACCACCGCGGAGGTCAGGGCCGCGGCGGTCAGGAGGGCTGTGTAGCAGTGGGCCAGAACTAGGGAGGAGCCCAGTAGGGAAAAGAGCAGGAGCTTCGCCGGGAGCCGTATCGACCCGTGAGCGAATACCAGCACCAAAGCTACAGACAGGGGGCGTGCGTAGGTCTCGCCCTTCACTCCGGCCGTCAGCACGGCGTCCGTGAAGGAGGCGGCGGAGAGCAGGGACGCGACCAGAGGAGCGACCCCTCTACCGTAGACCTCCCTGACGAGAGCGTAGAGGGCGAGAACCGACGTCGCGCCGATGAGCGGTAGGAAGAAGCCCATGGTCACGCGAGGCTCCACTCCTACCAGGGCCGACGCGACCGCCCCGAAGAGGCAGTCGCCCAGCTTCTCGCTGCCCAGCCAGCCCGGCGACCCCCCGAGCAAGCGCTCCGCGCAGGCCACCGAGGGCCAGGCATCGACGGAGAACGGCAGCCCGCTCGCGAGGAACGGGTAGAGCCTAAGGCCGAGGGCTAGAGCGAAGGCCGGAGCCGCGGTGAGGGCCTCCTCTAGACCCCGAGAGCTTCCTGAAGCCCCCACCGGGAGCGCGGAGCCTGTGGACCCCCCGCGCCTCTCCTGGAGTGCGGCGCTCGACGCGAAGAGCAGGGTCGCGATCGCCAGCGACGCTAGGACCGGGCCCTCTCCGACTCCGTAGGGGGTGCGGCTGATGAGAAGAGCGACTAGGGGGGTCAGGGCTAGGCTGGAGCACAGGGAGAGCACGAGCCCGTCGAGAGCACGAGAGCGGGGCCCTCCGAGTAGGACCAGCCTGACGAGGGAGAGGCCCGGAAGTAAGAGCATCAGTAGCGACGCCGCGGCTGCCCGAGCGTAGACGTGGGGCCAGGTCCTCGGGCTCAGCGCCAACACTAGGACCGCGGAGGCTAAGGAGAGCAGCACGAGCGGGGGTCGATGAGGCCTCTTCACGGCACATCGCACCCCAGGACTCCGAGCGCTGTGAGGGCTACGGAGCAGGCCGTGCCGACGGCCACGACCGAGAGGTCTAACCGGAGCACCATCGCGTGGGAGAGGACCAGCAGCAGACCGAGGTCTCGAGCTAGGGTCAGGTAGAGGGAGGCCGCGAGGGCCCCCAGGAGCGACGAGGCCGTAGCCCACGGCAGCAGCCTGAGGAACAGGTCGACCCTGAGCAGCCTCCTGGAGGCCCCCAGGGATCTCAGGATCGCCAGCTCGCTCCTGTGCTCCGCGACTATGGTTCTCGAGGCCGCGACCACCGCTAGGCACGAGAAGAGCAGGACGGCTACCGAGACCGTCAGGACGGCCTCCCTGGTCACGCCGTACCTGCCCACGTAGACCTCCGCGAGCTTCCGCACCTCCTCCACGGCTACGCGACCGTAGCGCGCGGCCGCCCAGAGCACGAGAGCCTCGAGGGGAGTGAGGCCCTCGGGCTCCGCGCTCGGCTCACCGAGCTGGAGGAGCTCCGACCTGACCGCCTCCGCGACCGCGGACACGTCTGCTCGGGGGTCGAGCCTGAGCCTGACCAGGTTCACCCTGCCGTAGTCGAGCCCACCGAGCCACTGCGCTACGTACAGCGGGACCAGGACCTCGCTGTCCAGAGCAGTCCCGGACTCGAAGACCCCCCTGACTCTCAGCTCCGCGTACCTCGGGCTGAGGACCCCGAGGACTAGCACCGAGTCGCCGACGGCTAGCCCGAGCCTCCTGGCCGCCTCCCTGCCGACGAGAGCGGAGCCGGCGTCCGCGAAGCCTATGGAGTCCCCCTCGACGACCTCCAGCTCGTCGACCTTGGACAGCTCCTCCGGGACCACCCCCCTGACGAAGACTGCGCGGCCCCCGATCACGCACGGGACCACCACCTCGGGACTGCTGGCCAGCACGCCCTCCACGCTCGCTAGCCTGGCCGCCAGCTGCGCCGGCACCGAGCCCGTGTACGGAGCCCTGCTCCCCGGATCGTAGATCACCAGCACCCCCTCGCTCCCGCCGAGGTGGGACTCGAGGGTCTCCCGGAGGCCCACCAGCACGAGAGCGGAGGCCGAGAGCATGGCCGACGCCAGGAAGAGGACTACCGCTAGGGCTAGCACGTAGCGGATCCTCAGGTAGCCGTAGCCGAGCAGAGGGCTAGGGGCTCTCGTACCACAGCACCTCGCGGAACCGCTCGACCTCGCTCTCGCGGGTCGACAGGAGGACTGGGCGCAGGGAGCCGAGGAGGGAGGCTAGGGAGGACAGCAGGAGGATCCGCAGGGCCTGCTCGAGCCTGAGGAAAGGGGAGAGCTCTACCCCCAGCCGAGCCCACCTCAGGACCGTCGAGACGACCTGGGCCGCCGAGAGCCCCGCTGCCACCCCGAGGGTGGAGCCCGCCAGGGAGATGAGCGCCACGGAGGCTGTCAGCGAAGCGGCGACCCGCCTCCTACTGGCCCCCAGGGCTCTGAGGGTCGATACCTCGCGCCTTGACTCCACCACGAGCCTCGCCGAGACCGCGTAGGACGAGGCGGCCACGGCGGCGTACGCGAGGAGGGCCCAGACGTCCAGCAGGGCAAGGGTCTGGGAGCTCAGGTCTGCGATGAAGGCGTCGAGCTGCTGGATCCCGAGCACCTCCAGACCCTCCGGCAGAGCCCCGGCCAGGCGGGCTAGGACCTCGGCGCTAGATGCCCCGGGCCTCAGGGTGAGCTCGACGAGCGAGAGCCCGGGGTCTCCGGCCTCCTCTAGAGGCACCAGGACCTCCGCGTCGAGAGCGGACCCCGTCGAGTGGACGCACGCTATCCTCAGCTCGGTGCTCCCCGCTCCGTCCGAGACCGTGACGATGTCGCCCACGCTGACGCCCGCGACCCTGGCCAGCACCTCGCCGACGCACGCCTCCCCCGTGCCGAGGGGTATGGAGCCCCTCGTAGAGCCCCCGTAGAGCCTCAGGTACCCTCCGAGGTCTCCCACGGCTCTGACCCTCGCCTCGTAGCTCCCCGAGGCCGCCTCCAGAACCGCGCGCGAGAGCCTCTGGGGGAAAACCCTCTCGACCCCCTCCACCCTCGCGACCAGCCCGGGCACCCACGCGCCCACCCGGCTGCTCACGAGGTCCGGGGAGCTGGCGTTCAAGACTACGTAGGTGCGCCCGAGCCGGACTAGGCCCGCCAGGGTCTCCACGTGCGAGCTCACGTAGTTGGCTACGGACGTCAGAGAGGCTAGGGGGGCTACGAGGAGGACGAGGGCCGCTACGGCCAGCCCGACCTCGGGCTTCCTAAGGAAGACCTGGTGGGACACGCAAACGCCCCGAGGAGTTGGGAAGCCGCGGACATATATTGCCGGAGGCCGGTCTCCCCCAGTGCCGGCAACAAGGGCTTTCGGCGAGGCGAGTAGCAGGCTCGCCGAAAATCGAGCCCAAGCGGGGTTCGAGCCCTCTTCAGTGAACCCCCAGCTTTTCCGGCGAGAGCATCAGCTCCCGGCTTTCTCCTCGGGGCTGGCCGTTTCCGCGGGGACGGGTGCCGGCCCGGTCGGGTAGCTCTTCTTCCCATAGACTAGCCTTTTTAATTGAGCTCTGAAAACCCAGTACGCCGTGTCGTAACGCTCCACTCTTCTCAGTAGGGCAGTTACGTACCCTACTACAGTGAATAGGTTTCCAATGTCATGACGTACGGTCTCGACGACGTGGACCGGCTCATAGCCGAGCTTGTACAGTTCCATTCCTCTGGCGAAGAAGTACCTCCACGAGTGGCGGGCGCCGCTCCTCCTCTTAAGCTTTGGCGGCAGCACCCAGGGCTTTACACTGCGCCCTTCGCTAAGAAGCTTCAGCATTACGTAGGAATCCTCGGCTCCCACCTCAGCGAAGCGACCGCCAAAAGATTTGATGAAGCAGTCCATTTTCAGCAGCATAGCGTAGCCCGACTTGCCGACGCACTCGGCACCCGCCTTCAGGTTTTCCTCTATGAACGACTCTGGCAGTACCGCGTCCGCGTCCACTTTCAGCAGATAATCGTACGTTTCCAGGCGAACTCCGGAGAGGGCGCGATTGAGCGCGGCGGCAACCCTTTTTCCGAGGGGGTCTCGAAGGTTTGGCCTAACGTAAACGAACTCGACGTGCTCTGCGGCGTGAGCGTACTTCTGGATCAGCTTTTGATATAACGCCCTCGAACCCACCGCGACGAGGATTTTCGAAACCCTGACCGTCTGCCTCATTAAGCTCTCTATCGTCTCCGTGGGATCGTCTGCTAGAGTGGGTATCACGGCCAAGATTCTCGGAGCCATAGTCCTCACGTCAAGTCTTCGTAGATTCTCAGAAGCCTTTCGATTACGGTTTCCGGTCTATGGTGTTTTTGTAGGTAAGAGTATTCCTCGCGCCACAGCCCGTCCCCCGCATCAACTACCGCGTCGGCTATCTCTTCCTCCGTGCGAAGATCTTTTAACGGGAAGTCTCTGTACTCCGGGTACTCCGACGAAACGTACGTTATAACTGGCCTGCCGCACGCTATGGCCTCTAGCGAAACCATTCCCAGGGAACCCAGTTTGAACTGGTCGATAACTACGGTGGAGCTCCAGTAGTATTCCCTCATCTTTTCGTGGGGCACCCTCTCTAGCACGCGTAACCTCAGACCCAGGGACTTCGCTAGCTCCACCGTTTTGTGGAAATCTCTTCCATAGCGGACGATCGACACGTCGACTCGATCTTTGATCCTGCTCAAGGCTCTTATCGCTATGTCCGTGCCTTTAGTGCTCCAGTCAGAGTTGCTCGCTATCAGCACCTTCACCCTTTCGCTTCGGTCAGGCAATGGCTTAGGAAAGAAGATCCGCGTGTCGACGGGGTTCGGGAGGTACTCCGCGTCCTCCCTGTACTGCCTTGCCAGTCCAAGTATGTCCGGCGTGCTCACGAGAACCCTGTCGCAGTGTATGAGGTTGTGGCGAACCACCCTTCTCCATAGGGGATGCTTTAGCCCGGCCCTCAAGTCGCTGCCGTGCGCGTGTCCTACCAACGGTCTTTTCCTAAGCCTCGACGCGATATAGCAGTCCTGCAGGAGATAGTGCACGTGGTATAGGTCGCCTTTCAACCTGAGAATCCTGTAGGCTATGCCGACAGTCTTGCTCAAGAGGCTCCTGCTCCTCCTAACGTGGACCCTCTCGATGTCTGGCGGCAGGAACTTTAGAATCGTTTCGCCCACGTAGGCGCAGTCGTTGACCATCGCGATCTTCAATTGCCTTGCCCTCTGTCTTAGTAAGAGCGAGCCCTAATTAGTTTTCTCAAGACGCCCCAGACGCTCTTCGTGCGGGCTTGCGCGGGCAGCGCTCTCGTGCCTGCGCCCGACACTCCAGCGCGTAGGGATAGCCGGCCATGTCCATCAGATTGGTGAGGTTCCGAGCCCAGAGAGTGGCGGGCCCGCCGGGATTCGAACCCGGGACCTCCGGCTCCGAAGGCCGGCACCCTGTCCTGGCTGGGCCACGGGCCCAGAGTATCCCGGTCGCGAAGTTTTTATCGGCAGCCCTAACCGCCTGGGCGTATGGCGCGCTTCAGG
>CALKCU010000024.1 GCA_938083005.1 uncultured Sulfolobales archaeon | reverse complement strand
CACGATATCTACGTGTCCCTGGGGATACCGGCCGTCATGCTGAACCAGTGGCCGGACAGGTACTACCACACCAGCGGCGACACTCTGGACAAGATGAGCCCGAGGCTGGTCTACAGGATAGGGGCAGCGGCCCTCGCCGCCGTCCTCGAGGTCGACGGCGCGAGGCTAGAGCCCTACATCCACATGGTCTACGGGCTCGACACTATGAGGGCCTCCGGTCTAGTCCTGGAGGCTAAGCGGTTCCTCTACTGGAGGAGAACCGGGGAGCTCGGAGTCGACGTGGGCGCGCGGAGAGTCGAGGCCCCGTCGGGAGGTCCGGCGTACGGGCTAGCCATAGAGGGATACCCGACGTCGCACTACCTGAGGTACAGGCTGGGCCTCGGGGTGCTGGAGAAGCTCAGAGAGCTCTCGGATAGGTTTAGGTACTCGACGACGGCTCTAGCCCTCGTGGGGGTATGCCTCAGAGAGGGGAGCAAGGACCTGGAGAGGCTACGCTTCGAGGTCTCAGGGGAGCTGGGAGTGGAGGTGTCGAGGGAGGTCCTCGAGGAGCTTGTGAGCCTTGCCGAGAGCGCCGGCTACGTGGTAAGGGGTTAGCAGTTGCTCCTGGTGTTCTACGGCAAGGGGAAGGGGAAGAGCACAGCAGCGTACGGCACCGCGATCAGGGCTCTGGGGCGAGGCTGGAGGGTAGTCATCGCGGTCTTCATGAAGTCGAAGGGTAGTGGCGAGCTGCTACTCCTCCGGAGGCTGAAGCTCCCAGTCAGGGTGTACGTGCTCGGGACCGAGAGGTTCGTCGTCCCCGGGGACTACGGGGGCGACGCCCCCTCCGAGAACATGGTGAAGGCCTACGCGTTCCTCAAGTACGTTTTACCAAGCCTTATGAGGAGCTATAGACCGAGACTCGTCGTCTTGGACGAGCTCGGGCTCGCGGTCCACATGGGACTCGTCGATGAAAGGACGGTGATCCAGGTTCTGAGGAGGTTCTCTGGCAGGGTGGACGTTCACGCGGTGGTCACCGGGCGCTACGTCCCGAGGATTATAAGGGAAGAGGCCGACCTGGTGAGCGAGGTCAGGGAGGTTAAGCACTACTTCAGGAAGGGCTACGTGAACCTGGAGGGTCTAGACTACTAGAAGAGCGCCCGAAGCACCAGACTACCCCCAAGCGGGGTCCCGCCTGAGCTGAGAGCCGGAGCCCAGGACCGCCCCCTCCCTCGGTTGGTGGTGGAACCTCTCGAGCACCTCCCTAGCGAGCCACGGAGTGACCAGGAACTCGACTACCCACCCCCTCTCGACCCTCCTCAGTCCGATCGCTCCAGCCGTGGGGAGCGCTGGTCTAAAGCCCGCGAGCTCGCTCACGCAGTCCTCGACGTACGGGGAGTGACCGACGAGTAGGGCCCTGTCTGTGAAGTAGGGCTCGAGACCCCCGAGGTCTCGCCCCGGTGCCAGCTCGTCGATTACCCTGTACTCCACCCTATGCATGTGCGAAACTATCTCGGCAGTCTCAACAGCCCTCCTGAGGGGGCTTGAGTACACCACCTTAACCTTGGGCAGGAGCCTAGACACCGCGACCGCCTCCTCTATCCCCTCGGCGACCAGTCTCCTGTCCTCGTCTCTCTCTCCAGGCTTGGCCTCGGCGGCCTTCGCGTGCCTCATGAATATTACGAGCACGAGCTGGCACCCCCTCTACGGTTCTAAGAAGGACTTTTAAGGAGGACCCAGCCCCGCTTCTGGAGGGCGAGGCTCCCGAGAGGATGCCGTTTCACCGGCAGCAAAGCAGTACACCGAAAGCGGGCGGTCCCGAGGCTGGCGCCGCCCCTCTCGTCCCGTTTCCGCATTCATAGAGTCGATTCGACTTCCACCGATCCTTGGCAGAGTTAAATCGTTTTCGCAAAGCTTTTTAAGCGACGGAAGTTCCTTTTCTTGAGGTACGTTCAGGTGTCGGCTAGAGGTCCCGGGGTCAGGCTGCTCGTAGCCATAGCCATAGGGTTCGTCCTGGGCCTCGCGGTCGGCTTCGCGCTCATGGGCGTCCCGGAGGCTGCTAGAGCCGAGGCAGCCACGTGGCTCAAGGCCCTCGGGGACATCTTCGTCAGGCTGATAAGGATAGTCATACCGCCCCTCATATTCTTCACCATCTCCGCCGCGGTGGCTTCGGTGGCCGATCTGCGCAAGCTGGGCTCGATACTCCTCTTCATGCTCGTACTCTACATAGGTACATCGGCGCTAGCGGCCGCGTGGGGCGTTGTCGCTGGAGCCGTCTTCAGACCCGGGGAGGGGGTAGGGCTCCAGCCGCCCGCCGGCTACACTCCGCCGAAGCCTCCCTCCGCGATCGACATACTGCTCAGCTTCTTCCAGCTGGACTTCAGCGCCCTACTGACCGTCGGCGGAGCCATGACCATGATAATATTCGCCATCATCCTGGGCGTAGCCGTGGTGCTGCTCGGGGAGGAGGGCAGGAGGGTGTACTCGTTCCTCAGGCTTGCCTCGAACATCATGATAACGGCGGTCAGGGTCATAATGTACTACGCGCCGGTCGCGATATTCGGCTACGCGGCCTGGCTCATAGCGGTCTACGGGCCGGCTATGCTGGGAGCGTACGGCAGGTTCCTGGTGGCCCAGTACTCGCTGAGCTTCCTCCACTTCTTCCTGATCTACGGCATAATAGTGGCTGCCGGAGGGCTCGGCCCGCTCACCTACTTCAGGGTCCAGTCGGCGCCGTTCCTGGTGGCGTTCACGACCAGGTCCTCGGCCGTGACCCTGCCGACCAACATGGAGGCGGCTAAGAGGATGGGGATTCCCGACGAGGTCTTCCGGATAACGCTCCCGATAGGCGCTACCGTGAACATGGACGGCACGGCCCTCTACCAGGCCCTAGCCGCTCTCTTCGTAGCCCAGCTCTTCGGAATAGCCCTCACCCCAGCTCACATAGGCATCGCGGTAGCGGCTGCGATAGTAGGATCCGTAGCCACAGCGGCCATACCCGGTGGTGGCGTGATAATGCTGGCCTTCGTCCTGGGGACGCTGGGGCTCCCGCTAGAGGGAGTGGGTATAATGATGGTCGTAGACCCCATATCGGACGCTATGAGGACGGCCATGAACGTCAGCGGGGACAACGCCTGCACGGTTCTGCTGTCTAGGGTCCTCGGCTTCAGGCGTTCCTAGCAGACCGCGGCTAGGGCTCAAGTTCACGAGCTTTTTGCTTCGGTCCCGAGAGGGACCTTAGGATAGCTAGCATGGTCCTAGCGTTCCCCAGCATCCAGTGGTCGTTGTTGAAGAACACGTAGACCCTCCTCGGGTCCAGTCCGACCACGGTCTTCGCCAGATCCTCGAGCTCTCCCCTCGAGTAGTCGTAAGCGTACCAGGCGCTCCTCCCGTGGAGCCTCAGGTAGACTGTCCCGCTGCTCGAGACCACCCAGGTACCCGCGGGCGAGTCGACCGATACGACCGTGGCGCCCACCTCTCGGCACGCCTCAACCGTCTCGCTCCCGAACCAGCCCGGGTCCCTGAACTCTACCGCTAGCCTCTCCCCGAGGCCCGCGGCTTCAGCGAACGATTTGAGCCTCCTCAGGGACCCCTCGCTCGCTCTGAAGGTCGGGGGGAGCTGGAGCAGGTAGAAGTCTATGTATTCGTCTAGAGGCTCGAAGAGCCTCCTGAACTTGGACCACAGATCAAGGGACCTCTCGTCCAGTTTCCTGTAGTGCGTTATGAGCCTGTGCACTTTCACCGCCCACCGAAATCCGGTAGCCTCGACCTTCCTTCTCCAACTGGCCACCTGGCTAGGAAACGGAAACCTGTAGAAGGAGGCGTTTAGCTCAACCGCGTTGAGCCCGGAGTACCTGAGGTACCAGTCAAGGGACGCGCCCTCGTTCCAGTCGTAGAGCCACCCTGACGTCCCCACGTAGACCTCCACGAAGATCACCTATCGGCTCGCAGGGCCCCGCGGTCCAGTCCTGCGACGGTTTAAACCTTTTCGGAGACCCCCACCGCTTCCCGCGGCGGAACAGTCCGCGGAGTCTCGGCGAAGCTCCGCGCACGCGCTCGAAGCGGGTCTCCCGGGACGCGCGGCCCTCTGTCGGGGGCGAGCCCGAGGCTCCCTCGCTCATATTAGCTTCGCAGGAAGCCTACTAGAGGTCGAGCTCGTTGCCTATTCACGATAGTTTGGTGACGGCTCTAGACGACATCGCGAAGAGGTTGCTCCAAGAGCTGAGGACCGCGCGGGACCTGCTCAACGGATTGGGGGAGGTCGGAGTGTGCGAGCTGAGAGCGAGCGCTGAAGCGCTCCCCGGCGTTGCTGCTGCGGACTCCAGCCGCAAGCTGAAGAGCTACTCCATGGCCCTGGTCTACGCAATCCAGGCCGCCGCTGTCAGAACCCCTCTCGGGAGCTCCCCCCTCTTGGTGGAGGGGGACGCCGGGTACCTCGTCCCCTCGCCTCAAGCTGGTGAGGCGTTCGCAGACGAGGCCGTCGAGAGGGCCGTCGAGTTCATGTCTAAGAGCCTCGAGGTCCAGCTACTCCTCCGCTCCTCCGAGGCCGTTGAGGTGGCCCTGCTCGACGGGTCCCTCTTTCACTTCCTGTGGTACAGCAAGTTCCCCGAGATACCCAAGAACCTGAGGTCGTTTAAGGAGTGGCCCCCCAGGCGCAGGGAGATCTGGCGCTCCATCGTAGACGGGATAGTAAGGATGCGCAGGATCGGGATCGTCCCGCTGTTCGTCTCAAAGAGGGTCAGGAGGAGCTACTACGCCGAGAGACTGCTTAGCCCGGTCGCGCGCGAGCGCGGGCTGGGGGTGGACAACGATCTCATCTTGCTGGCCCTGCTGAGAGCGAGTGGTAGGCTGCCCAAGGGGCCGTTCGCTCTCGAACCGGTCTACATAGAGAGCGTCGAGGACATGCCGAGACCCCTAAACAGGCTGGACCCGGAGGACCGCAGCGTGATAGAGCCCCTGGTGCCAGCCACCGTAACCTACGTGGTCTTCAACCCCGCGTCCCAGCCGTACCAGGTCACGGTCCCCGGTAGGCTTAGCCCCGGGGAGCTCGCGGAGCTTCTCTCCTCCCTCTACCCGCACTCCCGCTCCGGCTACCCGGATCCCCTGAGGCTGGCCCACCACGCATGCAAGATACGCACTCGGGAGTTCGCGAATATCCTCCTCAAGCTGGGAATAGGTCAGCTGCCCACCGGGAGAGAGTCCCTGGGTGAGTTCGCTTGAGCTCCAGGCCCATAGGTGTAGTAGGAGAGGAGTCGACCCCGACCGAGGTTACCGTAAAGGCTTCGCATCCCATACTCCCCGGCACCTACGTCTACATCAGGTTCAGAGCGAGGGACCCCGCGAGCAATACCGAGGAGGATAGGGAGGTCGTCGGGATAGTCGGATCGACCCTCTACAAGTCCGTGGTACCGATAGTCGTCACGCCGGATCTGAGCCGGCTCGAGAGCTACCATCTGAGCGATCTCAAGAGGGAGAGCTACATGAAGGCTCTCGTGGTGGCAGACATAACGGGCGGTCGCGCCCGGTTCCCGAAATACCCCCCACCTCCGGAGACCCCGGTCTACCCGGCCCGCCAGGAGCACCTCCGAGTAGTCTACAGCCACGCGACCGAGTCCGGAGTGAGAGTGGGCGCTCTGGTAGGGCTCGAGGAGCTCGAGGTCAGGGTCGACGCGAACTCCCTTCCCAAGCACCTGTTGGTAGCCGGCACCACGGGCTCCGGCAAGAGCAACCTCGTTGCCGTGCTGGCGGACAGGATAGCGCAGCTGGGGGGCTCCGTAGTGATATTCGACGTTCACGGGGAGTATCGGAACCTAGAGAGCGAGTCCTCGAACGTAAAGGTCGTAAGCTACGAAGCCTCTATAAACCCGCTAAAGATCCCCCCACGCCTCTTAGTGAGGTTCGTAATACCGGAGGCCAGAGCAACCAAGCAAAGGAGGATCCTCAGGAGAGCTCTCAAAAGCCTGAACGAGAGAATAGTCTACCAGGCGAGTAGGAACAGAACGTCTTACACGGAGGCCGTCAAGAAGCTCTACGAACTCGAAATGGGGTCGGCGAGCAAAGAGCTCCTCGAGGAGGTCTCCGGTCCCGCCGACATGTATAGAGAGCTCCTCAAGAAGGATGCGGTATCCGAGACCCGCGGAGCGCGCAGGGAGGAGGTCGCCGAAGACATCGCAGATAAGATCGACTACTTCTTCGAGACGCACCGGGTAAGCCTCGAGGGTATCGATGTAAGTGAGATCGTGGGCCACGGTAGGATAGTGGTGGTGGACGTGTCCGCGCTGGGAGACGAGGAGAGGGACTGCATGCTCAAGGTCGTCGCTGAGGACCTGCTCTGGTCGCTCAAGGAGTATCGCATCCCGCCTACGCTGCTCGTGATCGAGGAGGCCCACGTCTTCCTCAAGCAGGGCGCCAGCACGTTATCCAAGGGAGCGATACAGAGGTTCATAAGGGAGGGGAGGAAGTTCGGGGGGATGCTCGCGATAGTTAGCCAGAGACCGAGGGCCCTCGACGCGGATGTCGTCTCCCAGGTCCAGAACTTCGCGTTCTTCCGCCTCGTCCAGGAGGCCGATAGAAGCGCGGTCATGAACCTGACGGACGTCCTCGGTGAGGAGTACTCCGACATAATGCCCTCGCTCCCGCCGGGGCACGCCATCTTCGTGGGGGAGTGGGTACGCTGGTACCCCACCTACGTTAAGGTTGATCTCCACAGGGGAAAGAAGGCGGGGGCCACGCCTGACGTTGTCGGAGCCTGGAGAAGTCGGGCTGAGGCCTCCAAGTCGAGGTTGCGGGAGTACGAGTCCCTAGCTAAGGAGTGGGAGGGGGGTTGAGGTGCTGCTCCTCCACGTCTCGGACACCCACCTAGGCTCATCCAGACCTCTCACCTACAGCGCGTCCCGCGAACAGGACTTCTACGAGGTCTTCGACGACGTGATCGAGATAGCCATCAGGGAGAGAGTGGACGCCGTTCTCCACTGCGGCGACTTCTTCGACGACCCCGAGCCCAGCCCCAGGACGTACTACCATGCCATTAGGTCCCTCAGGAAGCTGTCCGAGGCTGGCATACCGCTCCTAGTAGTCGCGGGTCAGCACGACAGGTCTAGGCGCGCCGAGGTGTCCCCGCTAAAGGTCCTCGAGGAGGCCGGCATGGTTAGGGTAATGGCCCTCAGCAAGCCCGAGACTCGCGTAGTGCGCTTACGCAGCGGAGAGCTGGGGATCGCAGCGGTGCCCTACGCTCCCCCCGACGTAGTCCGGGAGTGGGTAAAGGAGCTTAGGAGACCCGAGGCTGAGAGGAGGATCTTGATGGCTCACCTCCTACTCAAGGAGCTAGGCCTCCCCGCGTCCCACACCTCACTTCCCGAGCTAGACGCGGCGAGCTACAGCTACGTAGCTCTGGGGGACTACCACAGGAGGTACGTTACGGAGGTGGGAGGGGTCCCGGTGGTCTACCCGGGCTCGACGGAGGCCCTTGACGTCACTGAGAGAAGCGACGAGAGGTACGCAGCCATAGTCGACCTAAGCAAGAGGGAGGTCTCCGTGAGCTGGGCAACACTGAGCCGCTTCAGGAGGATAGTGTTGATAGAGAACGTGAGCAGCTACACCGACCTGGTTAGGGGCGTCGAGAAGCTGGGGCTGCCGGGGAGGGGCAAACCTCCCATACTCTACGTGAGGCTCGGCGAGCTGAAAGACCCCCACGGCTACGACTTAAAGAGGATGAGAGACTGGCTTGACGGGCTCGTCAGGCGAAGCGCTATCCTCACGTATAGACTGACTCTCCCCGAGGTGATCGAAGAAGAGGGTCCCCAGGAGGAGCTCGAGCGCGAGGAGCCCCCACCAACGCTTGAGTACGTGGTCTACGAGGTCGTCAGGGACCCGGAGGTGGCTGAACTACTGATAAGGATCGTCAGGAGCGGGGACGACGTCGAAGCGGTCAGGCGGATAGTCCTCGAGACCGTGGCCAACGAGAGGCTGGTCGGCAAGATCGAGAGGCTGGTGGGGCAAAAGTGATCATCAGGAGGGTTCGCCTTACCAACATACTCTCTCACGAAGACACCGATATAGAGTTCCCTGACGGAGTAATCTCGATAGTCGGTCCTAACGGCGCTGGCAAGTCCTCCATAGTGGACTCGGTCTACGTAGCCCTACTATCCGGTCCCACGATCGACGTGAGAGGAGGGAAGAAGGAGTTCATCGTAATGAGGGGCAAGAGAAGGGGGGACATCTCGGTAGAGTTCGAGATCGGTGGGAAGATCTATTGCGTCGAGAGGAGGCTGGAGGTCGACGGGACGACCCAGGCCCGCCTCTACGAGGTCGACGGTGAGGACAGGAGGCTCAGAGCGGAGGGGGTAGCGAACGTGGTCAAGGAGGTAGGCAGGCTGCTCGGGCTCTCGAACTACAAGGAGACCGAGCTGAGGAGGCTCGCGCGGGCCACCGTGCTCTCCCTCCAGGACGAGCTGACCCAGATAGTCGATATCGAGGACTCGAAGAGAAAGGAGTGGATACTCTCACTCCTCGGCCTCAGCTACCTGGAGGCGGCGCTGGAGAGCTTGAAGAGCGTCACGAAGGAGGAGCTAAGTGAGATTAGGGGGAAGCTCAACGTCATGGAGAGGCAGATCTCCGATACCAAGAGCAACCTCGAAAGGCTTAGAAAGGAACTCGACGAGGCGAGGGCCAAGCTAAGGAAGCTCCTGGGCGAGAAGGCAAGGATGGACGGGGAGCTGGTGGAGTGCGAGAGGAGGATCGGGGAGGTCGGGGAAGCCCTAAGCGCTCTCCGCGATTTGAGGGCAGTGATGGTCCTCAAGAGGATCAGTGAGCTGAGGGAGACCGTTGAGAGGTTCAGGGTCCTGGGGGACTGGAACCCGGACCACTACGTTTGGCTGGTCAGCGAAGTGGAGCGGAGGGAGAGGGAGTTTGAAGAAGTGAATGGAAGGCTCGAGAGAGCGCTGGAGAACGCGGAGAGGGAGCTCGGAGTCCCCGTTAGTAGACTAGGGCTGTGCGGGCTCGAGAAGCTGGGAGCAGAGCTCGATGCGAGAGTGAGCGAGCTCAGCGAGCGGAAGGGGGCTTACGAGGAGCGCGCTAGACTCTACGAGGAGATGCTCTCTAGGTTGGAGCTGGGCGAGAGGTGCCCCCTCTGCGGCTCCAGGATAACCGACCCCGGGGGAGTGAGAAGGCGCGTAGCCGAGGAGGTCCACCGCCTCAGGGAGGAGCTGAGCGCGGTGGAGAGGGAGCTAAGTACCCTCGAGGGGAGGCGGCAACTGGTGGCTAAGCGCCTGGGGAGCATCCGGGAGCTCTTCTCGGAGAGAGCGAGCGCGGAGAGAGAGCTCGCAGCCGTGAAGACAGGGCTCGAGAGCGCGAAGAGGAGAGCTGAGGAGCTGTGTCGAAGCCTCGGGGTCGGGTTCGGGGAGGTTGAGGAGTGCGTCGCATCCCTGCGTAGGTTTAGAGAGGAGCTCAAGGCTGCTGAGGTGGAGTACGGGGTGAGGCTCCGGGAGTGGGCGCCAGCGGGGGTGTCTCTAGTCGATCCAGCGGAGCTTAAGCGGAAGATGGAGGAGCTCGCGGGGGTCCTAAGTTCCGCGCTCGACAGGCTGGGAGTAAAGCCCCCTCAAACCCTATCGATTGAGTCCCTCGAGGCGCTCGCGAGGGAGCTGGAGGAGCTGAGGAGGAGGCGCGAAAGCGAGAGAGAGGATCTAAGGAGAAAGTCCGCCGAGCTGAGCGTGGAGATAGGAAGGCTAAACGGCGAGGTAGGGAGGATCGAGGCCGATCTGGAGAGCGGGAGAGCTCGCCTCTCGCAGCTCGAGAAAGAGAGGGAAGACCTCGAGAAGAGAGGGAAGGCGCTCGAGGTCCTCGAGAAGTTCGGCAAGAGCTACATGGGTAAGGACGGTAAGGTGGCGAAGAGCCTGACGAGGGCCGTGAGAGCGGGTCTCGAGAGGAGGGCCAACAGGGTCCTGGAAAGGCTGGGGCTACCGCCCATCGCGTTAAACGAGGAGTTCCAGATAGCCATCAGGGTCCCGGGGGGCGAAGTGCCGGTGAAGAATGCGAGCGGTGGTGAGAGGATCGGGATATCGATAGCACTGAGGCTGGCCCTCGCGGAGCTCGTGATGGGGAGATCTCCGACGGCCTTGATAGTCGACGAGCCCACGGTCTACCTGGACAGGGGGAGGAGGGAGCTTGTTTTCGATATAATCAGGGAGCTCGGCAGGTCCTTGAGGCAGCTGGTGGTCGTGACCCACGACGAGACCGTGGTCAGGGTCTCCGACAAAGTTGTAGCAGTCGAGAGAGTGGGAGGGGTTAGCAGGGTCTCGGTAGAGCAGAACCGTTAAGCTCGTGCTGGGAGGCGGTGTTTCTGACCACGGCATCGATTAATAGACAAGACTGCGGGCTACCAGCTACATACTTCGATCTCGCTCTGGCTAGAGAGCAAAGAGTCCCCTTCTACCTCTACATAGATGAGTTCCAGAATAGTTTACGGCTCGTAATGGCTCATCAAAACTTGTCTCAGCTGCCTAAGAACTTGCAGGACTCTATCCTGACCAACTGCGGGATCCAATGCTACTTCAGGGTTTCAAGAAGGGTATCCCACCGTCTGTATCTATTGCCGGGCAATCAGAATTAGAAGTACATTTATGGCTACAAACTTTTCTTTCTGCAGGTGTAGTACAAGATCGAGAAGCGTCAGCTGAACCGCAGCCTGACCTGCTTGGAGAACCGTAGGCTCTTACTTCATAAGTGTAAGAGGTGGAAACTTCTACGCATTTATCAGGAGTCCATGGATCATTATCATTGCGATCAGCATCCGTGGCACATTCATTTTGGCCAGGCGCAGTTAAAGTTTTAGAGTAGAAATTCCAAGCGCATGCTCCCTTATCATAAATATCGCAGGCTTCTTGGGTTGAGTCTCTATAAATTGAAATCACTTCATATGGGAAAGAGCCTCCGGTGCCTTTAAAATCGTAAAACTCTGGTCGGCATTAACACTAGATGGACACCATAAATTTTTAACCGCTGATATTATTGCTGAGGTTTCGTCCAGGTCAGGGGGGCGTCGCAAGCTTCTTCACAACTATACGATAGCGTGCCCTCTACGTTATCACAGGTATATTTTTTCGCCTGTGTTTTGCCATCACACTTTACGCATGCGTTCTCATCTGTATCCCGTTTCCCTTCAAAGGAACCGCTACAATCCCAATTCCATCGTAGCTTACACGTCGCACCTTCGGGTCCAGGGCAACTCCACCATTTTGCTTCGGCAGAGTGTTCACTACGCGATTTCAACTCCCAAAATCATAAGCTGCGCTACAATCTCCTTCCCCAAGAAATATTGCCGGTGTTATCGTGCCAAAATCTGTACCGGCCTCGCTTTTTCAAGATCTTTCTTTAACACTTCAAAATTTTCTTCCATAACCTTTTCATTAAATTCAAAATATTTTAGCACTGTAGTGGTTGGAATGTTTCTCGGGCAAAAATGTCAAAACTATTTCGAGATCTATAAAATCGCGATCTGCTAGCTCCTCCCAATATTCTGTTTCTTTTAACCATTGCCAACCATTCAACTCTGTTTTAATTTTCCTTTCATATTCAGCGTAAAATGGTCTTCCATTACACATTAACCAAAACTTTCCTTTATCAAGAAAACTTTACTCTTTTAAGTTTGGCAAAAGTTCGAATTTTCTTTAATCTTAAAAGTTTAAAATATCACGTCAAGTAGAGAATGGGGTGGGAAGAGGTGGGGAAGAGGTCCTTAATAGTTTTAATAGGAGTAATAGTAGCGCTAATATTGGGGGGTATTTTCCTCCCCTCAATAGAACAAATAGTGAAAAAAATACCGGTAGCAATCGATGTGGCCATTGAAGAAACTCCCGCAATCGAGAGCATAGGGGGCAAACGTAATGCAAGAATTATTTACAGCAAATACGGTGACGAAATATCTTATTACAAAAACGGGCGCAGTTATTATGGTCCGTTTTACCCTTATCTCAGAAATGCCTTAGACTGGATTAAAAATAATACTCCTCAGGATGCGATTTTCCTTGCATTGCCATGGCACCAGGGAATGATTAGTGGATACGCTGAAAGGGAAACTATTATCAGCGAAGACCTTGTTTATCTCATTGAGGATATACTTCGCGAGCTTGCTGTCAACGGTACTGGGTTGGAAAAAATACCACCTAAAGTAAAAGATGTGATTGAGGCACTTTTAACCGAGGATGCGAACAAGACTATAGAGATTATGAAAAAATACGGCGCTTCATATGTGTTCATGTTCGCTCCCAAAAACGCAACCTATGAGTTCTGTATGGAAATGCGGAGGGTTTTGAGGCTCAGTGGACTTAGCGAGAAAGAGTATGGCGCAGATTTTGGAGGGGGAATAAATACTTCTGTCGAAAAGTATTGGTTCATTACAAAGGCGTCAAATTTCATGCTAGCGCGTTTAATCAAGAACAGGAACTTGCCTGAAGTGTTTGTGTTAGTCTATCAAGACGACTATGCGAAAATCTACCTTCTCAAACAAGCACCTTAATAAAAAATATGCCATGAGCTTAGCTCACGGCTTTATGTATTTAAGGAAGTACTCTGTAGATTTTGGCGTACTCATCTTCGTACACTAGTATAAACACATCTGGCAGGTCTTTGTTTTGAGAAGGCGAGCTATCATAAATTGTGATGCTCTTTTATTAAACCAATCCCTCTCCAAATCCGAGCCAGCCCCCCAGCTAATATCATCGAGATACTCTTTTTCATCAAGCCCGCTAATCTGAAGAAGACGAAAGCCGCAGTTCCCAGTTTAAACCTCACTAACGTCATGATCTCCGACAAAGTGGTGGAGGAGAATGAACAGCTCCTTTCAACTGGAATATGGGGGCTAGCTATTGCTTAGGGATCTGAGAAAATAAAATATTTTAAAGAGAGTAAGCGTAAACATATTCGGGGACGCTAACGAGCACCACTTTGGGCGTCAAGGGGTTAGATGAACTCCTCGGGCCTTTGCGAACCCCCTACGTTCTGCTGATCTCGGGCAACCCGGGAACGGGCAAGACCGTACTGGCCTCGACCATATGCCACGGAGCCGCCTCGAAGGGCATGAAGTGCCTCTACATAACGTTCTACGAGCACAAGGAGAAGATATTCAGGCATGTAGCTGACCTGGGGCTCGACTTCGCCGGGTTGGAGTCTAGAGGGCTGCTTAGGTTCGCCAGACTCCCCGTGCCCTCCGGTCCCGATATAAAGCCTATAGCCGACGTGCTCACCTCGCTGGTGGCTGAGGACAGGTTCTCTGTCGTAATCATAGACTCTATAAACCCCCTGCTCGAGGTCGTAGAGCCGCGGACCGGGAGAGCGTGGCTCACGAATTTCTTCTACAACATGGCCGAGGCCATCGGCGGGCTGCTGGTGCTAATCTCCGAGGCTCCCCCGGGTACCGGAGCTCCCGAGGTCCGCGGGCTGGAGTTCGTGGCCGATGCCATCGTCGTACTCAAGCAGAGAATAGAGGGGGGGCTCGTAGCCAGGTCATTAGAGCTCAGAAAGGTGAGGGGCTCTCCCGTGGCACTAGGCGAGGTACCGTTCACGATCGGCAGCGGAGGAATTAGGGCTTGGATCCCCCCGGTTCTAAGCGACGTGCCTCCCGAGGGCGAGGTCTTAGAGTTTGGGTGCGAGCTCCTCAAGAGGGGATGGGGGGCCCTGCGGAGAGGGCAGGTCATCTACATCGTCTACCCTCCCGACGCTCGGCACCCTCTCGCGGGTGCCATACCTTACTGTATAGCCGTGGCGAACGGGTTGAGGACCCTTATCGTGAGCTACAGGTATCCACCGGGAGTGGTCAGGGAGCTAATCTTCAAGCGGCTGGTCGAGTTCGGGATGAGAGAGGAGGAGGCTAGGGAAGTCTTCGAGAGGCTCTTCAAGGTGGTAAGCGTAAACCCGTTCGGCTATAGCGTGGACCAGCTGCTCGCGCTAGAAGTGGAGATGGTAGAGTCCGAGAACCCGGACATGGTGATCTTCCACGCGCCCGAGGTGGTGAGGGTGGCCGCGGATCCGAGGAGCCACGCTAGGGAGCTGTTTAACCAGCTCAACTACCTGAAGAGCAGGAAGGTGCTCACAGTGCGGCTCTCCAGCCTCACTGACGAGCAAGCTTACGCGATCGAGTCGGCGATGTCGGACGCCGTCGCTAGGTTCGAGCTGCTGAGGGAGCAGGGCGGGCTGAAGTGGACGGTGCTCCTCTGGAGCAGGGGGCGGGAGCCGTACATCGTTTCCGCGGATGAGCTGAGGAAGTGCGTTCTCGAGGCGGCGCGCAGCCTAGGGATCCGCTCCGGGACGGCGGAGTGAGCTAAGGGGAATTTTCCGGCTTAGCACCGCGGGCGGAATCGAGCAGCGCGCAGAGACATTAACACTCCCCGGTCGCGTGCGTGACGCCCTCCGCCCAACGGGGGTTTTCCGGGAGCGGTAACCACGGCCTCGACTCCTACGCAGGGTGCCGGACAAACATATTTTGCCCAGTTTGTCGTCGCCACACGTACTTTGCGGGTGAAGTAGTCTACAGGAGTAAAGAACTGAAATTATTGAGTGGAAATGTGCAGACTGCGGAGTAGTCATAAGGTCAAAACACGATAAGCTCGGAAAATGTGCGATCAGAAAAGAAAGAGAGGAAACTTAAGTCCAAACCCAGTGATATGGATAAGAAAGGGAAATTATAGAGACCCTCTACTCTTCGAAGTTAACAGAAAACTCTATGCCTCCCGCCATGCAGATGTAGAAAGGCTGGAAAAAGATGAAATCTTAACCATACCGGTCTTCCAAGTGATGGGATAGATCGAAATGAAAATTATATAGGATTTCAGTTATGCCTCGGTAATTATAATTGGTTGAGCCATGAGGTAAGCGTATTCTTTTAAAAGTTCTCGGCTTCTTTCAAATTGAGGACACATTAGCTCAACAATTTTCCAGAACCTTTTTGTATGCTTTTTAGTGAATATATGGGCTATCTCGTGAGCAATCACATACTCTAGTAAATCATTGGGCAACATAATCGCATTTATTTTAACTAAAATTTCATTTCCCGAAAGTTTCGCAATTCTCCACTTTTTCCCGTCAATCTCTTCTACAACTTTAAAATCTAGGCTCCCGAGAATCTCAATGCCTCCCCTCT
>CALKCU010000023.1 GCA_938083005.1 uncultured Sulfolobales archaeon | reverse complement strand
GAGGCGAGCATTTTCTTCACGAGCTCTCCGCCCACGAGCTCGTAGATTGCCACTGTGACGGTCCTAGAGCTCACGGAGAGCTCCGCGAACGAGGGGACCCCGCTACCGCCGCCCCCGCCCCAGACCCCCGTGACGCTCCCGGGGTTCACGTGCAGGACGCCGCTCTTGTCGTAGACCACGAACGGTTCGTGGGTGTGCCCGGACACGAGCGCTCTCACCCCGAGAGCGCGGGCGATCTTGGTGAGCGCGGACACGTTGCCCCTGGGGTAGACTCTATCTCCATGAACAACTCCCAGAGGGATCTCCCCCACTTGGACCTTGGCGTGCCTGGGGAAGCCTAGGTAGTCCATGTTCCCCCTGACGACGACAACCTCGGCGCCCGTGCTCCTCCTTACGAACTCTACTAACCTCCCGTCCGTCACGTCGCCGGCGTGTATCACCATGTCAAACCTCTCACACAGAATGTGCTCCTCGATGGTCTTCGGTATCCCGGGAGCCCTCTCGGGTACGTGAGAGTCGGATACCACTAGCAGCCTCATCGAGGTTCTGTGCTCTCGCTTCCTTTAAACTCTTCGAGCTCGCTCTTCTCCGCGATTCTCTGAAGCGAGCAGTGCTGGGGGTCATCTCACGCCACGCGGAGCGTAGGTTCCTACGGAAAGCGACCCGGAGACCACCGGGCTCCCTACTCCCGGGGTCCCGCAGTCCTCCCGCTCTTGACCAGCTCGACCACTCTCTCCACCGGGATCTGGCGGACCACGTGACCGTCCCTCCCCTCCATGGTCGTCGAGTTGAACATGGAGTTGAGAACGGCCTCCTCGGTGGCCTCGATTACCCCCTTAAAGAACTCGTTGAGCGCCTCGTCCGGGAGCGATGCGAGGTGCGCGAGCTCCGCGGCACCATGCTTGATCCTGTACGCTGTTGTGAAGGCCACTACGACTTCACCGCTCCCGTGGTAGGCGTACCCGCCCACCCTGGCTAGCCCCGATTGGACCCTCCTCGCGATCCTCCTCAGCTGCCTGGGCGTGAGCGGCGCGTCGGTGGCCACTACAACGTTTATCGAGCCTGAGGTTCCGCTAGGACCAGAGCCCCTCAAGTACATCCCCACCGGGACCCCTCCCACTATCAGGTCCTCCATCCTGCCGAAGTTGGACTGGACCAGCACTCCCAGGGTGAAGGACCCGAGGGACGTCTTCGCGATCCGGGACGACGTGCCTATGCCTCCCTTGAACCCGAAGGCGACGGTCCCCGTCCCGGCTCCGGCGGAGCCCTCCTCGAAGCTCTCGGAGGCCTTCGCTATCGCCTCCAGGACGTGGTGCTGCTTCACATGCCTCCCCTGTATGTCGTTTAGGTAGCCGTCGTTGCACTCCAGGACCAGCGGGTTGACGGTGGGGGCTGTGATCCCTATCTCGGGGTTGACCCTGATAGAGTACTCGACGAGACCGTCCGCCACCAGCCCGACGTTCAAAGTGTTCGTGAGGGCTATCGGGGACTCCGCGACGCCCAGCTCCTCGACCTGCACCAGCCCGACAGCTTTCGTGAACCCGTTGATCACGTGGACCGCCGCGACGACCTTCTCCTTGTATAGGTTGCCCCCGTGGGGCAGGACTACCGTGACCCCGGTCCTAACGGGACCCTTCCCGGGTACCAGCGGGCCTCTACCCTCTATCAGGGTTGCGTGACCGACCCTAACCCCCTTGACGTCCGTTATGGAGTTCCTGGGCCCCGGTTCCAGGGTCCAGTAGCCGATCTCCACAACGTCCCTAACCCTAGGCACTCTCCCACCCAGCCTCGTCACCGTAAGTCGCGCAGCGCGGCTCTAAAAGTAGGAACGCGCTTGGTCATGAGCTGGTCTACGGGGGGAGGAACCTCCTCGACGCGCCGGAGAACCCGGGGGGCTTAGCCAGAGGTCGGTACGACGTAGATCCCGGGCTTGAGCGGGAGCGCCCTCCCCTTCCTCCCACCGAGGTCCGGCGCTTCAGGGTCCGAGGCCCTGTAGACGACCACGCCTCTGAGGCCTAGCCTTATAGCGATGAGCTCGCGGTGCCTGTTCAGCACGTCGAACTCGTTGAGCTCTCCCACGGTCTCCAGGTACCTGAGCAGCTTGCTTGCTCCTATGTAGCTAACGGCCTCGCGTACAGTCATGACTACCTTGTCCGGCTGTCTTAAGCCCGCTCTGGCCAGATCCCTCGAGAGCCTCCTGATGGTTTCGCTCACCTCCGCGCCACGCTCGGCGTCCTCCGCTACGCTCTTCACCAACCACGTGAGCCCCTCGTCCGCTACGTAGAGAACCGCTGTCTCGCCCCTGACTACCTCGAGGACCGACCTTATGTCCTCGGAGACCAGATCGACGTACCTCTGCTCGACCTCGAACAGCTGACCCTCCTCTACGAGTCTCCTCTCTATCGCGGCCTTCGCTACGTGCCCGAAACCCCCTACGGTCCTCCAGAGCTCTTCCGCTACGAACGGCGTGAAGGGGCTCATGAGCTTCACCCACGTGGTTACGTACTCCCTGGCCGCCCTCCCGGGGGACCCTGCCCACTTGATGTAGGTCTCCAGGTCCTCTAGCATCCTGGTGTAGACCCTGATCGCCGCTGCCCTTAGCCTGACGCTCTCGATCTCGCTCACGTAGTTGGCCACGTGCTGAGAGAGCGCTCTCCTCAACCACTCGTCCGGGGGCCTGCCATCCTCCCCGCCGGCCGAGGCCGCGACCTCCCTTATCGTGTTGTAGATCCTCATGAGCTGCCTGGAGGCGAACATTATCGTCTCCTCGCTGAGGTCTAGGTCCTGGTCCACCTCGGCGCTGAGGACCAGCCCCAGCCGGAGAGCGTCCGGGGAGTAGGCGTCCATGAGGTTCCTGAGCAGCTTCACGTTGCCCCTGGACTTGGACATCTTCGCTCCCTCCACCAGGACCCAGCCGTTGACCACTATCTGCCTCGGCCAGAGCTCTCTCGGGAAGATCGCGGCGTGGTTGAACACGAAGAAGGTGAGGTGGTTTGGTATCAGGTCCTTCCCGCTGTGTCTGGAGTCCAGCGGGTACCAGTATAGGAACTCCCCCCTGAGAGACTCTAGGTCCTCGACCTCTATCCCGGCCCTGGCCGCCACCTCCCCGGGATCTCCCAGACCCAAGAAGACGTAGTCCCAGAATCCCTCGTCCAGCTTGCCGGCCTCTATACCTAGGCTCCTGATCTTGTGTATGATCGTATAGAAAGCCATGTATATCGTCGAGTCGCTCAGAGCCTCGATAACCCATCCCGGCTCCCATGGTAGCTCCGTGCCCAGCCCCCTGGTCCTGGCGCACGCCCTCTCCCTCAGCCAGTCGATGGTTGCCTCGATGCCTCTCCTGGCTTCCTCCGGCACCATCCTCATCCCCTTCAGAGCCTCCCTGGTCAGGCTCTTCCACGCTTCGTTGTCGTAGTCTATGAACCACTGGTTCTCCAAGACCTTGACTACGACCTCGGTGCCGCAGCGGCACCGGACCGGCGCGTTGATCACTTCGTACATGGAGTCCAGGGCTCCGAGGTCCTTGAGCAGGGTCTTCACTCTCTCCCTAGCCTCCTTGACTGGCCTCCCGACCACGTAGCTCTTCAGGTACTCCACCACTCGGGGTTCTCGGCTAACCACGTACGAGACCACGTCGGGCCTGACCGCGCCACGCTCGAACTCCTCCCGGTAGACCCTCCTCGTAGCCTCCTCAAGGCGCTCGACGTCAGTCTGGTTCGCGATCCCGAGCTCCTCTACAGCGTCCCTAGCCGGGACCTCGCTCCAGCCGGGGACCTCGATCAGGGGGCGGGGCGCTAACTCCCTCGGCCACGCGCCGCCCAGGCTTCTCTCCACGTAGTCCCGCAGGGCAGCGTAGTCGTACGGCGCGTGGGCCGGGACGGACATCACGACGCCCGTGCCAAACCTAGGGTTGACGAACACTGCCGGGAGCACCTTAACCCTCTCACCGGTGATCGGGTTCAGGACCTCCCTACCTACCAGCTCGGAGCCCTTAGCGTCCTCGAGCACCTCCACCCTCCTCAGCTGGTGCCTCATCTTCTCGACGGCCTCACACGAGGTTATCCACCTCTCGCCTCCGACTAGGGACAAGCAGTACCTGACCTCCGGGTTGACCCACACGTTCGTGACTCCCAGGACAGTCTCCGGTCTAAGAGTGGCTGCTGGGAAGACCGTCCCACGCTCGTCCACGAACTTTATCAGCGTCAGCTCCCCGATCTCCGGCTCGACGTCCCCCTCGGTGTCGTGCATGCTCACCGGCATGCCGTGCCTCGGGCACCACCCCACCGGGTGAGTGCCTCTCACCAGTAACCCCGACTTGAGGAGCTTGGTGAACTGCCACTGTATGAACGCCTTGTACTCGGGGTCCACTGTGGTGAACTCCCTCCTCCAGTCTATGCTGAGGCCGTAGCCCTTCATCACCTCCTTGGAGAGCTCGTGGAAGTACCTAGCGAAGCTCACGGGGTCTCTGAGACTCCTCAGGGTCTCCACGTCAACGTTGAACGTCCTGGCCATAGCCTCAACTTCCTTGACGTTGTTTTCCAGTATCGCTTCTACCCTCACCAGCACCGGGGTCCCGGTGTAGTGGAAGCCCATCGGGAACAGGACGTTGTACCCGAGTAAGCGCTTGAACCTGGCCAGCACGTCGGCTACTAAGTACGTCCTACCGTGGCCTACGTGGATGGGGGCGTTCGGGTACATGTACGCCGCCGTCAGGAAGTACTTGGGCACCCCCTCCAGAGGGTCCGCCTCGAAGACTCTGTCCTCTTCGTAGAGGCGCGACCACTTCTCTCCAAGCTTCTTCAAGAACTCTATGAACTCCTCAGCTGTGCTCATACCTCCGGCCCTCGTATCGTAGTCTTGTTCGACCCAAGGTTAATAAGAGCTAGCCACGGAGCCCGCTGGCCGCTCTACTCGAAATTAATAGCGCTCAGCGGGCTCCTCTGGGGATCCGCGTGGGGAGGTGGGAGGTCCCGGTTGCGATGACCATCGCCGGAGTAGACTCCGGCGGCGGGGCGGGCATCGCGGCCGATCTGAAGACGTTCGCAGCGCTCGGGGTCCACGGGACGCTAGCCGTGACTGCTCTGACGGCCCAGAACACCTACTCGGTGGTGGGGGTACACGAGGTTCCACCGGAGTTCGTGGAGCTCCAGGTTAGGGTCGTCTGGGAAGACATGGGCATTGACGCAGCCAAGACCGGAATGCTGAGCTCCTCCCCCATAGTTAGGGCCGTAGCGAGAACCGTTAAGAGCTTCGGCTTTCCCCTGGTCGTGGACCCGGTGATAGTGGCCAAGAGCGGGGCCAGGCTCCTGTCCGAGGAAGCTATCGAGACCCTCAGGAGAGAGCTGCTCCCGCTGGCCAAGGTGGTCACTCCCAACAAGTACGAGGCGGAGGTGCTCTCAGGGATCAGGATAGAGAGAGTAGAGGACGCCGAGGAGGCTGCTAAGCTCATAGCGCGTGAGCTGGGAGTGGAGTCGGTGGTAGTCAAGGGCGGCCACCTCGACACCGGGAGCAGGGTAGTGGACGTGGTCTACGTCAGCGGCACCGTCAAGCGCGTGGAGTCGGAGAGGGTCGAGGGGTGCGCTCACGGGACGGGCTGCTCGTTCTCGGCCGCCATAGCGGCGAACCTGGCTAAGGGGCTTCCCGTGCTGGACTCTATAATAGAGGCCAAGAACTTCATCCTCGCAGCCATTTCCCGCTCCTACAGAGTCGGCAGAGGGTCCTGCCCCGTTAACCCGACGGCTTACCTGGAGCTCGACGCGGAGCTCTACAGAGCGCAGAGGGTCCTAGCGGAGACCCTCGAGAGGGTAAGCTCGGAGCCCCTAACCCATAGGCTGGCGGCCGTGATACCCGAGGTCCAGTCTAACATAGTCTACTCGGTCCCAAGGCGCTTAGCCCGGAGCGTCCTAGACGTAGTCGGGGTCCCCGGTAGGGTGGTCAGGTGCGGGGATAGGGTTACGGCCGTCGGCTGCCCGAGGCCCGGAGCTTCGAGCCACGTTGCTAAGCTCGTGCTCGAGGCTATGAAGTATGACCCGAGCGTCAGGTCCGCCATGAACATAAGGTACGATGAGGACCTCGTAGAGGCCGCTAGGCGACTGGGGATGTCGCTAGCAGTGATCGACAGGCGGGAGGAGCCGGAGGAGGTCAGGAGGGTAGAAGGGGCATCGTTGACCTGGATGGTGAGGAGGGCGGTGGAGCAGATCGGGAGGGTCCCGGAAGTCCTGGCGGATCTAGGAGATGTCGGGAAGGAGCCTATGATCAGGATCTTCGGCAAGACTCCGGGCGAGGTCTTGGATAAGGTGGTGAGGCTGCTCGAGGAAGCGGAGCGCGCTTAGTGCTCACTCGCGGTGGTACGTCCCTCGGTATGGAATAGCGGACTTCTCGGCGAGCTTCATGTAGACGAGCTGTGCTATCTGGGACCCCGCGCCTATCCTTACGCCGTGCTCGTTTAGTACGAGTAGCAGCCCGTAGCCCCTCCCCTCGTATCCAGGGTCCCACACAGCCGTGAAGAGAGTTGCTCCAGACCTCAGCAAGCTAGAGCGCGGGATTGCCAGGGCCATGGAGTCCTCGGGTACCCTCACGTACTCGCAATACCGAACCACATACGCTCCCCTCTTGAGGTCGTAGATTCCCCGCTCGTCCTGCTCCACTCTCAGATACCGCGGTATGCTCTTGCCCTCTGGAAGGATCTCTCCGACTCCCTCCAGTTCGTACACCTCGCAGAGCGTGAGCTTTACTCCAGCGCAATCGAGCTGACCGGGGGTGAATCCCAAGCTCGTGAGCGCCTGGGGAGGGATCACCACGCTCTGTCCCCGCCTTAGCATCGACGAGGCTTCGGCTAGAAAAGCGCTGAACCCGATCGCCGTGGCTGAGTCCCACGTCGAGGCAACGCTAATATTAGCCACGGCATCCCCAGTAAGCGCGAGGGAGTCCGTGGACAGCAGGCTCTGCGTGCTGTGCCGAGGAGGTCCCAGGAGGCTGTGCGGACTGGAGTACTGTCCAGCTCTTCTCAAGGCTTTCTCTTTGCGCACTCTTAAGCGCGTCTCGCAGGAGCTCTCCAGCAGCTCCCCGCCCTCGGTCTACGTTGGATGGGTCGGGTACCCGGCGGTTGCCGTGGCCGCGGGCCTCCCGCCGGAGACCGGAGATACCTCCATCTACGACCTCCCCGAGAGGTGGCTGGACCTCCCTCTGGACGACGTACTGAGGTTCAGGCTGACCCTGATACGCGGTGGCAGGTCCCTTAGGATCCACGAGGTGAGAGACAGCTTCGTTGACCAGATAAGGGAGCTAGCAATGTCCTCGAGTCCCGTCGACGTGGAGGCGGTCTTCGAGAAGAACGTGAGACTGAGGGCCGTCCTGGACGAGAACATGCCCCCGATGGGCCCGCTGGCCCCCGTCAGAAGGCTCCGCTTCGGCTCCAACCCGCGCGTGGACAGCCGCGTGGAGAGGGTCTACAACGACGGGGACTTAAGCGCGAGGGACGCTATCCTCTACCTATACGGGTCGTCCATACCCGTGTCCGTGATCACCAGGGTCCTGTCGGTAGGCTCCCTCGGGAAGGAGGGGAGGAGAAAGCTCGTACCGACCAGGTGGGCCATAACGGCGGTGGACTCCGTGGTATCCGGCGCTCTGGTGAAAGGTCTCGTCGATAAGCCCACGATAAACGAGTACAGGCTCTACACGACGACCAGGAGCGGCAACCTCTTCGTAGCCGTGCTCCTGCCCAGCCGCTGGATGTTCGAGTGGATGGAGGCTTGGTTCCCCGGCTCGACGTGGAACGCATTCGGGAACGAGGTGGTAGTAGAGGGAGACTGGGAGCTGACTAGCGAGAGGGGAGAGTACCCGTCGATAGGCGGCTGCTACTACGCTTCGAGGCTCGCTGTAGCGGAGTACCTGAGCAGGCTGGGCAGGCAGGCGGGGGCAGTCCTCTATAGAGAGATATACCCGAGCTTCAACGTCCCGGTCGGTGTGTGGTTCGTCAGGGAGTCCGTCAGGGCGTTGCTGAGGGGGCCCTATAGGAGGTACAACACGCTCGGGGAGCTCCTCGAAGACCTGAGGGGGTTGACGAAGGTACCCCTCGAGACCGTGGTCTCCCGCTCTAAGATACTGAACCTGCTAACCAGGGGTAAGAGGCTCTTTGGCTAGCTGCCCAAGGGTAAGGGTCAGGACAGCTCTGTCCAGGTCAGGGCTCCCGGACCTGGACTACTCCCTGAATCCGTACGTCGGGTGTCAGCACGGCTGCGTCTACTGCTATGCGAGGGAGTACACGAGGTATAGGGAGGTGGCCGATAGGTGGGGGTCTCTGGTGTATGTTAAGGAGAACCTCCTGAGCCTCCTTGAGAGCGAAACGAAGAGGCTTAAGCCGGGCACCGTGGGACTCTCTACCGTGACCGACCCGTACCAGCCCGTGGAGTCGGTGCTCAAACTGACCAGGAGGTCCATAGAGATACTGCTGAAACGCGGGTTCAAGGTCAGCATCCAGACGAAGTCCCCCCTAGTCCTGAGAGACCTCGACATCCTTGCGACGAACAAGGACTCCGTAGACGTGGGCTTTACAATAATAACCCTCGACCCGAGGGTAGCTTCCCTGCTCGAGCCGGGAGCTCCACCGCCCGCCGGGAGAGCGGAAGCCCTGCGCAGGATATCCGAGCGGGGAGTGAGGACGTGGCTCTTCTACGGACCCGTGATCCCGGGCTTCAACGACGACTCCGAGTCCTTCGCTGGAGTCCTGGAGGCCGTTGCCGGCGGAATAGACCTAGTCCTCGTGGACAAGCTGAGGATCACCCCGAGAGTGCGCGCGTCCCTCTCTTCAACTATAGAGGATATCGGGAGGATCGAGACCGCGGTCAGGAGCGGGGCCTGGTGGTCCGGAGTGGTCGAGGAGTTCGAGAAAGTGTGCGCCAGGTTGGGAGTGAGGTGCTTAGCCTCCCTAGCCGAGCCCTCCGGCGCGGCGATGAAGGACTTAGAGCGCTTCGCGAGCGGGCGCTGACTACCTTATGTGCATAGGCCTGCCCAGTGCTAGGTTGGCCAGCTCGCCCACGATCTCAGAGTACGTCGGGTGCGTGTAGACGGTGTCTGCGAGGTCCTTGACGCTCATCCCCTTGGCTATCGCCAGGCAGAAGACGTGTATGAGCTCCGAAGCATCGTTGCCCACTATCTGGGCCCCGAGTATCCTCCCGTCTTCGCTCACCAGCACCTTGGCGAACCCCTCACTGCTCTTGAGCAAGGCCGTGGTGTTCCTCCCGAGCGCTACGTAGGGGAACTTGAAGACCCTATAGCCAACTCCGGAGGCAGCCGCCTCCTGTTCCGTGAGCCCGACTATCGCTACCTGCGGGTGGGAGAACACTACCTGCGGGATAGGGCCCCTGGGCGGTGGGCTAGCGTACCCGATGATGAAGTCCGAAGCTATCACGGCCTCCCTAAACGCCTTGTGAGCCAGCTGGGGCGGTCCCGTTACGTCGCCCGCCGCTAGGACACTGGGTACGCTCGTGACCATGCTCTCGTTCACCTTAATGCCTATTCTCGCGTCGAACTCGACCCCGACGCTCTCCAGCCCCAGGTTCTCGACCTTGGGCCTCCTCCCGACGGCCACGAGCACTCTCTCGGTCTCGACGGCCTTCGTAGAGCCGTCGCCTAGAGACAGAGTCGCGAGGACGGACCCGTCCCTCCTTTCAACGCTCTTAGCCGTGGACTTGAAGAACATCCTGACCCCGAGCCTCCTGAGGCTCCTCTCGACTACGGCGGAGACGTCGGGATCGGCGAAATAGAGAGGCCTCTCGAGCAGCTCGACCAGATACACCTCCTTCCCCAGCATGGCCAGGACCGCGGCTATCTCTACTCCGACGGCCCCCGCTCCGATTATGGTCATGGACTCTGGCAGCTTCTTCAGCTCGAAGAACTCCCTGTTCGTGATAACATACTCTCCGTCGACCTTAACTGTGGGGAGGTCCTTGGGCTCGGAGCCCGTGGCCACCAAGATGTAGCGAGACTCGAGTTCCCTCGCAGACCCCCCGACCGCTACCTTGACCCTCCTGGGCCCGGCCAGTCTTCCCCAGCCCTCGATGACCTCTACGTCGCTTAGGAGCACCCTAATCCCCTCTCGTGAGCGGGAGACCGCTCTGGCCACGTACCCGAACAGGTCCTCCCAGGATACGGACACGACGTCTAGAGAGATGCCCGCCTGCCGCAGGATCTTCGACCTGTAGTAGCTCTCGGAGACCTCTATCAGGGCCTTGGTCGGTATGCAGCCCCAGTTGGTGCACTCGCCCCCGAGGAGCCTCCCCTCCACCAGAGCGACCCGAAGCCCGCTCGAGCTCGCCCTAGCCGCGGCTAGGTAGCCCGCTGGACCTCCCCCTATTACTACCAGGTCGTACAAGACCCTCCCCCGGTTACGGTCCCGAGCTTACAGCCTGGAAGCTGTTTTAAGCTCTATCGCACTCCGCTCGAAGCCCCTCCCCGCGCTACCAGATTTAAGCCAGCCCGGGATAGGTCGCTGGTGACGGGGTTGATAAGAGAGGCCATCGACAGGGCTCAGGCCAAGCTACTGGTATCTCTGGACAGCCCCAGACTGGACCTGGGCTTCGCAGCAGATCTCGTGTCCTCGATGAAGGGCATAGTCGTAGGGTTCAAGATCGGGACTCCCTTCGTGCTTAGCAAGGGGCTTAAGGCTGTGAAGAATATCATAGGGTCTTCCCCGGAGGCGTACTTCCTCGCTGACCTGAAGTTGGCCGATACGGCCCAGGTGATGGAGTACGTCGTGGAGCTCGTGCGAGACGCGGGCTTCAGCGGGTTGGTGGTCAACGGCTTCATAGGGTACGAGGGAGCCCTGGAGAGGGTAGCGAAGAAGTGCGAGAGCGCCTCGCTGGAGCTCTTTGTGCAGGTGACCTTCGACCACCCGGCGTCCCACATAATCGACAGCCGCTATCCCGACATCAAGATGGCTATCAGGAAGGCGGACCCCAGCGGTCTGATAGTCCCCGCTAGCAAGACCACGATCATAAGGGACCTGAGGGAGACCTTCGGGAACAGGTACGTAATCCTCTCCCCGGGGATATTCGCCGCCGGGGCAGAGCCCGGTGAGGCCCTCTGTTACGGGGCCGACGCGGAGGTCGTCGGTAACAGGGTAGTCCTAGCCCCCTCGCCTAGAGAGGCCCTTGAGAGTGTGGTCAGGGCCCAGGCGAGGTATTTAAGTGAGAACAAAGGGAAGTGCCTGGCGCGGTGATGCGCGTGAGGACCAGGGTGCTCCTGGCTCTGTCCCTATTGTCCGTGGCTCTGATCACGCTCTTCGCTGTTCAACTGCTTCTCTACCACCTCGCGCCCGGGTACGCGGGCCCGCTGGGAGTCTTCAGGTTCGCCTGGCTTTGGTGGCTCGTAGACGCTCTGGGATACGTTATCGCTGTGGTGACACTAGTCCTCTCGGGGCTCGTCCTCGGCAAGCTCATGGAGAGGAGGGTCCCAGCGGACATAGACGCCCTGAGGGCCTCGATGCTGTCCACAGCCGCGGCGGTAGTGGGCGGCGTAGTACTGGTCTTCGGAATAGTAGCCCGCCTCCTAGGCGAGGAGCTGACCATTGGCCTGGGGACGGTAGCGCTCCTGTTCGCGGCCGTGCCGACGGCGGTTACGTGGCTCGTCTCCCCGTTCCTCATCAACGCTTTCTACGGCTGCCGCTACGACCCTGAGCTGCAGAAAGTAGTCAACGAGGTGGCCAGGAGAGCTGGCATGAAGCCCCCCAAGGCTATGAGGTCCTCTATGACAGTCCCGAACGCCTTCGCTTACTCCTCCCCCATAGCCGGCAGGTACGTAGCTGTTACCGACGGACTGCTCAGGGTCCTCAAGAGCGGTGACGAGCTCAGAGCGGTCGTAGGCCACGAGCTGGGCCACCACAAGCACAGAGACTGTGCAGTGATGATGCTCTTCGGCATACTCCCCACGGTCGTATACTACATGGGGAGGCTACTGTTGTACCTCGGGCTGTTCGCCGGCAGGTACGCGGATGGAAGCAGGAGGCGCGAGGGGGGTTCGGCATTGGTAGTGGCAGCCGTGGGCGCGCTCCTGGTGGTGCTCAGCATACTCATACAGCTGGGAGTGCTCGCCCTCTCGAGGCTGAGGGAGTTCTACGCGGACGCTCACGGGGCCAGGGTGACGAGCCCGTTCGCCATGATCGGCGCGCTAAAGTCCATCGACGGCTTCTACAAGCGGTTCGGGAGGGCGGGAGTGGAGAGCAGCAAGCTCAGGACCCTGTTCATCTACGCGTTCGCCGAGCCCTTCGTGGGGCTGGAGGAGCTCCTATCAACGCACCCGCCTGTGTGGAAGAGGATAGCGTTCCTCGAATCGCTGCTCGGGCGGGAGATAAGGGCCTGAGGGCGGGTAGCCACGACGATAACCCACCTGCTGGCTCTAGCCAGCGTTTTAGTGGCGGTGTGCGGCTACGGCGTCGGGAGGCTTGTTTCGGCAGCCTCGCTCGGACTCATCGCTGCGCTCGCGACCAGCTCGGCTCCCTACCTACAGAGCGCTGCCCCTCTGGTGATCCTGCTCCCAGCCCTCTCGTTCGTGGCGGGGCTGTTTCTCCACAGGGCGGCCGCGCTGCTCTCGGCATCGGTAGTGCTCTCCTACGCCGCCTTCAGGCTCGCCGGGATCAACGCGGGTCCAGAGTACTTAATCGCGACCTCCCTAGCCGCTATCCCCCTCCTGTGGGCCGCCTCGAGAGGGCGCGAGTACGTGCCCTACGCCGTCCTGGGTAGCTCGGCTTTCGCTTACTTCACGAGCTTCCTAACCCACGGCACTCTAGCGGCGCTACTAGCGGCACCGGTAGCCCTCCTCAGCTGCGCGGTTCAGGAGAGAGCGCGGAGAATCAGGAGCAGGTACGAAAGGCTCCGCTCGAGCCTAGCTAGGTACCGCCGCTCAGCGTCTATGATCGTCGGCCGCCCGCGAAGGCTCCGCGAGAAGCCTTAAACCTCTCTTCCAGGAGCACGTTCCCTCTTTCGTGGTAACCCAGCGCCTCCCAGTAGCCGTCCACGTACCTCTCAGCAAACCCTATTTGAGAGATCCACTTGACGCTCTTCCACCCGTAGAGGTGCGGTATGAAGACCCTGGCTGGGAACCCCTGCTCTATCGGGAGAGGTCTCCCGTTCATCCTCAGGACCAGTAGGGCCTCCTCGGAGACGAAGTCCTCGAGGGGGACTACCGCTGCGTACCCGTCTAGACCGGAGAGCAGTACCCATCGAGCCCCCTCCCGGGGTCTCGCCATCTCTGCTATCAGCTTCAGCCTGACCCCCTCCCATAGGACCGAGGGGACGGACCAGCCAGTGACGCAGTGGAAGTCCCTCACCAGGGACGTTCTGGGCAGCCTCTCTAGTTCGTCCAGGGACAGCTCTAGCGGGTTCTCAACTACGCCCGAGACCCTGAGCCTCCAGGAACCGGCATCCACGTGGGGGGTACCCAGGGTCCTGTAGATCACGAAGTGGTCTATGTAGAACTGCCCGGGAGGTCTCTCGGCGATCCCGGTGCTCGCAGGCTGCAGCCTAGGCTCTTCCGGCTCCCGGAGCGGTGATCCCAGGATCCTGGTTACCTGGGACTCGTCGAGCGTGCACACTACCTCCTCTAGCACTCTCCTCCTTACGACAGCCCTGCATGAGGCGACGAACCGGTCCCCGTCGAACGCGCGGTACTTGTACAGCATATAGTTCGTCCCTATCGGCTCGTTCTCCGAGAACTCTACTCTCGATACCGGCGGGTTGAGGTGCTCGCCCAGTAGCCTGGCCAGGAGCTTCCCTATGTCTGCGAGAGGGTCGACGAGCTCGTAGCCTACGTCCAGGCACTCGAGCACTCCACCGATGCCCCTAGCGGAGAGGGCCCGCGGCGGGGTCTTGAGGTAGCAGTTCAGCGGGCGCTCACCAAGAACCTTCTCCGCGATGCCGTAATTAGCACGCTTCGGGCCGTCCGACGCTCCCGAGACGATGGCCCGGGGCTCGACCTTATGTTCTCCGTGTTCGACACCAGGTGCGGAGCCGGGATATGAGAGCTGCCGTGCTCCGCGAGAACGTGGAGATAAAGGTCGAGGGGTTACCGCGAAGGTACCCTGGCCTGCCCTGGCGTGAGGACCCGCTGGTGATAGAGGAGGACTACCCAGTGCCGGTAGTCGGCCCGGGCAGGGTACTGCTGAAGGTCTTAGCCTGCGGCGTGTGCTACACCGACGTAGACATAGTCGAAGGTAGAGTGCGCTGCGAGATCCCCGTAATACCGGGACACCAGATAGTCGGGAGAGTTGTCGAGGCGGGGCCCGAGGTCGGGGACCCGAGGGAGGGAGACGTTGTGGGCGTAGCCTGGATCAGCGAGGCCTGCGGGAGATGCCACTACTGCTCATCTGGACTTGAGAACCTCTGCGGCGACTTCAGGGCTACGGGGTGCCACGTCAACGGGGGTTACGCTGAGTACGCCGTAGCCCGCGCGGACTTCGTCTACAGAATCCCGCCGGGCATAGACTACGTCAGCGCGGCGCCCCTGCTCTGCGCCGGGGCGGTCGGCTACAGGGCCCTCAAGCTCGCTGACCTCAGGGACGGTCTCACTCTGGGGCTCTTCGGGTTCGGCGCCAGCGCCCACATAGTGATCCAGGTTGCGAGAAGGCTCTTCCCGTCCTCAGAGATATACGTATTCAGCAGGAGCCCGGAGCACAGGGAGCTAGCCAGGGACCTCGGAGCCGACTGGGCGGGCCACCCCGACGAGGACCCCCCGAGAAGGCTGGACAGGGCCATAGACTTCACGCCCGCCGGGGAGATAACGGCGAGGGCGCTGGAGCTCCTGGAGAGGGGAGGAGTCCTGATAACCAACGTTATCAGGAAGCAGACCCCGATAGTCCTCGATTACGCGAAACACCTATGGCTTGAGAGGAGTGTTAGGAGCGTCGCAAACGTCACGAGGAGGGACGTCGGGGAGCTACTGGAAATAGCCGCGAGGTACGGACTGAGAGTGGAAACCCAACCCTACGCTCTCAAGGACGTGAATAGAGCTCTCAGAGACTTAAAAGCGGCTAGAGTTAGGGGATCGGCTATACTAAGAATCTCCTGATCCCTGGAGCGTTTCCCCGCCAGCGGCTGCGCCCGCTCCACTAGTGAGGCCCGCTCGGACGCCGCGATCCCCAGTCCGCGAAGTCTGTCGCTCCCGGATCCCTCAGCAGTGGGAGATTCGGGTCCCGGACTAGTACCACGCCGAGAGCAGAGACCGGAGCGCGTTAGAAGAGTCTCTTGAGCTTGACGACTCCGAGAGCCTCCGCTATTTCAAGGGTCCAGCCCGCGAGCTGCTTCGCTAGCAGCCATACTGCCTGATCTTCGTCCAGCTCCGCGTTTAGTACCTCCCTCGCAGCCCTTGCGCAGCAGTCCGGGTCGAGCCTCTCCTTAAATCTCTCGGCTAGCTCCTCAAGAAGCTCCCCCAGAGGTACAGCCCCCCGACTTGCCGCATACTTGACGAACTCTACATCTGCGGAGTTGGGGACGGACTCGGCCCTCCTTTTCTCGGGGCAGAGCTCCAGGTACTTCTCCAGCAGGGAGTAGCTCTCGAAGACCCTGCCGCTGGAGAGCATTAGTCTACCGCTCAAGGGGGAGACCTCTTCGCAGCTACCCGCCTCGGGCCTACTCCGTAGAAGTAGCGACCACTGCCGTGGAGAAGCACGTTTACCCCCTCTGAGAGCAGATAGCCGAATCTATCCGCAGTCCCCCTGCGGACTCTCGCTCTCCTTACCTCAAGCACGTAGAGCACCGACTCGCCGACCGGGTACCTGCCGGCCGCGCCGGATTCGAGTATAGCTAGAGACCTCGAGAGCCCGGGAGGCCTGATACTCTCACTCTCCACTAGCTCAAGCTTAAACCTGGAGACCTTGTCAACGTCCCTGCCGGACGCGGAGCCCAGGTCGTAGACCAACTGCGCATCGTCTAGGCTCAGGACATTGAGGCTCGCCTCACCGCAGAAGTCTAGGCACTCCCGAGTGTACGCACCAGCGTCAACGGCTATGGCGACAGCCGGGGGCTCCTCGCTTACCGGAGTGCTCCAGCTCACGGGAGCGAAGTTCGCCCGCCCGTTGGGGCATAGCGTGCCTACCACTACCACGGGTCTCGGATGGAGCAGGTAGTAGAACCTACCGGTGAACTCCTCGAACACCGTCCCGCCTAGCTCTAGGATTTTTACCCAGCTAATTAACCTACGGCAGAGGTGGAGGTAAGAGCGTGAGGAGCGTAGGTGCGGTCGTCCTAGCTGGGGGCTTGAGATACACGGAAATGCCCCCACCCCCCATTAGGGAGGGCGAAGTGCTGGTCAAAGTCCTCTCCGCGGCCCTCACGCCCGCCGACGTGGCCGCCGCTAGGGGGTACCTCCCACACGCCTACGGCAAGGTCGCCGGGTCCGCGGGTGTGCTCAGAGTCGTAGAGCTGGGCCACGGGGTAACGGGCCTGGCAGTCGGGGAGAACGTCATAGTGTCTCCGAGGTGCTTCGTCGAGCTGGCGTTGTTCAAGAACGGCGTTATGGCCGAGCAAGCCAGCCTGGAGTCCAGGTGCCTCGAGCCTGTACCCCAGTCCGTCGGGGGCACCACAGGCCTCTACCTGTCGCTACTCGCTCACCTCCCACCGGTGGTATCGTCGATCTCCGGGTCGTCCATGCTGATCGCCGGTTGCGGCTACGAGGCGTACGTACTAGCCGGGCTGGTCAAGGACTCGATAAGAGCCGAGGCCCTGTGCTGTAGCGAGAGCGGGCTCCAGAGGATCGCGAGGCTGGGCATCAGGTCGCACCTTCGGGGGAATCCTGACAGGAGCTTTGACGTGGTTTACATAGCGTCCCTAGATCCGTACGTAAACAGTATCGCGGTAAGGAGGTGCGAAGAGCTTCTCTACGTGTCACCCCTGGTGCCGGATCTCCTCGTACCGCTCCCGAGCTGTACGAAGAGGGTCTTATCGGTAGCCCGAGTGAGACCCAGCGTAGCCGAGGCCCTGAGCGTGGTCCGGAGGGCGAGCCGCGAGCTTGAGAGCATGTTCAAGGTGATGGAGAACCTCAAGGCCGTAGCGGAATCCGCGAAATACTTTAGTCGCCTAGCTTACGTAGCGCCCTCTGAGGTTCGGAGCGAGCCGGGCGGGTCGTGAAGCGGAGCAGAACTTAGGCAGGCAGCCTTCTCGCTGCTGCTTCCGAGGCTTGCGGGTCTCGGTTTGCTTCAGGTCCCGCGGTGAGCCGGCATCCGCGACGAGGCCTTCGGTGGGAGTAGCGGTCCGAGCCGCTTCGGGGTTGCTCGGCCGGGCTCGACGGCCGTCCGCAAACCCATGGGGACTGCGATGCCCCCGCGTGCGAGTGGGGTCCTTGTAGAAAAACGACGAGTATCCGAGGACGAACGGGTTAGCCTCTTCCCAGCTTCCTCTTGACGAGCTTGCCCAGGATCTCCACTCCCGTCCTTATCTCGTCTACGCTCGGGTAGCTGAAGTTGAGTCTCAGGGTGTTCCTACCGCCCTCGTCGACGAAGAACGACGCACCCGGTACGTAGATTACGCCCTCGTTTACGGCCTCCGGAAGCATGGCCTTGGTATCGATCTCCGGCGGCAACCACACCATCAGGAATAGCCCCCCGACCGGCTTGACCCACCACGAGTTCTCGACCATGTTCTCGGATAGGGATTCCAGCATGACGTCGCGCTTAACCCTATAGATCCTCTTGGCCTTCTCTATAGTCTCCGCGACGATCCCCCTCTCGATAGCCTCCTTGGCTATATACTGCGAGAGCGATGAGGTGTGGAGGTCCATGCTCTGCTTGGCCCTCTCGAAGACGTCCACCAACTGCTTGGGGCCCAGAGTCCACCCGACCCTCATCCCCGGGGAGAGTATCTTGCTGAGGGTGCCCAGGTAGACGACCCTCCCCTCTCGGTCCAGGGTCTTCAGCTTAGTCACGTCGGCCTCGTCGTAGACGAAGAAGGAGTAGGGGTCGTCCTCGATTACTATGAAGTCGTACCGGGACGCTAACTCTAGGAGGTGCTTCTTCCTCTCCGAGCTCATGGACGTCCCGGCCGGGTTGTGGGCCACCGGGATTGTGTACACGAACTTAACGCTCTTCCCGGACGAGCTCAGCTCCCTCAGCTTCTCCTCCAGAACGTCGGTCTTCATCCCGAGCTCGTCTATCGGGATCCCGACTATGCTCGGCCTAGAGGCTCTGAAGGCCGCTAGGGCCGCTAAGTACGTCGGGTTCTCCATCACTATGATGTCCCCGGGGTCGATCAGGGTCCTGGCTACTATGTCGAGTCCCTGCTGGGACCCTGTTGTGACTATCAAGTCGTCCTCGCTGGTCACCTCTACGCCGTTGCTCTGTAAGAACCTGAGCAAGGTCTCTCTGAACGCCGTGACTCCCTTCGTGGGAGCATACTGGAGGGCCTTGTCCCCGTAGTTCAGTATGACCTCGTAGGCTATCCTAGCGAGAGACTCCCGCGGAAAGGTCTGGGGATCGGGCATCCCGCCGGCGAATACTATGAGCTTGCGGGCCTCCGCGACCTTCAGTAGCTCGCGGATCTCGGAGGCCTTGAAGACCTCCGACGCCCTGGCTATGAACTTAGCGTAGTCCACGCTTACACCACGACTCGCTAGCAAAAGTAAAAAATAACGCTTTTATACAATTGCGACGGTAGCTTATCCTCTTTAAACAGGCTTGAACTTTATGCCGTAGTATATGACTCCGTACGGGTCGTCAGACGCGTACCTCCTCAGGACGGCCTCGACCTCCATGCCCTCCCTCAGCTCGTCAGCCCCCACCCCCACGATCTCTCCCACTACTCTCACTCCCTCGGTGAGCCTGACGACTCCGATGAACTTGGGTAGGTCGTCCTCGCTGGAGTTTCTCCTGTAGTACACCTTCGTAAAGCTCTCGAGCACTCCGAGCCCCGAGGACTCGACGTGGTGCACTCTGTCGGACCCGCAGTAGGGGCACACCGGCCTCTTGAGTATCGCTTTCCTCCCGCAGGACCCGCAGACGGTAATGAAGAGCCTGTACTGGTTCTCCCTTATCCTCCAGAACTGCTGCGGGGAGAGTCTCAAGGGGTCTCACCTCCTCAGTACCACTACCCGAGAAGAGTTGTCCGGACCGCTCATCGAGTGCGCTAGGCCGTACTCTGCGGGCGCCGTCCTGCCGCCCAGCCCGTCGGTCATGAGCTTGAAGATCTCGTAGACCTGGTAAACCCCGGTAGCACCAACTGGGTGGCCTCTTGCCTTAAGCCCACCGCTGAGGTTCAGGTACTCGAACCCCCCTAGGTCGCACCTATCGTCCAGATACCCGAGGCCCTTCAGTATGGCTATCGGGTATACAGTGTAACTGTCGTGGAGCTCCACCGCGGCTCTCCTCAAGTCTAGCCCGAGCCTCTCCGCAGCCCTCCTCAGAAGCCCCACCGACGCCGTGAGGTCGGAGACCCTATCCCTCAGGTAGGCTGGTAGCCCTACCTCTGCTCCGCTGTAGACTATCTCCGGGGAGGAGTCGCCCTCGTTAGGCTTCGACGACACGACCACGGCCGCAGCTCCGTCACCGGAGGCGAAGCTGTCGTAGAGAGTGAGAGGTTCCGCGAGGACCTGGGAGTCCTTGAAGGACTCGAGCGATATCTTGAACCTGAGCATGGCGTGCGGCACGGACACCGCGTTCTCGTGCATCCTGATCGCCCAGCCGCTGAAGCACTCGCGCCTCACACCGGAGTTCATAAGCTCCTTCATCGCTAGGGCAGCGTAGGCGGGCGGGCTGATCCCCCTCAGGACTTCGTACTCGTAGTCGAGGGTTAGAGAGTAGAAGTAGTTGGCAGTGTACGTCGGGTACTCGGTGACCTTCTCAACCCCCAGGACCAGCACCCTCCTGGCCCTACCCGAGCTCACTAGGGAAGCCGCCAGGTCTACCGCGGCTAGCCCCGAGGACTCCCCGGACTCCACTCTGAGCGCTGGTACTCTCCTCCCGATCCACTGGACTACGTGGATGCCGAGGTCGACCTGGTGAGCCGAGAGCTCCGGGAGGGCCGACGCTACGATCACGTAGTCGACGTCCGAGCACTCGGGGCAGTCCCTCACGACCCTGTAGGCCAGGTCCTTGTAGCCTAGCTCAAAGTGTCTATCGATTTTGAGCGCTGCCCCACCTACTACGTACGCTCCCATCCTAACCACCCACGTTCTTCAGGAGGAGCCCCCTAAACTTGCTGTACTCGCTGTAGGAAACTCGGACCCTCGAGTTCATCATATCCGCGACCCTCGGTCCCATCTTGGCCAGCTCGGGCGCGGAGTCCTGGACTACTATGCTAAAGGCGTCACTCCCGGCGCCGCTCCCAAACGTAACGAGGAGGACCCTGCTCCTCGGGCGCGCCTCCTCGAGCAGCTTAGCCAGCCCCAGGAGAGCGGAGGCGTTGTACGTGTTCCCGACATGCGGGGTGACAAGCCCCGGGAGCACTTTCTCCTGAGGTATCCCCAGCATCCTGGCCACCTGGAGGGGGAACCTCCCGTTCGGCTGGTGAAATACAGCGTAGTCGAAGTCCTCGACTCTGAGGCCCGTCTCCTCCATTAGCAGCTTGGCCGCGCTGACTATGTGATGGAAGTACGCGGGCTCGCCCGTGAATATCTCGGCGTGCTCGGGGTAGGGGGACCTGTCCCTTCTCCAGAAGTCGGGAGTGTCGGTGACGTAGGACACGCTGGCCTCTATCACAGCCGCGGAGCCGCTCGCCGGTCCTACGACGAAGGCCACGGCCCCGGACGACGCCGTGAAGTCCAGGAGGTCGCCGGGGTTCGCCTGCGCGGTGTCGGAGCCTATCACGAGGGTGTTCCGCGCGAGGCCGCTCTTCACCAGCCCCACGGAGATTCTCATCCCCTCGCCAGCAGCCCTGCACGCGAACTCTAGGTCGGTAGCGAGCTTCCTCCTCTTCACACCCAGCGCGTCGGCTACTATCGTCGCTGAGGGCTTTACCGCGTACGGCTTCGACTCCGTGCCGAAGAACACCGCGTCTATGTCGTCACCGCTCACACCAGCCCTCCTCATCGCTACCCTAGCAGCGTACCAGCCCATGGTCGCAGCATCCTCGTCCTCCTCGGCGACGGACTTCTCCACCATCCCCAGAGCCTTGGGTAACCTACCGTCGTAGCCCCAGAGAGCGGCAACCTCTAAAGCGCTCAGGCGGAACCTCGGTATGTACGCGCCCCAGCCCCTGATGCCTACCTCCAAGAGGGATTACCACTAGGTAGTAAGGCTACGCTATATAAGCTTTCAACAGTCTGTCTAAGAAACTTTATATAATCTGTACGAATAGGTCACCTCCTCGCGTATAGCCAGCAAGAAAGGGTGTGCCCCTTCTCGACCTCTATCTCCGGTGGCTCCTCGGTTTTACAGATGTCCATAGCATATGGACACCTCGGGTGGAAGCGGCAGCCAGGGGGTATATGCGCGGCGCTGGGCACTTCGCCACTTATCGGAAGCTCCCTAATCTTGAACCTGTTCCTCGGGTCGGGCTCCGGGACCGCCGCTATTAGAGCCCTGGCGTACGGGTGCTGGGGGTTGTTGATCACGACGTCTATGGGACCCTTCTCGACGATCTTGCCCAGGTACATTACTGCTATGTTGTTACATATGTAGGCCGCCACGGCTAGGTCGTGGGTTATGAACACGTAGGTGAGGTTCCTCGTAGCCTTCAGGTCCAGCATCAGCTGGAGTATCTCGGCCCTTATCGAGACGTCGAGCATGCTGACGGGCTCGTCGGCTACGACCAGGGACGGGTTGAGTATGAGCGCCCTGGCCACGGCCACTCTCTGCCTCTGGCCCCCCGAAAGCATGTGCGGGTACCTCTCGGCGAACTCCTCGGGAGGAGTCAGCTTGACCTCCTCTAGAGCTCTGAAAACGGTCTCCCTCCGCTCGTCCTCTGTAGAGCCCATCCCGTGTATATCTAGAGGCTCCTTCAGGATGTCGTAGATTCTCATCCTAGGGTTCAGGGATCCGTACGGGTCCTGGAAGATTATCTGGACGTCCCTCCTCAGGAGCTTATCCACGTACCTAGGCAACCTGCTGGCCAGGTTCACGTACTTCCCGTCGACCAGGTACTCCGGCGGTATCTCGGAGAGCACCTCCTTCCTCGGCATGTAGAGCGCTCTCCCGGCTGTGAAGTCTATGAGCCTGACTACGAGCCTCCCGGTCGTCGTCTTACCGCAACCGGACTCCCCGGCGAGGCAGTATATCTCGCCCTCGTTGACGGCAAAGCTTACCCCGTCTACGGCCCTGACGTACCTGTGCCTCCTGAACGTCAGGATCTCGACTAGAGACCTCCTCAGCGGGAAGTACTTGTAGGCCTCCTCGACTATGAGCTTAGGGTACATGCTATCACCTCCTCGCGTATAGCCAGCAAGAAAGGGTGTGCCCCTTCTCGACCTCTATCTCCGGGGGCTCCTCACTCCTGCACACATCCCTAGCGTACGGGCACCTCGGGTGGAAGCGGCAGCCCGGAGGCGGCATTCTAAGGTCGGGCGGGACCCCAGGTATCCACGTGATCTTCTCCTTCTCTCTGAGCCGCGGGATGCTCCTGAGCAGCCCCTGCGTGTACGGATGGAGCGGGTTCCCGAACACCTCGTCCGAGCTACCTATCTCGACGATCTTCCCCGCATACATTACGCTGGTCCTGTCAGCTATCTCGGCTATCAGGCTTAGGTCATGGGTTATGAGTATCATCGCGTTCCTCTCGATCTTCCTAAGCTCCTTGAATAGGTTCATTATCTGGGCCTGGATCACCACATCGAGGGCCGTGGTCGGCTCGTCGGCTATCACGAGCCTGGGCTTTAGCAGCAGCGCCATAGCTATCATGACCCTCTGCTTCATCCCCCCGCTCAGCTCGTGGGGGTACCTCCTCAATACGTCCGGCGTCAGCCCCACCTTCTTGATCATGTCGGTGGCCACTTCCAGCGCCTCCTTCACGCTGAGGCCTCTATGGAGCACCAGGGGCTCGGCCAGCTGGTGTCCCACGGTATAGACAGGGTTGAGGGCGTTCATCGCCCCCTGGAAGATCATACTGACCTTAGCCCACCTTACCTTCCTGAGCTCGGGGGGTCTTAGCTTGGTTACGTCCGTCCTGTCCAAGACGATGGATCCGCTCACGATCCTCCCCGGGGGCGGGACGAGGCCCAGGAGGCCGTAGCCCAGGGTCGACTTGCCGCACCCCGACTCCCCAGCTATGCCGAGGACCTCGCCCTCCGCCATCCAAAAGCTCACTCCGTCGACGGCTCTCACTATCCCGGTCAGAGTGTAGTAGTATATCCGCAGGTCCCTTACCTCGAGCAGGGGCGAGGACATCTCCTACACCGCGCTAGTCCGGGAGTGATTAACTGCGAGGCATATAAATATACGAGGGAGACAAAGTTATTAGCCCCGGTGCGCACTCAGACTCAGATGATGAAGTGGGCAGCCTTGGAGAGGTGAAGACACTAGTTCACACTGACGGGGGTCGACAGGCTCCCGATAGCTGTTCTGCCCGCGGTTAGCGCTCTGCTCACCCTTCGAGAGGGCTGTCCGATCCCCATCGGTGGAGACCACGTACGACAGCTAGCTACGAGAAGAGTCCTCGCGGACCGCGGAGACTCCCAGCTCAGCGTGAACCGCTGGAGCTATCACGTCGTATAGCTCCCTGAGCTCTGGGAACTCCAGAACCCCGACGTCGGAGCCTATCACGATGGGCCTCAAGGTCTCCACGTCCACGAGCTCTTTGATTATCGGGGACAGGTAGGTGTCCCGCGATAGGCTCACCCTAGACCCCGTCTGATAGGCTCCGACGGCTGGTAGAACCAATACCCCCTTCCCGAGGGTGGGTATCCTCCCGACGAGGAAGCACGAGAACTTCCCAACAACGCCCAGAGGGTCCCTGAGCGCTATGCTCGGGTGCTCGTGGCCCATGACGAGGTAATCCCACTGCTGCGACAGCGACCCTCCTCCGAGAGGCTTGTGACCGTGCACTACCAGGTACGGCGGCATGAGGTAGCTGTCCACGATCTCGAACTCGACCTGCCTCCTGACCCGGGGTAAGAAGTTGTCGTGGTTCCCCCGGACCACTACAATCTTTCCGACGCGCCTCTTGACGTGGGTCAGCAGCTCCACCAGCTCTAGCCTCTCCAGCCTGCCTAGGGTGTTAAAGAGGTGCTTTACGTCCCCGGCGAAGACTATCGCATCGGCGCTCACTCTGCTAAGGGCTTCCTCCACGATCCTCATAGCGTTCCTGAGCTGGAAGCGGGGTATGAAGCCCCCTCTCATGGAGACCTCCTCCTCGTACCCTATGTGGACGTCGGCTAGAATCAGCGCTTTGTGCTTTCTGGAGTAGACCAGCGGGAGCTCGTCGACCACTTCAAGTCCGGGCGCCAGCTCCAGCCTCACACTCCCGCAGAACAAGCCTTATACCGCTTATAACGGGCGACCTGCGGGAGCTGCCGCGCTTCCGACTCTTTCCCTGCCCCGAGCGTCCCTTGAGAGCTCGGGAGGATGGTCGCGTTTATAAACTTTATTAGACCCGCTACTGGGGTGCGGTGCTATGAGCAAAGTTACCCCCTTGATTAAAATCGAGAACATAGTCGCCACGGCTACTCTGGACCAGAGCCTCGACCTAAACGCCATAGCCAGATCCGTGCCCAACGTCGAGTACGATCCGGAGGAGTTCCCGGGGCTCGTTCTGAGGCTCGACAACCCCAAGCTCACCGCGTTGGTCTTCGGGACGGGCAAGATGGTCATAACTGGGGCCAAGAAGACGGAGTCCCTCATTAAGGGGTTCAAGAGGATACTCAGGCTCTTCTACAAGCACGGGATCATCGTCACCGGGAAGCCTAGGATACAGATACAGAACGTCGTAGCCTCCGCGAACCTGAACACGGAGGTGAACCTAGAGATAGCGGCGGAGTACCTAGAAAACGTGATGTACGAGCCCGAGCAGTTCCCCGGACTCATCCACAAGATGAGCAATCCGCGCGTAGTCCTCCTGATATTCAGCAGCGGTAAGATGGTCATAACGGGGGCTAAGAGCGAGGAGGAGGTGGTACAGGCGGTCCAGAACATCTACAAGAAGCTCGAGGAGGTCGGGGCCCTGCGCAGGGTGACAGAGGAGTTCCCCGCGGAGGAGGTGCTATAGCCGAAGCCGGTCAGCTATCGCCGGAGAGGTACCGCTCGGCACGTCTCTCCGCTAGCTGTAGCCGCGCTTCTGAACGAGTTTGCCACTAGCGTGGCTGATCTACGCAAAATCGCCGGCCAGATCTCGCGCTCCACCGGGGTTAGCACTGGGGGGCCTCCTCTGCGCCAACCGTTAGGCCGCCACTCCCTCCGAGCGTGTCCGCAAGCTTTAGTGAACCCTTCTATTGGCGTGGTCTATCCGTCGCGGAGGCTACTCAGCATAGCAGCGCTCCTCGAGAGGGCTGAGGCGACGAGGTCCGATACCCTAAGGGGTTCCGGGATGGGCGATACCAACTGCGTGTACGATATCAGCGCGCTGACGTCTACACCCGCGTCGCCGAAGACCGCTATCCTCATTGTCTTCCACCTGGTCTCCACGAGGCTCGACCTCGTGTACGCCTTGAGTATCACCCTGTACCTCCTCTCCCAGTCGGCAAAGTGGAGCCTGAGGGCTCTCTCTATCTTCCCTACGTCCGGTTCGAACTTGTAAATCACCACCACGGACTTGGTGAGCTCGAGCAGGGAGTCCGGGTCTATCACGTTAAACCCGGCTACGGTAACCCCGTCTAGAAAGACCACGTCGGCTCCCCTCAGATCCCTGAGTATCTCGAGGGCTCTCTCGGTTCCCTCGGTGCCGTCGACGGTGATGGCTCTCACTCTGATGTCCACAGGTCTCTTCCCTAGGTAGAGAGTGCCCACCAGGAACGTCTTTAGCTTCAGCCTCTTGTAGTCCGGGGGGAAGAACCCGTCATCTAATCCCGCCAACCTTAAGTAGCTTAACATACTCTCCGAGCTTAGTGTCTGAGCTGAGCACCTTTATTACGATAGCGGGATCCACGCCCAGGCTCACCTCCCTCGTCTTCCCGTACCGACCCCGGCTGACGACCCTGGACATCAGGACGCCGAGCATGTCGAGCTCGCTCACTATGTCGCTGATCCTCCTCTGCGTAAGGGGCTCGATCATGAGACCCTCGCATACCCTCCTGTATACTAGGTAGAGGCTGCCGGTGCTCTCGGCGAAGCCGCCCATAGCCGCTAGGGATAGGAGAACCAGCTTGCCGTGGTGGGGCAGGGTTCGGACGACCTCCGCCGCTGCGTTTACTTCTATCTCCTCTCTGGCCCTCTTGGCATGCTCTACGCTTACTCTGGACGCTCCCTCGCGCTCCGCTATCTCCCCAGCGAGCCTGAGCAGGTCCAGAGCCCTCCTAGCGTCCCCGTGCTCCTTGGCCGCCGCGGAGGCGCAATACTCTATCACTCCCTCCTCGAGACTCCCCTCCCTGAACGCTAGCGCTGCCCTCTCCCTCAGTATGTCGGCCAGCTGGATAGCGTCGTACGGCGGGAAGACGAGCTCGACCTCGCCGAGGCTCGACTTCACTCGCGGATCCAGAGTCTCGATGAACTTCACGTCGTTGGTTATGCCGACTATGCTCACGTTGCTCTGAGAGAGCTCCTCGTTGATCCTGGTTAGCCTGTAGAGGAGGTCGTCGCCTACCTTCTTCACGAGAAAGTCCACCTCGTCTAGGACGACGCTCACGACTACCCTCCTCGAGTCCACGTAGTCCCGCAACCTGTTGTGGAGCTCGGCTACGGAGAGTCCGGTGAACGGAATCCTGACGCCGAGATCCGTCCCTATCTTAAGCAAGACTCTGTAGTTCGTGTCCTCGTTGCGGCAGTTCACGTAGGCGAACTTGAACGTGTCTATGCCGGCCTTCTTTGCGTACTCCGTGAAGCGCCTCACCACGTACTTGACGACGGCCGTCTTGCCAGTCCCCGTGAGTCCGTAGATAAGCACGTTGCTCGGCTTCTCGCCCCTGAAGAGGGGGGATAGGAGCTCGGCCAGCCTCTTGATGTACTCCTCCCTATGGGGTAGCTTGTTGGGTATGTAGTCGCACGAGAGAGCCTCCCTATTCCTGAATACCCTGCTCTCCCCCAGCGCTCTCTTAATAACCTCAGCTACCGCGTCATCCGCCAGCAGCAAACTCGTCCCTGCCCTATAGAACCCCGGGGTAACTTATACACGCTGGAACTTTGCGACAGCGTTCCGCCGACGGGAGTATGCGGAAGAGCGTAGAGCGCGGGCGCCTCGGTATTATGTGACGGAGCCGTGGACCGGTCTCCGGGGGCCTCGGGTCTCGGTCGTAGGGGGCGACAGCGCCGCCGACCCGCGGTTCGGGTCCAAGACCTCTAAGCAGTGGCAGCTCATGGTTGAAAGATTTAAGTAGCGAATCAGATAAACCCGCCGGGAGAGGCTAGCCGGTGATGAGTCTTACAAGGGATGAGAGATGATATCTGAACCCGCGGCTGAGCCCTCCTTCTATATCCCTCCGCTTATCGTCAGGAAGACTCCGTTGAGGCTCGGGGTGTTCACGGCTAGCTCTATAAGCTGATACACCTCCCCCGGGTCTACGAAGGCCTTGGTCGGTACAGACCTCAAGGCCGCCTCCCTCAGCTCCTTGCTTGCCCTGGGGTTGTCCACCCAGCCCACCGCGATCCCGACGACCCTCACCCTGGGGGCTAGCTCCTTCGCTAAGTACCTGACCACGTGTTGGAGACCCCCTCTGGAGGCTACGTAGGGTAGCGAGGGCTTTATACCGACGTACACCTCGTGACCGGACGTGGCTATCATGTCCGTGAGGAACACTACGAGTCCCCCATCCATCTTCATGCCTAGCCTCAGTGCTATGTAAGACGGTGCCACCAGGTTCACCCTCGCCAGGTACTCGAAGAGCGCCTCGCTGACCCTCTCCAGCGGCGTCGAGTCGTAGTACGACGCGGAGAGTATCACTAGGTCCGGTACACCGATCCTGAGCACCTCCCCGACGAAGCCCTCGAGGTCTCCCTCGCTGAAGTCCCACTTCACTACCCCAGCGAGGGACCTCCTGACCAGGGGGTCCTCGAGGAGAGCTTTGAGAACGTCCTCAGACTTCCGGTAGTGGAGTACCAGCCTATAGCCCTGCGCTAGATACGGGACCAGTCTCCTACCTAGGACTCCGGTCGAGCCCGTGAGGAGGGCCAGCCTCATCCTACTTCACTGCCGCGGCGTGGTACACTAGGAGCAGAGCGTAGAGGGGTGCCGTCAGGGGGTCCGTCCTCAGCCTCACCTCGCTCACGGTAGCGCCTCTCTCGATCACTCTGTTTAGGTGATACCTTAGCGCGTGCACCTCGACGTCCGTCGTGAAAGCTAGTACCTTGCTGAAAATCTTTCCTACGTAGAGATAGGCCCTCTGGACCCCGGCTACTACAGCTAGGCCCTTGCTGAGCCCCGAAGCCACTAGCTCCGCGGCTGGCTCGAGAGTGGGCGTGTAAGTGACTACGTAGGGCTCCGACAGCGCCTCCCTGATCACCCTCAGCTCCTCATCGTACCTCTCAACGAGCTCGTCGGCCACCTCGGCTAGCGAGAGGCACTCCTCCCTTATCCTCCGCGCCCTCGCGTGCAACTCCCTCCTGCCGACGCTGGACACGGAGTAGGCGAGCAGAACCAGTAGCTTTAGCAGGCCCATGCTGCTCCAGGAGACCTCCACAGCGTCTACACCGCCGAGCCTGCGCTTGATGACCTCCGGGAGAGGCTCTGATACCAGAGCAACCCTATGCCCGGTCAGGATAAGCTGGTCGAGGAGCATGTAGAGGTCGTTGGCGCCCCCGGGAGTCACCACCAGCAGCACGTCGATCTCGCGGCCCTCGTCGTACGGTACCACGTAGTACATGAGCTCGTGAGGCTCCACGTAGAAGGCGCTCACGCCCGTCAGGGAGTTGAGCAGGTATGTTAGGTACCTGCCAGCGCTACCGAAAACACCGACGGAGCTGACGATGACCTGCCTCCTCCCGTCGGTGGACCTCCTAACCAGTTCCAGTACCGTGTCCTTGTCTGGCCCGAGCTCGAGAGACTCTCCGACCATCCGACTCCATTCACTCATCCTCGCTCCGAGATTACCAGGGGCAAGGAACGTTTTATTACCTAACGTGCGCGGACCTCACCCCCGCGATAGGCTAAAGCTTATTTTCGCTCTTTCTCCCACTCACTTCGGCGGGGGTGCCCGAGCTAGGTCGAAGGGGTCGGGCTGAGGCCCCGATGGCGTAGGCCTGCGTGGGTTCGAATCCCACCCCCCGCACCATCCCCCGGATCCCGCGGCTTCGCTTCCCCCTAGTTGAAGCCTGGGCGGTGCGTGCTGGGCCTCGGAGATAGTTTCGCGAAGCATTGTCCGCTAGCCTCGAGCGAAACCCCCGAACGTGGGGGCGGGGTTCCGCGGGAGCTCGTGGTGAAACGTTTGTCGTAAGTGAAGGAAGAAGCTGTAAATACTTACAGAGTTAAAGCTGTTCGGAAAGGCTTGTGTGGACTACTTACAATAGCGAACGATGTCTGTAAAATCTCTCCATTTCCTTATCTTTTAAAACGAATGGCTCTATTCTTCGAACATATAGTATTGACAAGCGAGCACGATGAGAAGCGGTATACCAGGGGTGTTGGTGCTCTTATCCGTGGCCGTACTGCGTCCTATAGCGAGCGTGCGCTTGCGGGCAAGCGGGCACGACGCTGTACGCTAGCGTGACCGATACCGACAGCTACCCCCGGACTACGAGCGGGGCGCCTCTTGGACCTACGAAATGGCCTTCGAGTACGATCCAGCGCTCGGCGAGGTGTACGAGCATGAGAGCGTGGCCACCATAGGGGGGACGGGCCGGAGCTCTAGCACCGTCGTCGCGGTTTGCCAGGAAATGTCGCGCGTAGAGATAAGCGGCCATGCGCTCTGGGACTACAACTTCAACGGCGCTTACGACGAGGGCGACGTTCCGATCAGCAGCACGGTCGTTCACCTCTACTGGCACAACGAGGAGACCGGCTGGTGG
>CALKCU010000022.1 GCA_938083005.1 uncultured Sulfolobales archaeon | reverse complement strand
GGTACCCTCGATGAACACCATCTTGTCCTCGCCCACCTTCCTCTCCTCGACCAGCTCCGCGTAGCCCAGGTCCTTCTCGCTGAGGTCGTCGATGTTGCTGACTATCCTCCCTCCGGTGGCTCTCTCCAGCTTCTCCATGTCCGACCTCTTGACCCTCCTCACTGCTAGTATACCCTTCTTGGCCAGGAAGTGCTGGGCTACGTCGTCTATACCCTTCTGACATATGACGACGTTCGCTCCAACTGACACTATCCTATCGACCATCGACTTGAGTATGTTCTCCTTCTCTTCGAGGAACCTTCTCATCTGCTCCGGATCGCTGATCCTTATCTCAGCGTCTATCTCGGTCTTCTCAATCTCCAGTGGGGCGTCGAGGAGGACTATCCTGGCCTTCTCGACCCTCTTCGGCATCCCCGGGTGAACTACCTCCTTGTCCAGGATTATCCCGTAGACCAGCTTAGTATCGGCGAGCGACCCTCCGTGCTTCTTTATTATCTGTACGTTGTCTATGTCGACGTACTTTCTTCCGCCCCTCTCCTCGACTATCTGCCACACCGCTTTAACGGCTATCTCCGCGAAGTGGTCCCTAACCCCGTGAACAGCCTTGCTGGTTAGAGCGGTCGATGCCACCTTCTTGAGCATCTCGAAGTCCTGCGCGTCTGCGTCCTCCGCTATCTCGTTGGCGCACCTGGTGGCCTCCTCTAGGGCCTTCTTGTAACCGTTGACTATGACTATCGGGTGGACGTTCTTAGCTAGGAGCTCCTCGGCTGCCTTGAGTAGCTCCCCGGCGAATATGACTGAGGTCTTGGTTCCGTCGCCCACCTCCTCGTCCTGGCCCTTGGCTATCTGGACTAGCATCTTAGCAGCGGGATGCTGGACGTCCATCTTGTCGAGTATTGTAGCGCCGTCGTTCGTTATGGTCACGTCCCCGATCGTGTCGACTAGCATCTTGTCCATCCCGCGGGGTCCGTAGGTGGTCCTCAGCATCTCCGCTACCGTTATCGCTGCCATCATGTTGTTTCTCAGGGCCTCGAATCCCGCAGTCCGAGTAGAGCCCTCCTTGAGTATTAGCACCGGTATGCCCTGAGTGGGTACCAGCGCGGCCCTAGCTTTCTCCGCCATACCGGATCCCATAGTTTCTACATGAAACCCTTCTATTTAAGCTTTTATGAAGCCTTCCGACGACCGGTTCGCTCCGCGCCCTCGCACGGCCTCTCCCGGAACCCGGGCTGTCCTCCTGCTAAGAAGTTTTCTCTCCGGGATAGGACTGCGAGCCTCGCTCGCCCCCAGTCTCCGGTGATGAGCTGGCCCTTGCGGCGGCTTAAGGCGGTGCTCTAAGCTCCTCAGGGGGCGGTCTCCCCGCTTTAGACTAGAGAAGATTCCGCTTCGTCAGGCTCACGGCCTCTCGCAACTCCAGTGGGCTGTGGGGCTCCCGTGGCGAAGTGAAAGTCCCAGGAAAACAACGAGTACCCGGAGACTAACGATCGTGATAAGGAGCGAGAGCTCTCGGGGGGCTCTGAGATGCTCTGAATGTAGGCGCGCACGCCTGAGTGGCAGCACGGCCGTTCCTACCCGGCACCGCACCGCGAGTTCAATGCAAGCCCCCCTCGCATCGTGAAGGGGCCTCACCGCTTTGTCCCGAGAACCCCATAAGATGGTCCCGGGGGATTTCACAGCGCGCAGGCGAGTCCCGGAGAATGCCCGCGCTTGGTGCCTCGAGTGGAGAGCGCGGTCAACTGCCGCCGGAGACCACCGGGAGTAGGTCAACAACGTCCTCTCTATCGAGCTTCATGTCGAGCTCGCTTGCCGGTACGGGCCTCTCGTTCACTAATACCACGAAGCCCTCCGCGTCTAGGAGCTCTGAGAGCCTCTCGTACCTCTCCTTCAGTACTCTCAGTAGCTCGGCTAAGCTAGACGCCTCCAGGCTCAGCTCGGCGCTGCCCGCTACGGCTCTAAGAGAGCCGTACAGCCTGAGTCTAACCACCGCACCACCAGCGCGCTTACTCCGGCGAACATAAATAGAGGCCCCAGCGCAGCCGCACCTCCCGGCCTATATATTTCAGATTTGAACTAACGCAGCGGGTCGCCAGGTGCCGAAGCAGAAGAGGAGAAGCCTCCCAGGGGTCCTGCTCCTCGCGGCCTTGATAGCTTCCGCTGTAGCCCTGGGGGTCTACGGCAATAAGCTGCTCACCACCGAAACCGGTAGCGGCGGGCTGGAGACGGGCACCGGAACCCCGACCCTCCCCGGGGCTCCGGAAACCACTACGCCGAGCATAGCAGTCAACGAGACCGCGGTCACGCCGCCCACCAACACTACATCGTGAGGAGGTCGGTGGCCCTGCCGCTGTTGGGTAGTCGACTTCACGACTGCCGCTCCGCACTCGCGCTGAGCGCTCCGCGAGCAGTCTCCGGGCTAACGACCCCGCGCGGGAGGTCGAAGCACGCTCGTCTTTAGGACTCCTCGACCTCCGTTGGATGGGTAGAGAAGCGTACAAGCTCCACTGCTCGAAAGCTACGTCTCGCGACCTCGACGAGCCTCCCCGCTCTCCGGACCCGGGGATTTCAGAGTAGCATTGGGATCTTGATCGGGCTCTCCTCGAGATCCTTGGGTATGTTGAAGCCGTATTTGACCTCCAGAAAGTCCTTGCGGAACTCAACGACCTTCTTTCTAACCTCCCTCGGGTCTCTCCCGTTTATGGCGAGCTCCCTTATAAGCCGCGCCACGTACCTGAAATCGTCCTCTCTCATCCCAAAGCGGGTCATCTCCTGCGTTCCGAGCCTGATGCCGCTCGGGTCTCTCACGGCCTCAGGCGGGTCCCAGGGTAGGAGGTTCTTGTTGACTATGATGTTCGCGTCCTCGAGCATCTTCGCCACCTTAGCTCCACCGCCGTGAGGCCTCACGTCGACGACTATCGTATGCGACTGCGTGTAGCCCAGGTGCTCGGCGAGCACCTTGAACCCCTCCTCCGCCAGCGCTTCCGCAAACGCCTTGGAGTTCCTCACTATCTGGTCCGCGTACTGCTCGCCGAAGTACATCATCTCGACGGCCGTGACCGCCGTTGCCGGAAGCCTGTGCAGGTGGTGGTTGCTCACGAACCACGGGAACACGTACCTGGAGACCTGCTTGTACATTTCCTCGTCGTCTGTGAATACAGCACCACCCTGGGGTCCCGGGAAGGTCTTGTGCGTGGACGTCGTGGCTACGTCAGCGCCCTCGTGTATCGGGTTGGGCCACCTATTGCCAGCTATGAGGCCTAGCACGTGGGCTACGTCGTGGACGACCTTAGCCTCCACGGAGTGCGCTGCCGCGGCTATCTCCTTGGTCGGGTGGGGGAACAGGTAGACGGAGGCGCCGAGGGTGACAAGCCTGGGTCTCACCTCCTCAATCATCCTCACGGCCTTGTCTACGTCGATGTTCCAGGAGTCTAGGTCGAACGGCAGCTCTATGTGCTCTATCCCTAGAGCCCCCAGGGTTCCGAATTTCGTGTGAGACACGTGAGCTCCCGCCTGAACTGGGGCTATGAGGGCCTTGTCCCCGGGGTTGGCCAGGACTCGGAAGACCACGGCGTTGGCCACGGTTCCGCTTACGGGTCTAGGCTCCACGTACTTGACCTTGAGGAGCCTGCTCATGAGATCCATGACGAGGAGCTCCACCTCGTCGGTGTAGATGTTCCCCTGATAGTACCTCCTCCTAGGCTTACCCTCGGCATACCTATGCATCATGTCCGTCAGGTACGCCGCCTCAGCTAGAGGAGACATGACGTTCTCGGAAGCTATCATGTTGATGCACTCAAGCCTCCTCCACCTGTTGTGAGCTCTGGTTAGCTCAACAACCTTCTCCAGCTCGGGTGGTAGGGACATGGACCCCTCCAGACTACATCCCGTCTCGAAGCTTTAAATAGTCGTCTCATCGGTGCCGCGCAGTCCTAGCAGCACTGGAAGGGTTTAAGCACGGAAAAGACCTCGGCTGCCGCGGTTCTAGCGGGCCGAAACCTGGTCGAGGGATCGACCGGGAGGCGGCGGTCTCAGCGCAGCGAATATATATAATCTTCCTCGACCAGAGCTACTCGACCGCGCGTATGCTCAAAGCACTGCTAGAGCTCGTAAGCGCGTACGGGGGCTATCTCGGAGTATTTGCGATAAGCTTGGCGTCCAACTCCCTGCCCTTCGTCGGGGTCCCATACCTCCTGGTAGTAGCCGGCTACGCGGCTAGAGAGGGGATAAGGCTCGGGTTGCCCGCGTACGTAGCACTGATACTGGCCTCGGCGGCAGGCTCGACCCTGGGGAAACTCATAGTCTACTCCGTTGCCGCGGGCTTCAGGCTTAAGCTAAGCGAGACCACCAAGGACAACCTAAAGCATTTCGCGAGCCGCGCGAGGAGAGTGGCGTTCCCGCTAATAATACTCTTCGCTGCGACGCCGGTGCCCGACGATATGCTCTACGTCCCCTTGGGAGTCGCCAGGTATCCGCTGGTCTACTACCTCACCGGAGTGTTCGTAGGTAAGACTATCATGGTCTGGATAGCCTCTACGTACTTCAAGATCGTAATTGACCTCTTGGGCGAGGAGCTCACGGCGAATCCTTTCGCGGCGTTGGGCGTCGGAGCATTGACCGTATACTTGACTATCGTGATCATGAAGATAGACTGGAGGAGGGTCGCCGAAGTCTACTCCGGGGAGGGGGCTCTTCCGTCCCTCGGAGCGGTCCTGGTAGAGTTCCTGGGTATCAACGCGAGGCTTTTCAGGAGAGCCTCCTCAGCGGCTCTTCTAATCAAGCGACCAAAGAGGGGGCACGGCTCCTCCACCTCGGAGGACCGTGAAGACTAAAAGGGCTTTGAGGTAATCACAAAAGTACTACGGACTCCTCGAGCCTCTCCTTGTCTTTCCTCTCAGACTTGAGCAGGTACCTAGCCAGGTCTACCTCCGCCCCCAAGCTCGTCTCTAGGAACCTCACGAACTCCACTACGGAGTCCCTGATGAACTCGCTCTTGGACTTGCCGGTCCTCCTCGCGGCGACTGTGATCAGCTCGTTAAGCTCCGGAGAGATCCTGAAGGTGACTATCTTAGCATACCGCGTCCTCTGCCGGGGAGGATACACTAAGTAGGCGAACTCTATGTCGCCACTAGTCACTTTTACACCTCCAAATACCGATCCGTTAGTCTCATATATTTCCTTTTTTTATTTTACCAGCAACCCGGACCTCCCTCGATAAGAGAGCTACCGAGCGGGCTTAGTTCGTGTCAGCGCTCTGAGTGGACGCTCCAGGTCGGATTCGGTGCGAGCACTACCGCTCGTCGCGGGACAACCGTTGGCGGTACACTCAGTGCTCAGGGTCCCCGAGGCGAGCTGGTGAGGACCCCTTCATGATGCGGGGGGAGGGCCCCGCGTTACTCGCACGGAAGGACGTGGGAGACTGAAGATAAGTCGATGAGCTCCGAATAGAGGGTCCGGACCCTCGACCCGCACAACTCCGCTAGGAAGCGTTCCAGAAATGGGGTGGCGGATTCCTCGAGGGGAGCGCGCCTTCAGATGAAAGGGCCCCGGGGAGGGAAGCCCCCTACGGGCTAGTGAGGGGATAGAGAGATTTGCCCTGACGGGGGGAGGTCCGCGGGAGCCCGATGAACTCAGGAGAGGCCCGAGGCTGCGAACCCCAAGAGCTAAGTAGACCTATCGAGGTCTGCGCAGTCCTGAACTCTGACAACAGCACTCCTTCCCAGGGGGTCCTCCACGATTAGAGTGAAACCTATCTCTCCTCTAAGAGCTTTGTCCACGTCCTCCAGCTTCTTCGCGCACCTTACATCCTCTCGACATATCCCCGAGAGGACCTCGGCCACTCTCTCAAGCACTCCCCTCGCCGTCGTTATATACCCCTGCGCTGCGGGTCCGGGAGTTATCTCTATGCCCAACTCCGGTACGATCACGGTAGCCGAAGACGACTTCACTAACAGGTAGTCGCCGGACTCCTTGGTCACCTTGACCTCGAACCTCACGGGCTCCCCGTAGTCGGCCAGATAGACATCCCCGTGCCTAAAACCACAACTTGAGCACTCCCCGGATTCCAAAACGATCTCGCCGAAAAATTTCACATTTACGAGATAGGCTGTTACGTTTAAGCTGTTACTCCCGCACTCGGGACACCTTATAGTCTCCGTAAATAGAGTCCTGGGAACTTCTCTCCCCACCGCCGGGGTCAGTTCCGGTCCGCGCTCTTCGGATCCCATCCGGGGCACCCCCCGGTAGCGACCGCGGTAAGCGGTCCTCTCCTAGTACTCGCGTCGGCCTGAAAAAGCTTCAAGTGCGCGGAGAGCCGTCAGATCTCTCGCGCGGCTCCGGCTTCGCGTGACTAATAAGCTCGAGAGACCTCACGTCACGGGCACGGCTTATGAACTCGGCGAAGGCCAGGTTGACCAGGCAGCTCGGATACGTCTATCTGGAGCTGGGCCTCGAGGAGGCTCTACGCGTCCTGAGCTACTTTAGGGACAAGAGGGGGCGTAGCGAGGATGTAGAGGACTCTGTTAGGATCCTCGAGAACTTCGACTACTTCTATGCGCATGCCCGCAAGAAGCTAAAGGAGTACGTAGCTCCGAGGAAGAGCGAGGCAGATCTGCTCGCGGGGAGGGTAACCGTAGACAAGATAAAGCTGGAGGTCGACGGGACGAGGAGGGTTACCATAGTGTTCGACAAGAGGGTCAGGACCGAGGAGGTTATCGAGGCGCTCAAGAGCGTCGGCTTAGAGTTTGAGGTATCCTAAGCGGACCGCTCCCACTCAAGTTCGAGAGGAGTCGCCGCGCTCTCGCCGCGCATCCTAGTTCACGTGCTCGATGCCCGGAGTTGCGGTTGCGGGTAGGCGGGGGAGCGAATCTACCTCGTGCCGTACTCCACTACCTTTACCCCCACTGTCCTCAGCCTCTCTGCGATCTTCTCAGCCATCACTGCGTCGATCACAAAGACCTCGACCACGCACTCCAACTCCCAGCACTCCGCGTATCTCAGGTCGGAGCCCTCCTCGAGTATCGTCGAGATAGCGTCGACGAGCTCCTTCCTCTGGGACAGGCTCACTCTGTAGCTCGCTAAGACCCCCATGGCTGCGGGTCTTATCGCGACGGTTCTCGCGGAGACGTCTACCGCAAGCTCTACTAGATCCCCGGGCTCTATACCCAAAGCCTCCCTAACTGGCAGGGGTATCGTAATCCTCCCCTTTCCGTCGACCCTTAGAACGTACCTATGGCCAGCTCTAGCTGGCACCGCACTCCCGCCCTGAAGACCCACGCGACAGCTCACCACCCGTATCCGGTCCTAGCCCCGTAAAAGGAGTGAGATACCACGCATCGCCGTGCGGGAAGACGGTCCCCGAGAGCTAGGCGCCCGGTTCGGCGAGCACGCCGGCGTACGCGGGTCCACTGAACCGCGCTCTATCCGTGGACCGAGCTCCGGGTCCAGCCCGGGAAGCTTCGGCGCAGGGCTCTCGGAGGCTCGCCGGGTCAGCATCGAGCGCGCACTCTCTCACAGCGTCGCTTACTCTTATCTCAGCCAGGGAGGAGAGGGGTATTAGGATGGCGAGCTCGTAGGGGATCTCCCTGTCTACCCTCTCTGCGAGGCTCATCAGCTTTGCCGTGTACAGGGGTGTCACTAGCTGAGGCCCCACTTCTTTGATCACTCTCAGAGCCTCCAGCCCCTTCTTGGTGGGCACCAGGTTCTGCCTGTACCTGCTTATCACCACATACCCGTGCCTTCTGTTGTTTTCTAAGGCCTTAGCGTAAGTCGACGGTCTACCCACTCCTTCCTCCTTCATCCTCCTGATAACCTCGGCCGTGGTCAGCAACCCCACTACCGAGCCGCGGTAGCACTTGACGGACCTAGGCTTCACCACAGTGGGCCCGTCGGGCACTTTCACCAGCTTCGGGGGCCTGACCTTGGTGAAGCCCTCCTCTACTACTTGCACGGGTAGCTCTATTCTAGCTATCTCAGCGCCCGAGGGGGACCTGATCGAATAGGTCTTGAAGAGGAGCTTCGAGGGGGCCATCTGGCTAGCTACAAACCTCGTAAAGACGAGCCTGTATGCCTCGTAGTGCCTCCTAGTGAGCGAGAGCCCCAGCTGTATGGACTCGGGTTCTATGTCTTCTAGAGGCCTCGTGGGCCTAATGGCCTCGTGAGCCCCGCTCTCGCTCCAGACCCTCGGCGCGAAGAGGTGCTGTAGACCTAGGGAGCTTAGGTACGCTCTCGCTATCTCTATGCCGTAGCTCGAGACTCTGGTCGAGGGAGTCCTGTGGTAAGTTATGAAGCCCGCCTCGTAGAGCTCCTGGAGGATCCTCATGACCTCTCCGGGCGTGAGCTTAAGGTGCTCGCTGAGCTCCTCCAGCGCTGTGTCAGTGGTGTAGGGGGGCTTGGGATAGAGAACCTTGACCTCCTCACTCACTGGCACCACCTCGACCCCTCTCTCCAGCTCCGCGGAAAGCCTCGCGGCTTCCTCCTCGCTATCCGCGTAGAGCCTCACCGTGATGCCGTCGTACGGTAGCTCCGCAGAGACCACGAACTTCCTCCCCCTCACGTACTCCTCGTACCTCTCCACAATCCAGTAGAGGACCGGTGTTTGGACCCTGCCGCCGCCCACGTTGAGTTCTCCGAGTCTTTCCCTCAGTATGTTGCTGAGTCCGAACCCTACAAGTCTGTCGTCCACCCTCCTGACTATCTGGGACTTGACTAAGCTCCTGTCCACCTCCCTTAAGGAGGACATTCCCTCGATAACGCCGCGCCTGGTTATCTCGCGGAACTCGGCACGTTTTACGTTATCGTTGTAGGGCCTCAAGGACACGTAGATGTCGTAGGCTATCTTCTCCCCCTCCTCGTCGGCGTCCGTAGCGATGATGACCAAGGAGGACTCCTTCGCGAGCTTCCTCATCACGTTGATAGTCCTGATGCTGTCGTACATCCTCAAGGATCCGCACTCGGGACACTCGTCCAGCTCATCTGTGAACTGGTGCCCGCACTCGCGGCACCTCTTCAGGGAGGTGTAGACCGGTCTCACGTTACCGTCTCCATCCACTTCAACCCCGTAGACGCCGCTATCGATGGCTAGGTCGAAGACGTGTCCCAGGCTCGGTACGATAGTGGTGACGTAGTACGTCTGGTCAACTGGGATCACGGCCTCGTAGGCCACCACACCACCGATGTACCTCTTCCCACCGCCGCCGAACATTCTAGCGATGGTTCTTGCTTTGGTCGGGGACTCTACTATCAGCAGTGTGGGCACTATCCTGGAGACCGCGTCTCCAGGGCCGAGAGAGCTCGATCTGCTCTCAGCAGCCTGCCGCAAGGCTTCGGAGAGCTCGATCTGCTCCAGCTTTCTAAAGTCGCTCTCGAACAGCCTCCTGAGCCTCTTCAAGAACGCTTCGTACACGTACTCGTCTTCGTACAGTAGGACCGAGACCCCCACAGTCATCCTGCCATTGAGGAGCCGGCTGGTCCTCCCGGAGCCCTGGATGTAGGTGTAGATATCGGGCACCTCGACGACTACGCCACTGCGCAGGGACCTCGCTACAGCATTCCCCAGCATCAGTCGACCGGTCGACGAGATCCTTGATTCTATGAGCTTCCTGAGGTAATCCCGCATCTCCGAGGCGTGGTTCACGAGCTCCTCGACGCGTGGGCTAGACGGCTGAATGAAGCCCGCCAGGCACAGATCTACGATCCTCAGCACCGACGCTCTTAGTCTGGATAGGACCTCGTAGAGTCTAGCCGCATCCGGGTCCTGGCCAAAGGTGCTGGATAGAACTTTAAAGGTCACGAGCATGTTGCTAGTTCTCGAGAGGAAGGTATCGAGGGGGAGCGAAAGCTTCGGAACTCCTACGAACACTGAGGACTTTATGAGATTCGGCTCGTCTATCCCCCGCGTAAGGACCCCGTAGTAGGTCGCTATTCCCACGAGAACGTCGGCGTCCCCCCTGCGGAGACTCTCGATAGCCCTAGGCGTATGAGCGACGACCGCCCTGATGCCGCTGTTCTGCAGCTCCTCTACGAGCCTCCTCGCATAGCTCCTACCCAGATCCCGGGAGACGAAGACGAGGGTCCCCCTCCCCAGGGTCTCTATGAGCTCGCGGAGGCGGGTCCCTTCGAGAGGTGCCGAGAACTCGCGGACGCTCCTCAGGTAGTCGGTAATGTTTCCGATTTCGAAGTTCAGGAGCTGCCCCAGAACTTTGACCCTCTCCCTCCTGCCCCTCCCCGTTGCGGAGGCGATGAGGAGCTGCCCCACCCTCCTGGTGCGGATGCTGCTCGCTAGGCGGGCTTCGAGCTCCTCAACGGACTTAGCCACCTGCTTGTAGTGCTCCGGGTTGGCATGCTTTAGAGCAGAGGCGGAGCGCCTCAACTTGACGAGGCTCTTCGCGACGTCTATATCCTCTGGAGTAAAGCCTAGGGCGTGGAGTATCGAGTCGAGCAGGGAGGAGCTCTTCAGAAGAGCGTCAAAGTCGTCCACTATCACCACGTTCACGCTCGCCGGCTCCAGGGCCTCCCGCTCCCTGAACAAGAGCATGTGCGTGACGACGCTCACTCCAGCGCGGAGAGAGTCTAAGCCGCTCCGCACCTCGACTCCCGCGCTTCTGCCGAGCGCGCTCATCCTCTCCGTAACCTGCTGCACCAGGGAGCGCGTCGGGACTACGTAGAGAACCGCCTCGCCAGCCAGGGCTCTGTAGAGCCCGTACGCCTGGAGCAGGGTCGACTTGCCGACTCCGGTGGGGGCTATGAGAGCGAAGGACTCTCCGGCTAGCATCCTCCGGGCCCAGGACCTCTGCATGGCCCAGAGCGCGAATCCCGTGGTCTCCCTGAAGAACTCCGAGAACTCCTCGAGTAGTCCATCCACGGCATCGTAGACCCTCGGACCCTCTATGAGAGCACCGTCATCGCATTCCGCCGCACCGTCTAGGCACACGCGGCGGTATATCAGCATCGCTAGCCCTATAGCTCTACTTATGGTAGCGCTGAGCCATAAAACACGTAACCCTTGAGAGAAAGCACCTTTAGCACGACCTCGCGAGCCCTGAAGAGCGTTCTCGAGCGCTCTCCACACCGAGGACTGGAGAGGACCTCTGGCTCGTCGGCCGAGAGCGCGCCAAGCTTAACCACGAACCCGCCACTCGACTCTGTCGGGCTGCCTCGAGAACGCCGGCCGCGCGAAGACCGGCGCGGAGGGAGGCGGTCTTGGGTTTCTATCCTCCTGCTATTAAACGCTCGCTGGTCGAGTGAGTTGGTGCGAGTCAGTGAAAGTGTTGAGCCTACCGGGAGACCCGGGAATAGGCCCCGGGTTAGCTGACCGCCTAGGCCTTGAGCACGTACCCGTATTTGCCAAGAGGTTCCCGGATGGCGAGATGTACCTGAGGCTAACCCGAGGAGTAGAGAGGGAGAGAGTGCTGGTGGTGCAGTCCATGTATCCCGCGCAGAATGACCGCCTGCTGGAGCTCCTGCTGACCCTCGAGCTTTTGAACCGCTACGAGAGCGAGCCGGTCCTCCTGGTCACGTACCTGGCCTACGCGCGCCAGGACAAGGAGTTCCTGGAGTACGAGGCCATAAGCTTGAGGTCGGTGCTCAGGGCCGTGACCGCTCAGGGGGTTAGGGTCCTAGTAACGGTGGACGCTCACAACCCGCAAGCCGTCGAGGAGTTCCTGAGCGGCGTCAGCTACGTTAACGTATTCCCGGGGGAGGTCTTCGCGGAAGCCATATCGAGGGAGTACGGAGGGAGGGAGATGACGGTGATAGCCCCGGATCGTGGAGCCGGGGCCAGAGCCTTGTCTCTAGCAGAGCACCTGGGCTGCGGGTACGTGGTTGTTCAGAAGTTCCGGGACAGAACGACGGGCCAGGTGAGGCACTCCCTCGACTCCCTAGACGACGTAAGGGGGCTAGCCGTTATAGTCGACGATATCATCAGTACGGGCGGAACCATCGCTGGAATAGCATCCCATCTCTCCGGCAGGGGTGTTGAAACCGTGGTGGCAGCCTCCCACGCCCTCCTCGTGGGGGATGCTCTCGAGAGGCTGGTGAAGTCTGGAGTGCGGAAGGTCTACTCTCTACCAACCGTTCCCCAGAGGTTTAGCGGAGTTGTTTACCTCGACTTGGTCCCCTACTTAGCCGGGGAGCTTGAAAAGAGGGGAATCGCTTAGTGAGCCGAGCTCCCGATGCCAGTCGACGTGAAACCCACAGCCAGCAGGTCTAGACGGATGGGAGAGGAGCTGATCTACGTCTACCTCTCCGGGGTCCACAAGACCATACCCAAGGCTGAGGTAGTGGCCGTAGCCGAAGCGGAGGGAGTCGATGCCAGGATAGTGCTCGAGCTCGACCAGCTCTTGGTGCTCTATGCCGATCCCGAACTCGCGGAGCTCCTCAAGCTCAGGTCAGCCTACTCCAGGAGGATCGGTAGGGTGTTATGGCTCGGTCGCCTGGAAGAGGTCGGAGGCGGGATCTCGGAGGTCGCGGAGAAGCTGCGGCGGCTGGGAGTGGAGTCGGTGAGGGTGGACTACAGGCACCTGGGAGGGGTCGAGAAGGAGAGGGTCTACGAGAGCGTCATGAGGCTCATCAGGGAGAGCGAGCTGAGGCTAGCTAAGGGGAGCGCCAGGTCGCTGGACGTGATCCTGTCGCGGGAGATCGCCGTCATCGGATTGAGGGACTACGACGTCAGGCTGAGGGAGTTCTTCGAGAGGTGGTCTCACAGGAGGCCGGTGTACCTGCCCGGCGCCCTCAACCCGGACATCTCGCGCGTCTTCGTCAACCTAAGCAGGGCGAGCGTTAGGCGGGGCACGGTGTTCTACGACCCGTTCTGCGGAGTGGGCGGGTTCCTGCTCGAGGCCTGCTTCATGGGGCTGAAGTACGCCGGGAGCGATGTCAGCGAGAGAAGCGTCGAGGGCGCTCTGAGGAACCTCGAGAGCTACGGCTGTCCCCCGGAGGTCTTTCTAGCCGACGCGTGCAGGATGCCCGTTCATGAGGTCGACGCTATAGGCACCGACATGCCGTACGGGAGACAGACCAAGCCCCTCGGGACCGATGTGAGGGACCTCGTGAAATGCCTGCTGGAGAACTCCGAGAGCGCTCTGAGGAGGGGGTCCTATCTTGTGTTCGCGCAGAGCAGCGAGCTCGAGGAGTACGTAAACAGAGCCATCGAGAGGTCGGGCTTCGAGCTCGTCGAGGTCCACCGCGACTGGGTCCACGGCTCGCTGACGCGGAACATATATGTGCTGAGGAGGAGGTGAGAGCTCGGGCGATCGGCATCAGGATCCCGCTAATCCTAGCTCTCTACGGGGTGCTCGCCGTAGCGCTCCTGCCCCCACTGATAGTAGTGGCGGTTTCGCTTGGAGCCTCCCTAGAAAAGTACCTCACAAGGGTTGGCTCATCCGCGTTTTCGCTAGCCATCGTGGGACTAGCCGTCATCGGGGCCCTCCGCCTGTGGCTCAGGATCGCTAGGTGGTTCGTTGAGAAAAAGTGCAAAGAGACCTAGCGCGCGAGGCGCTCGGTCTACTGACGTAGACATGGATGGCGCTCCAGTATCACGTTCACTCTATCGATCTCCAGCACACGTCTATCCCGATCTCATGAGCTGAGGAGCTGCTATGTAGGCCATTAGCAGCTTCTTCAATGCTCTCCTCAGGTGCTCAGCGGCCGTAGCCTTTGAGATCCCCATCCTGGAAGCCAGCTCCTCTAGCCTGGTTCTCCTAGGCCACTCAAAGTAACCCTCCTCAAGCGCCACGCGGAGTATCTGCGACTCGTACACTGACAGAGAGGGTGCTACGCAGACGCTCCCGCATGTCGTACGCGATCTCAGAAGTCTGACGTTAGCGGGACAGGGCGAGAACTCCACCACGTGCTTAATCAGCTCGGATTCTCTATAACGCGGTACGAAGACAGGGAAGTATTTGAACCCCCTCTCCACCACAACGGGTCCCGCTCTAACGCCCCCCACTTTGTGGATTGCTTTAAGCACGCCGTAGTTTTTCTTGACGAGCACTACTATCTGCGGTAGTCCGGGAGCATTTAAAGCCTCCGCGTACTTAACATCAATGTAGCTCCTGCCCGCGTCCATGAACTCGTCGAGCACGTCCTTCTTGGAGGGCATTATCTGCAGGATTATGTGGCTGTAGCCTTCGATGAGGCTGAGATGATGGAGCAGTAAAACCGCGTTGCGTCGAGCGGTGAAGTCGGTAAGAATGTCCCCATAGTGAGCTACTTTGAGAGTAGCATAGCTTAGCGACCTCCTAATACCTGCCTGGGTCATTTCCAAGTTCCTTGGGTTGCCCAGGTAATAAACTGAAGCCAAACATGTTAGGAGCTACTTTTAATAACGTTGCCGGACCCTATAGTGTGTGGTTGACATGAAGAAGTCGACGATATTTAGGAGAATGCTCAGTGAGCCTGGGGTCATAGTTATGCCAGGAGCTTACGACGCCTTGAGTGCCAAGATAATAGAAATGGTCGGGTTCAAAGCCATAATACACACGGGATACGGCACCGCAGCGTCGTTGTTGGGAATGCCCGACATAGGTCTCGCGAGCTTCGCAGAGATGAGGGACAGGGTCGCCTCGATAGCCAGAGCGGTGAGAATTCCAGTCATAGGGGACGCCGACACGGGCTACGGGAACCCCATCAACGTGTACAGGACCGTTAAGGAGTACATCTGGGCGGGTGCGGCGGGACTCTTCATAGAGGACCAGGTGTGGCCTAAGAGGTGCGGGCATATGTTCGGGAAGCTCATAGTCGACAGAGAGGAGATGGTGGGGAAGGTCGCTGCGGCTGTTGACGCCAGAAATGAGGATGATCCCGACTTCGTGATCGGCGCTAGGACTGATGCGATAGCGGTGGCCGGGATAGACGAGGCTATAGAGAGGGCCGAGGAGTATAGAAAGGCCGGGGCGGACTTCATATTCATCGAGGCCTTCGAGAACATAGACCAGATGAGAAGGGCTGTTAAGGAGGTCAAGGCTCCCCTAATGCTAAACTTAATCGAGGGCGGTAGAACTCCGCTGGTCTCCGTTAAAGAGGCTGAGGAGCTTGGGTTCAAGATCGTCATATTCCCGCTGACGGCTCTGTACTCTGCAGCTAAGGCGATGACCGAAACACTGACGATACTTAAGGAGAAGGGCACGGCCCAGGCGTACCTGGACAGGCTAGTAACGTTCCTTGAGTTCGCCAAGATCGTTGAGGTAAGTAGGTTCAGAGAGATGGAGGATAGGTACCTCCCGGAGAAGATGCTGCAGCTGATGTATAGGGGCGGTCCTCGGAGGATGGTGTGAGGGGGGCTGGGCAAGAGTGGCCGTGAACTCAATAACGGCAAGAATATTGGCAAGAGCCTCAGGCAAGGATCGGGTCGAGGTCGGCGAAACTGTAGTTGCTAAGGTCGATAAGGTTATGATTCACGACGTTACGGGACCTATAGCCCTGGACATCATAGACGATCTGAAGGCGGGGATACCGAGCCCGGAGAACCTCTACGTCTTTTTAGACCACTATAGTCCCTCACCGTCGATCTCAGCATCAAACATTCACAGAAGGTTCAGGATATTCGCTAAGACTCATAAAGTCGCAAACTTCTTTGACGTAGGCGAGGGGGTGTGTCACCAGGTAATGGTTGAAGGAGTGGTCAGACCCGGGGAAGTGGTAGTGGGTGCGGACTCCCACACGACCACCTACGGAGCTCTAGCAGCTTTCGCAACGGGCGTGGGTTCTACTGAGGCCGCGTATGCTATACTTACAGGCAAGCTGTGGTTCAAGGTTCCCGAACCACTACACGTAAGGCTCGAGGGGACGTTACCTAGTTACGTCAACGGCAAAGATGTCGTATTGAGCATATTGGGGGTCCTAGGTCAGGAGGGAGCAAACTACAGGGCCCTAGAGTTCGGTGGACCGGGTCTTAGAGCACTAAGCATGAGCGACAGATTTACTATCGCTAACATGAGCGTTGAATGTGGCGCTAAGAATGCCGTGTTCCCCATTGATGATATTACAGTAAACTACTTGGAAGAGTTCGGTATACTCCCAAACTCAAGCAGCTTGAGCTACCTAAAACCTTACGAGGTGGAGAGCCCACACCTTACATTGAACCTGGACGCTTTAGAGCCCATGGTTGCTAAGCCTCACAGCCCGGCAAACGTTGTCCCAGTGTCAGATGTAGAGGGCGTAAGAGTTGACACGGCCTTCATAGGCTCGTGTACTAACGGGAGGTACGAAGACCTTCTGATAGCCGCAAAGATACTCAAGGGAAGGAGAGTGTCGAAGGACGTCAGGCTCGTAGTGACTCCAGCCTCTAGAAGAGTGCTGGTGAGAGCTCTCCAGGATGGTCTGATCAAGATACTGCTAGACGCCGGGGCTGTAGTAACACCGCCTGGCTGCGGAGCGTGTTTCGGCGGCCACCTAGGCGTAGCCGGTGATGATGAGGTGGTTATCTCAAGCTCTAACAGGAATTTCGTGGGTAGAATGGGGTCCCCTAAGGCCAGGATTTACCTAGCCTCACCAGCCACGGTGGCTGCCTCTGCCCTCGAGGGGTGTATAACCGATCCCAGGCACTATTTGGAGTGAGGTGAGAACGTGAGTTTAAGGCGTATAGAGGGTAGGGTTCTGGTCGTGGGAGACAACGTAGACACGGACGCGATAGTGCCCGGCCGGTACCTTACCATAACAGACCCAAAGGAGCTGGGGAAGCACGCTCTCGAGGGCTTGGACCCGGCCATACCCGGTAAGCTTAAGGAGAGGAGTATAATCGTGGCAGGAAGGAACTTCGGTTGCGGATCAAGCAGGGAGCATGCCGTGCTAGCGCTTTTGGGCGCCGGCGTCAAGGCGGTAGTGGCAGAGTCGTTCGCCAGGATATTCTACCGGAATGCGATAAACAGAGGCCTCCTAGTACTCGAGGCTCCAGGCGCGAGGCAGAAAATAACCGATGGTGACAAACTTGTAATAGACTTAGAGAGGGGAGTGCTCGTGCTGGCCTCAGGTGAGACCCTGCCGTTCAAGCCCATCGCAAGAGAGGTTCTGGAGATAGTTGAAGCTGGGGGGCTGGTGGAGAAGCTCAAGAAGGAGCTCCATCATGGAGGAAGATAGAGACCACTACAGGAAGCTTGATGAGCTCCTAAATCACAAGGGGTTTTGCCGCCCGGACGTTCCCATAGAGTACATAGTAGTCTCTAAAGACTCGTTACCGCATGGGGGGTACGAGAACCCGTTTATGGCAGAACTCTACGAGCCGTCTAAGTCTGGCACGAAGATTTCGATCAAGACCTTGGTAAACGGCAGGGAGGTAGAGCTGGTTAAGGACCCGATCTTAGAGGGCAGGCTTGTGCTCGTGGTCAGGAGGAGACCGCGGGACACGGTACTAACCTTTAAGGAGGTCCTTGAAATCCTGCTCAAGGTGGAGGAGCTTCTGGGGGTTAAGATAGAGTGGGGGAGGCCCTTCCCTAGGGGTTCCTGTTAGTTGCCTCTTCCTAACACACTTTCTTTGAGCCAAACATGTTAGAGCCTACGTTTATTTTGTTCGATCAAACAATCATCGGGCGCCTGCCTTGACGCACAAGCCCGCTAGGGAGCCTGCCAAAAACCCCTTGTTCTGGATTCTATGGTTACTGCTCATAGCATTTAGCGTGCCCTGGTACTTCAAGCCGGGCACTTATGAGCCCATAGTAGCTGGCCTGCCTCTCTGGGCGTTAGCTATACTGATCATCACTGTCCTCTACGCGGTATTCACGACCGTGAGTGCTCAAGTATTCTGGAGGTGATCGCTATGGCCGAGCCGCAAGCCGCGTTTGGTATAGAGGCTCCCGTGGTAGCGATAGCGTTTGTGGCTCTCCTGATGCTGATAGGTTACTACTCCTGGAAGAGACGTGTAGGCGCAACCGTGCAAGACTTCTTCCTAGCCAGCAGGCTACTGGGTTACCTCGTGCTGGGTCTGAGCCTCTACGCGGCGCAGTACAGCGGCAACTCCTTTATAGGTTACGCGGCACGTGGCTACAGAGACGGCTTTCTGTTCCTCTCGTACCCGACGTTTATGGTGACCATCCTACCCTTCACGATACTCATAGCGGCTAGGCTCATACCAGTGTCAGTGACTAGGAATCTCACGTCCCCGATGGACTTCGTTAGAGCAAGGTTCGGTTATGAGAAAAACGGACTGCTGCTCGGTGCTGTAATCGTCTTGACCTTAGTGTTCTTAGTATGGGGTACATTCGTTCAGTTCTTCGAGCAGGCTATAGCCATGGGTTACCTGGGCGAGGTAGTTTCCGCCGGCATAATTCCCTACATGTATATGGTTGTGATATTTGTGGTCGGTGTGATAGTCTTCACCGTCCTAGGAGGGTTTAGAGGAGCAGCGCTGGCGAACGCTATCATGGGTGCCATGATGCTCGTAGGCCTCATAGCAACCCTCGGCCTAATAGCTAGGAACTTCGGTGGTGTAGAGCATGCCGTAACAACCCTGGCTACCACAAAGCCTTCTCTAATATCGGTCCCAGGAGGCATTACGAGAGTAACCAACTGGTTCAGCACTATATTCCTTGTCGGGGTAGGGGCTCCACTCTACATACACATCCTCCAGCACCTAATGGCGGCCAGAAGCCCTGCTGTATACAAGAGGACCCTCTACTTTACGCCATACTTCTACATACTGACAGCCACATCGCTTATTCTAATAGGACTTTGCGGGGCAGCTATAATACCAGGCCTCGGGAAAATGGAGAGCGAGAGGGTAGTACCTCTACTCGTCGTCAAGACCGTGCCGGTGGACCCCCTCGCTAAACCCCTAGGACTGCTCTGGATGCTAGCAGTACTGTCAGCGACCCTCTCCACCGCAGGAACGACCGTCATAGCGTTAAGCGTGACCGTGTTGAAGGAGATCTTCAGAACGTTCAGGCCTACAGCGAGTGAGAGAACGATCTTGCTGGCGAGTAGGGTGCTCCTAGCGCTGATAGCCTTACTGGCTATACCGATAGTCATAGAGCCCAGAGCTACCATATGGAGGTGGACTGAAATAAAGTTCGAGGGGCTAATCCAAGCTTTCCCCGCCGTAGTGCTAGCCCTCTACATACCCTGGATCAACGTAAAGGGCGCCTTAAGCGGCATGATCGTGGGAGCTATCATCGCCCTAGCTCTCAGTCTCTCGGGTTACGTAACCATTCAAGGCTTGCATGCAGGCATGGTGGGACTCATCGCAAACATCTTGGTATGCCTCGCCGTCAGCAGACTTACTGCCAAGCCGGACGAGGTAAACTACGCCAAGAACGTTCTAGGTCTAGGCTGAGGGCACCCCCGTCTTAGATCGATTTTCCTTTTCTTTTCACTACCTTGTTCGCGTCTAAGTCGCAGACTTCGATCCGCTGTCTTAGCATATCCACACGTATTCCCGCGCTCATAGTTCGTCCGCGGAAGGCTGGTCAAGCCGATCTCTAGTTCATACCCTGATTATTCAGATTTCGAGAAAAACATCCAGGCGAATAGCACGTTAACGGGCAGCCTGATAGGACCCAATATTTTTGAGGCAATACCCAGAGCTCGGGGACGGCCTCCCGTAGGAGTGTTCTCGAGGCTCTAGAGAATTGTCGTGGGGAACAGCGGATGAGATTTCCTAGCCATTCTCGCGAGTTCGCTCCTTTGAGAAGCCGCCCGAGCCTCTCCGGCTAGGCCGGGAGACGCATCGGTATGGAGCCGCCCAAGTGCTTCCTTAAGGGGTTTTGCCGTCCCCGGTCACTTCACGCGTCGCGCGCCTCTAATCTTCCTGGCCAAAGATTCGTCCATCTCGTCGATCAGTCTTATATCCCCTTCCGTGAGTGGGCCGTTGATCTTCAGCGTGCTGTAACCTCAATAGACACCGAGCAACTCCCGAGCACGTTTCACAGCGCCTCCACCCCAGCCGTAAGGGCTTAGAACAAATGCGAATTTCGTCAATGGACGCGTCACCCTAAAGAGATGGCAGCGTAAACGAACCAGCGGGCGGGCTCCGCCCGAAACCGTCGATGTGCCGAGGACTGTCGTCCTCGGATCCGCAAGGTCCTTGGCTGGATAGCCAACATCCACCGCAGCCGGGTTATGAAAGGCCGCCTCGACTCCCTCGACCGCTGGCGTTTCGGCCACTCGCTTCACCACGACCTCCGTGTTGTTCCACGGTGCTCGCGTAAGCTGCGACTGCCTTAGGACGGGTCTTGCCAGCGACCCACCGCTTGTAGGTGCCTAGAATGAGCTCCGGCTTCCTGCGAATGGAGCTGTGGCCTGGCACTATAACCTTTTTGCGCCATAGCCCTGAACGGCATCAATATTTCGCCCTAGTACTTCTGGGCGTTCACCAAGCGGTCCTCGATCTCGTCGCTGTAGACGCCGCCCGCTAGGTGGGCGCCGAAAGGTCGCACGCGAACGGCACTCCGTCTTCCGTACGTGAAATGGTTTCGGTCAGCGAAGCGTGGCGCCTCGGTAAAGCAAGTTTTGTCGCCCGGGCTTGTAAAGCCGTTGACGGCTATCGCCTCGATTCTCTCGCGGGACGCGGTAGCGGACTTAGGTCGTCTCGGTGTCTCTGCTAGTAGCAGTGAGTCCGCCCTCGGAACCATCTTCATCAAGTGCGGTATGGCGCCGCGGGTCCGGTTCCGCATGGTTCATAACTATGTAGTCCAGCACTCCCGGGTCCACGAGGCTACGGGTCTTACCCTCAAGCTCGCTCTCGAAACCTGGATTAACCGTGTATATCGAGGCATCACCTCTTCGCCTATCACGATAAGCATTGTAGGACGTTCCTCTTGTAAGGGGGATCAGCACGTCGAAAAGTCTGAGCTTTCAGTCCCCTACACCGATTCAGTAAACGTTTTCGCCGGCTTCATTGATTCTCTCCCGCGCATCCAGCATGCTTTCCATCACCATTCGTCTCGAAGGGGTACATATAGGATCTCGATGTGGGAGTATCTACACGTCCGGGGACATGGGGGTCCGCGCGGTCTCTTCGGAGAGATCTCACTGGGAGCCCAACCGGTGCCGCAAGTGCGGAAAGCCAATATATTGCTGGCCCGATACCCGTGTGGTGCGCTGATGCCGACGGAGCTACTCTATCAGAGGGATAGCTACCTGAGGGAGTTCGAGGCTGTTGTGATCGAGGTGGCCGACAGCTACGTCGTGTTGGATAGGACGGCCTTCCACCCTACCAGCGGAGGCGTCGACAAGGACCT
>CALKCU010000021.1 GCA_938083005.1 uncultured Sulfolobales archaeon | reverse complement strand
CCCGTTCAACAGGGTCTACGGAGACGGGAGGACCCTGGTGATAGCGGCCGGGGTCTCGCACGCCTACGTATCGGAGGCCGTAGCGAGGCTGGGGCTGGAGGGCAGGGTCAGGGTGCTGAAGCTGGTCAGCGTGTACCCGATCCCCGAGGACCTGCTCCTGAAGGCGGTCGACGGAGTCGACGGAGTAGTCGTCGTGGAGGAGCTAGAGCCCTTCGTGGAGCTCCAGATCCGGTCCCTGCTCAACAGGGAGGGCGTCAGGGTTAGTGTAATCAGCAGGGAGCAGAGCGAGAGAGCGTACGAGATGACGATAGAGAGAGCCGAGGCTATCCTGAGGAGGGCTTTCGGCATCCCCACGGCGTCTAGGGGGACCAGCACAGGGGGGAGCCAGCTCTCCATACCCCCCAGACCTCCGGTGTTCTGCCCCGGGTGCCCCTACAGGCCCCTGTTCTTCGAGCTTAGGAGGGTCGTGAACCAGGAGAAGCTCAGAGCTGTGTTCGCTGGCGACATAGGCTGCTACACGCTCGCCTACTTCCCGCCCTACAGGCTCCAGGACACGTGCGTCGAGATGGGCGGTAGCATAGGCCTAGCGAACGGCTTCTCCAGAGTGCTCGAGGACACCGTCGTGGTGTCCGTGATAGGGGACTCCACGTTCTACCACGCCGGCATACCAGCGCTCATCAACGCTGTCTACAACGGCCACCCGCAGGTGGTGCTGGTCCTGGACAACATGGTGACGGCCATGACGGGCCACCAGCCGAGCCCCGCCACGAGGGTCGACGGGAGGTACGTTCCGATAGAGGGTATAGCACGGGGAGTGGGCGTCGAGTTCGTCTCGGTGGTCGACCCCTACGACATAGCCCGGGTCAGGGGCGAGTTCCTGAAGGCCCTGGACTACTCTAGGACCGAGAGGAAGCCCGCCGTCCTAGTGTTCAGGAGGAAGTGCGCTCTGGTAGCGCTGCGCGATATGAGGGAAGCGGGGGAGGAGGTCGTCCCGTACGTCGTGGACCTGGCCAAGTGCGTGGGGTGCGGCATCTGCTACAACTTCTTCGCGTGCCCGGCGATCGCCGCTAGGGACGATAGGAAGGCCGAGATCGACCCTGAGCTCTGCGTTGGGTGCGGCGCCTGCGCGCCCGTGTGCCCGGTGAGAGCCATCTGGCCCTCCAAGCCCGTGGACCAGGAGAGGCTCTCCAAGTACTGGTTCTAGGTGATCCGCGTGGGTCGCGTGAGGGAGCTGAACGTATTGATCACGGGCGTCGGAGGCCAGGGACAGCTGTTCCTGTCTAGGCTGATAGCCGAGGTGTTCTCGAGGCTGGACACTCCGTCCCTGGTGGCCGAGACCCACGGCCTTAGCCAGAGGGGCGGCAGCGTGGTAGTCCACGTCAGAGCCGGCGACTCCGTCAGGGCGCCCCTGATACCGCGCGGGGAGGCGGACGTGATGCTCGGGATGGAGCTCATAGAGATCGCGAGGTACGTCGACTACCTCAGGGAGGGTGGGGTGGTGCTGGCGAACGAGAAGCTGATAGTACCCCCGGGCCAGGGCGCGAGGCTGAAGGAAGAGGAGGTCCTCGGGTACCTCAGGGGGAGGCCCATCAGGCTGATCACCGTTCAATCCTCCAAGCGTGCCGTCGAGCTCGGAGCGCCGCTCTCCGCCAACGTCCACATGTTTGGAGCCTTCGTCGCGCTACTCGAGGCGGCGGGTGTGGTGGACGCGGGGGTGGACGCGGTCGTGGAGAGCGTCCTGCCGAGGAGGCAGCTGGCGGAGAACATGCTGCTCTACAGGCTCGGCAAGGAGGAGGTGAGGGCTCAGCTAGGTCCCGGAGGGGTCGAGGATATCAAAAAGGCTCTGCTCAGAAGGCTCTAGCTTACTCTCGAGTGCTCTATGACTATCATGGTGGTCGTGGACTTCACGCGGGGTATTTTCCTTATCCTGTTCATTATTATGTCCCTTATGGCGTCGTGGCTCTGCGCCTCGATTACGGCCACTATGTCGTACATGCCGTAGGTCTCATAGACCTCCTTGACCCCCTCTACGGACTTGAGGGCGTTGAAGACCTCGGCCTCGCCCCCGATCTCGGTGTTTATGAGAACTATCGCGACGGGCAACCAGACCCCCGTATACCTTGGGGGAAGCGGAATATAAACCCCGTTCCCCGCTCGAGGGGAGGAGCCCCGCGATCCGCCCACACTCTGAGGGCTGGCGGAGAACGCTTAATACCTTCGCACCGGAGACTCAGAGTGGCGGGGGTGCCCGAGCTAGGCCAAAGGGGGCGGGCTCAAGACCTTCCAGCAACCCGGGGAGGAGACCCGCTGGCGTAGGCCTGCGTGGGTTCGAATCCCACCCCCCGCACCTCGGGCTCGGGGCGATCTCGACCGCCGGATCTGCCCGATGTCGCCGCAAGGCTCTCGCGCGAGTAGAGAATAGCGCGCTCAGCCTCGCCTGCGTCCAGAGCTGGTCTACCCCCTCCGGAGACCTCTAGCCCCCGACAACCCCTCCCGCATTTGCCGCGGATCGCGATCTCTTCGTAGATACCCGCGTACGTCCGCCGGGTCCGCTCTCAGCCCGAGAGACCTCAGCTCCCCGGCCGGCGCGCTCGGCGGATCGTAGTGGGCTCTGGACCTAGCGAAGGCTGTCGCCGACGCTCTAGTCTCCACTCTCCGACCCACGCGTCCCGGTTGGCGGAGTCTTCGCGTTCCCCCAGCCCCCGACCTCTACGACGCGGACGCCCCCGGAGCGCGCTCCGGGGCGAAAGCTCGAACTGTTCCCCGATTTAGCTTGAACGTCACCGTGACGAGAGTCTCGCGGGTGGACATGGTCATCTCGCCACCGTAGTGTGCGCGAATCCGTAGCCTCCGTAGGGAGTACCCGGCTATGACGGGGTGGAACCCCTCAGCGTCCCCCGCGTAGCGCGCTACCAGCGCGCACTTGGACGCGCTCGGAGACGGCGGGCTCCCGCGACGCGATTAGAGCCGCCAGGCTGCCGCGCTCGCTCAGCTCCCCCGCTTCGGCCCCGACCCGGTCGACAGTATAGCCCCAGACCGCTGAGAGCGTGCGACGCGTTGAGAACCCACGTGCTTGGGTATGCGATCTCCCACCCTGGTGGCGGGTTTACGTATGTCTGACGAGTTGTCGGCGTGGGCGTAGGTGCGGTCGTCAGGCATACCGCGGCTCGGCTGCTGTTGCCGTGGCGGCGATGGCGGGCACGACCACGATCCTCGATGCGGCCCCGTATAAGCCCACTAATGCTCTCCAACGTAGATAAGCGGGTTCGGCTCGATATATTCCACGCGTCCTCGGCAGTGCGGTTGGCGCGTTCCGAGCGCTCGGAGTTCCCGGCCTCGAACCTATCCGCTCGACGGAGCTTGCTCAACGAGAAACCGAGACCGCGGTAGCCCCTAGGATCGCCGTCGCCGCCGTCCACGCCCAGACGACCTATCACGTGCTCGCTAGAGGGATTAAGCCGCAAAGTCCGCGCTCCCCGGGCGCGCGAGCGTTCCTCGGTCAGTCCGAGAGCTCCGAGGCTTGGTGCTACTTCCTCTCCTCCTTAGCTATCGCCGGCTTCAGCCTCCTCACCCTCTCCAGCACCTCCAGCCACCTCTCGAGCTTCTCCAGCAGCTCTCCCTCATCGTTCTCCCTGCTCAGCATCTCAGCTATCTCGCTTATCCTGCTCGCGGCCAGGGCCTCCAGTCTGTCCAGTATAGCGCGGGACCTCACCTCTATCGCCTCGGAGTCGTCCCTGACGACCTTGACCGGCCCGTGTGTGGGGCAGACTATCTCCCCGGACTTCAGTCTGAAGAGGGGGGCGCTGCAGAGGGGGCAGGCCATGTCGAGCATCACAGCTCCGGACCTCAGGAGCTCAGACATCCTCCTGACTACCGCGTCGTCCCTGCTCACCGTCTCCCACCAACTAGAGCCCTGAAGAGCAAATTAAGCCGGAGACTCGCGCGGGGAGAGAGCTCGGGATAGGATCCATCAGTAAAAATCCCATTCTGGGAGGAAGAGGAGCGCACTACTTCCTTAGCAGGGCTATCAGTGCCCCCACTATGAAGCCAACCGATACGGGACCGACGGTCAGCAGTCCGAGGATGGATATGAGGTTCTTGACGACGCCCGCCAGCTCTCCCAGGTTTGCCAGCACTCTGTCGACGGACGTCCCCAGAGACCAGACCGACAGGAAGGTGCCTAGTACCAGGATGCCTATGAAGGCTAGGACGTACTTGAAGACCTTCACGGAAACGTAGCCCAGCCCCAAACCGAGTAGGAACTGGACGAGGACCGCGATCGCGACCCTCACGTCCGCCAGTACCTCGATCGAGAACTCCTCCATCGCGGCACCACGGGTTACGCTCAGCTAAGTTAATAAGTTTTCCACTAGCCCGGGGGGGTCGTCCGTCCGGAGCCCCGGCAGCGCGGCTAACCGCGGGCATCGCTCGAGCTTATTAATGCTATAGCTTTTCACAAACTGGAACGTGGGAGGGAGATTGAGGGACGCCGCTGACGTCAAGCTGCTGTGGAGCAACCTCTACAGGGTGAGGACGGTATTCACCTCGTATTACAGCGTCAGCGAGAGCCACAGGTCGTACAGGCTCCTCTCCATACTCGCCAAGTACTCATCTGACATCTACGAGCTTATGCTCGAGCCCCGGGAGAGGAACTCGGGCCTGATCCTCAGGATAAACTACAACAGGAGGCTGAGCCCCGGGGTCCTAGCTCACGCCAACCTCCTGGCAGCGATGAGCATAATCTCAGAGCTGGTGGACGGGGTGAGCCACATGAGTGAGGTGCCGGCGGTCCTGCTGGCGACGTTCAGGTCCCCCGACCCGAGCGACATAGTCTCCTGCTCGCTCACCCTCAGCAGGAGCGCCCCGCTGAACATCCGCGTCAAGCCCGTGGCGCTGGCGATAGTGGGCGGCTCCGCGCACAACGTGAGGAGGGTAGTAGGCTCTCTGAACGAGTTCGTTGAGGAGGCCCAGAGGTCGCTGGAGGAGTCGGTCAGCGCGTATAGAAGGGACTACACCGGCATAGTTAAGGGCGTCGGATCCCTAGGCTACAAGCCCATCGCGCTCGTGGCCGTCCAGAACAGGGCCGTCAGCGTCGAGGAGATCAGGGCCGTGGTCAGCGACGGCAGCGAGTACCGCGAGGTCAAGATCCCGCTTAGGACCCCCGAGTGGACTCTCGACGACCTACCGCCGAAGATAATCGAGGAGCTCAGGCTAGTGGTAGTCGAGCCGTTCAAGAGGGGGCTACCGTTCGCGGCTAAGGGGACCTTCATCACCGGTCCTCCGGGCGTCGGGAAGTCCGTGATGGCCGAGGCCATAGCGAACGCCCTGGGGCTGAGGGTGGTGGAGCTGAAGCCCTTCACCTACCGATCTATGTGGTACGGGGCTACGGAGAAGATGCTCAACGCTATACTGAACCAGGTCTACAAGAGGAGGAGGGAGGTCGCTATAGTGATCGACGACGCCGAGTTCCTCTCGTCCAGGAGGTATACCATCCACGAGGCGCACCTGAGCGAGCTCTCGACCATACTCTACCACCTGCAGAGGACCGACAGGCCGTTCACGATACTCACGGGCAACAACCCGGAGCTCTTGGACCCCGCTCTGCTCAGGCCCGGTAGAGTGGACGTGATCATAGTGCTAGGCTACCCGGACAGGGAGATGAGGAGGAAGGCAATCCTCAGGAACATCGACAGGTACGGAATCAGAGTGGCTGGGGAGAGGACTGTAGACCACATGGTCTCCACAACTCAGTGGTACTCTCTCGCCGAGCTCGACGCGCTGATAAGGCTGGCGGCGAGCAAGGGCTCGGGAGTGATAGGGATGGAGGAGGTCGAGTGGGCGAGGAAGAGGGTAGCAGTCTCCCCCTCTGAGAGGAGGAGCGTCCAGGACTACCTGAGGTGGTGGTCGACAAAGGTCCAGGGGGTAACGGTTACCTACATCCCGTCGGAGTCTGAGATAGGCTAGGGTACCCCCTTGCTTGACCTCCTCTCGGAGTCTCTTAGGCTGCCCGATATCACCGCCATAGCTATCACGGTCTTCGCTATCATGGACCCCCCGGCAGCCGTTCCCACTCTCGTAGCGTACGTGGGGAGCGGCGCGCACTCGGGAGCCGCGGACCTGGAGAGAGCGATCGTGGGGATAGTCAACAGGGCATCGATAGCAATCCTTCTCCTCCTGGCGCTGTTCTCCCTGGCTGGGGAGTACGTCCTGAAGCTCTTCAACATCAGCTTGGAGGCCTTGAGGATAGCGGGAGGACTGTTGCTGATAGTACTGGCCGTGGAGATGCTCCTAGGGAGGGAGAAGATCGGGGAAGTGAGGGGCGGGGACTTCGCTGTAGTGCCCATAGCGACCCCCCTGATAGTGGGACCCGGAACCATGAGCACGCTGATAGTCTACTCGAGGATCTATGGTCCCGCACTGACACTCCTCGGGGCCCTCCTGGCCTTCGTGTTTACCTACCTAGTACTGAGGTACTCGTACAAGGCGCTCAGGTACCTCGGGGACTCGGTACTGCGGGGTCTGGGGAAGTTCATGTCGATCATCGTGGCCTCGATAGCCGTCGAGCTAATCTTGGGCGGCCTGAGGGGCTTAAACCTGCTATAGCCCTCGACCCGCTGGCCGCTCGCTCGCGGGAACACCGGTGCGGAGTCGAGGACGAGGTGAGGGAGAGCTCCCGGGAGCGCCCCGTGCGCGAAGGGATTAAGAGACCGCCGGAACCTTCTAGCCGGGGTCGAAGCTGAGCGCACCTCGAGCTGGATACAGGCTAAAGGTGTGCTACACCAGGGAGATGAAGGAGCTGGACTCTAGGGCTGCGCGGGACTACGGCTTGAGCGATCTCCTCTTGATGGAGGACGCGGGTTCCGCCGTATACTCCCTGGTAGCCCGGGAGTTCGGATGCGCCGGGGTGAGAGTCGGGGTAGTCGCCGGAGTGGGCAACAACGGGGGCGACGCTCTGGTGGCCGCCAGGAGGCTCCACTCCTGCGGGGCTAGGGTGGAGGTCTTCGTCGTGGGCGACCCGGAGAGGTACCCGGAGCCTGCCAAGCGAAACTACGAGATCGTACTCAAGCTGAAGCTGCCCGTAGCCTACGTCAGAGCACCCGAGGACCTCGGGGTGCTCGAGGAAAGACTGCCCACGTTCGACGTTGTCGTCGTGGGCCTCATAGGTATAGGGCTGAGGGGCGAGGTGAGGGGGATCTACAGGGACGTCGTAGAGGTCCTCAACAGGAGCGGCAGGAAGATCGTGAGCGTGGATATACCGTCCGGGATAAACGGAGACAACGGCAGCGTGTGCGGAGTCGCGGTCAAGTCCAGCCATACGGTCACGTTCGGGATGCCGAAGCTCGGGAACATCCTGTACCCGGGCTATCACTACTGCGGGAAGCTCTACGTCTCGCCCCTGTCCTATCCACCAGAGCTCCTGCTCTCCGATGAGATAAGAGTGGAGCTCAACGCTCCCCTCCCGGTGCCCGAGAGGATCAGGTGGGGACACAAGGGGACGTTCGGAAAGCTGCTGGCGGTGAGCGGCGCGAGGTACTACTACGGCGCTCCCTACTACGTCTCGTACTCCTTCCTGAAGGCCGGGGGAGGCTACTCGAGGCTCGCTGCCCCAAGGTCCGTGATACCATACATAGCCTCTCGGTGTAGCGAGGTCGTCTACATACCGCTGGACGAGACCGACGAGGGGACTATCTCGCTGAAGAACCTGGAGTACGTCCTCGAGCTGATCGAGAGGTTCGACATAGACATAGTCGCGGTAGGCTCGGGCGTTTCGCTGAACCCCGAGACCCAGGAGTTCGTGAGGGAGGTAGTGAGGAGGGTCGACAGGCCCGTAGTGATCGACGGGGACGGCATAACAGCCGTTTCGAGCGCTCCCGAGGTGATCAAGTCGAGGAGGGCTCCGACGATCATCACTCCGCACCCCGTGGAGTTCTCCCGCCTCTCGGGCATGGCCCTGGCCGAGATCGCGGAGGACCCGGTCGGGGCTCTGAGAAAGGTGGCGGCGGAGCTGAACTCCTACGTAGTCCTCAAGGGGGCCCACAGCCTCGTGGGCTATCCCGACGGTTACGTGTACGTAAACATGACTGGAAACCCGGGAATGGCTAAGGCCGGGAGCGGGGACGTTCTCACCGGGACTATCGCTGCCATGTATGGGATAGGCTTTAGGGACCCCGGAGCCGCCACTAGGATGGGCGTCCTGGTCCACGGGCTAGCCGGCGATCTCGCCGCGGAGAGGCTCGGGGAGGACGGGGTCACTCCGGACGACATACTGCACGAGCTACCGCAAGCCGTCAGGATCCTGAGGGAGAATCCCGAGCTCGTGGTCGAGAGGTACATGCCCGAGCTGATATAATCGAGCTAGCACCGCGACTCCCCTTTACTCCTTACTGAGGACCCAGCCTATGTGCGGCACGTCCTTCACCACTCTGAGTACTAGGTTAGTCACGGATCTCTTTATGTAGGGTACCTTGAGTATTCTCTTAATGAACGCGTCTAGCTCCGACACCGAGCCGAAGACCGTGAGTATGGCTACGTCGTACTCCCCCGTTATATCGAATACGGCCCTCACGTTGGGCTCCTTCGCCAGCAACTTCTCTACGTCGGTTATGTGCTCGCCCTCGACCTGGAGTAGCGTTAGAGCGCAGACCTCGTAGCCAAGCGACCGATAGTCTATCAGTGCTGTATAGCCCCTTATGACCCCGGTTCTCTCCAAGCGCTTTATCCTGCTGTAGACCACCGAGGGGGATCTGCCTACCCTCTTGGCCAGCTCTCGTATGCTAAGCCTAGCGTCATCCTTTAGACACTCCAGCAGCTTCACATCGACTTCGTCCAAGAGACCCACGGCTGACCTCGAACGCGTTTCTGGCGCACCCGTGGATAAAGAGCTCTCCTCAATATAAGCGTTCGCCGTAAAGCATTTGCGAGCTTATCTTCTGTTCCGGTCTCCTAGTAGCTAAGCGGATGAAATGTTAGGTGAGAGCGTTTGGGCTGGCGTGAGATCGTACGGCAGGTCTCCTGGATCGAAATGCAGTATACCGACGTTACCGGGAGGCTTAGGTCCGTCTCGGTTTCCTGCGAGGGCCGCGAGAGCGTTCGAGCGAGAATAGACGGCAGCTCCATAGGCGTGGCACAGGTGAGCGACAGTGATCTCGTCCTGGTAGCCGATACGTCCACCTTTTCGCGAATCCCGTGGTTGGACCGATGGGGGAGGGTGTTATGCGACATCTACAAAGATGAGGGCTTGAGGCACCCCCTGGACCCGAGGTTTATAGCTCAGAGGCTCGAGGAGCATCTTAAGGAGACGGACTTAAGGGTCCTCCTAGGCGTCGAGATAGAGTTCTTCGTGTTCAAAGCCCTCGAGACGATCTCCCGCTTCCCGGAGTCCGCCGGGTACAGGCTGAGGCTGGTAGACAGAGCCGGGGGACCTCTCTCCAATTACCAAGCAGCGAGCGACGAGCTGTCCGGCTACCGCGCGGAGCTCGCGGACACTCTCTCGAAGTTCTTCGGGGTCGGGATCCGTGGGCATCACCGCGAAGTCGCTTCCAGCCAGCTGGAGCTTAACCTGGAGGCCGGGAGCCCGACGGGGATCGCGGATGCCGTGCAGACGGTCAAGTACGCGGCGAAGGCTCTAGCCAAGTCCAGAGGCCTTAGGGCCGTCTTCATGCCCAAACCTCTCTACAACGAAAACGGCTCTGGGATGCACGTCCACCTGAGCCTGTGGAGGGGCTCTAGGAATCTCTTCTACGACCCGGAGGACAAGCACAGGCTGAGCCAGCTGGCTAGGTACTTCGTGGGAGGGCTCCTCCACCACGCCAGGGCCCTCGCGGCTCTGGTGGCGCCGACCGTCAATAGCTACAGGAGGCTCGTACCGGGCTTCGAAGCACCGGTGTACGCCGTCTGGGGGTTTAGGAACCGGAGCGCGGCGGTCAGGGTGCCGCTAGCACTCGAGGAGGGGGACGCGAGCGTGGAGTTCAGACCGCCCGACCCCTCGGCATGCCCCTACCTAGCCTTGAGCGCCATAGTTTTGGCGGGGATGGACGGTATCAGGAAGTCCATCGACCCCGGGGAGCCCCTGGATAGTAGTGCTTACGGGCTGTCGAGGGTTCCCAGGGAGAGGAGGCTACCCTCGTCGCTCGTGGAGGCTCTCGACGAGCTCTCGTCGGACAGAGAGTTCCTCAAGCCTGTATTCCCTGGGGAGCTTATAGACAAGTACGTAGAGATAAAGTACAGGGAGGCTGTAGAAGTGGGATCAGCTCCGTCGCCTATGGAATTCCTCAAATACCGGGACGTCTGATTAGTCTCGAGCTCTCGGTATCCGGCCTTAACCCGAGGCCCATCCCTCACGTGCCCACCTGGCTCTCTATGGAGCTCGCTGCCGCGAGCTCCAACTCCGGGGAGCGTTACTCCATGCTGTGGACCTCGTCTCAGAGCGCTGCTCGATGTCGGGGGAGCGTTAGCGCTCAGGGGATCCGCTGCGGAGTCTTAGGTCCCGCGGGTCTTAAAGCTGAGGCGGGGGGCCCCCGATCAGTCTACCACCCAGCCCTCAGGGTCCCGCGGTGCGCCGAGGGTGCGCGGAGCTGCGCGCCTGCTTTAAAAAATTTAAAAGCTTTTTTACAGATTGCAAACCTGAGGAGTCATGCTGCTGGAACCCGTCGGCACGGCCATGATATTTTACGGCCTGGTCCTCTTCATGTTCACCTGGCAGCTCTTCGGTAAAGCCGACGCTAAGGCAGCCGGCTACCCCATCGCGACGGCCGGCTTCATAGGGCTCATCATGGGTCTATACGCGTACATAGGGCTGGGGCTAGCCCTCCCGGGCACGCTAGTGATGATATTCGCGGTCACGTTCATGATGGCCGGCCTCTGGGGCGTCAGGGGGCTCGACCCCAAGACCCTAGCGTACTTCCTCCTCTACCTCGGGATCGCGGACGCGATCTACGCTATCTACTTCGCCACAATAAGGCTCTTCATATTCTCGGCGTTCTGCTGGGCCTGGTTCGCGGTCTACATGCTCTTCGTCCTCGCCCTCCTCACGGGAAAGCCTGCGTACGCGACCGGGGCCAAGTACTGGTGCCTCATCTGCTGCTTCGCTACCCTGCTCATCCCCGGCTTCTTGCTGGTTGCCGGAGTGGTCTTCGGGTAAAAGGGTAAAACGTTTTTACGTCCCATCCCGTCCAGCTTCGCTCTCGCGCGGAGACCTGGGCCTCCTGAGGACATGAACGGCTTGACAGCCCCTCCTCGCTAGCGGGGGTGCCACCAGGGGAGCGGCTCCATCTGCGGAGTTACCGGCGGTACTCAGATCGGTTCGAAGCCGATGCCACCGATCTCCCATCGGAGCCCCCAGCGGCACCTCCCCACCTTGCGGTTGATCCCGGGAGCCTCTCCGCTCCCCGGCGAGCGCGTCCTACTTGAGTTGCTATCAAGGCTACGCTACCGAGCATTCAGGCGTGCGGCGCGCTCAGGGCTTTCTCCGGCGGAGACCCTCCAAACTCTCGCAAGCCCGCACAATGCTGAACGAGCCGTTTCAAGCAGCGAGAGCTTATCGGGGACCGAGTGGTGAACGGAGGCGCCGGGGGCGGGATTCGAACCCGCGCGGGCGATAGACCCACCGGCTCTCCAGGCCGGCCCCTTAGGCCGCTCGGGCACCCCGGCTCCGAGAATACTCTGGCTTACCCGCTCTTAAAAGGGCTCTCGACCCTGGCTACTTCAGGACCTCTATCTCGATGTACACGTCGTCCGGTACCCTTATCCTCATTATCTGCCTCATGAACCTCTCGTCGGCCTCCACTTCTATTAGCCTCTTATGGACCCTCATCTCCCACTTCTCGTACACCTTGCTTCCCTCTCCGTGGGGCGGTACCAGCACTGGAACGACAAGCCTCTTCGTCGGTAGCGGGATGGGTCCGGAGATCCTTATGCCCAGCTTCTTGGCGTGCTCAACTATCTGCTCGGCTACCTGGTTTAGGTGTGTCACGTTGACGCTCCAGAGCCTTATCCTCACCCTGGCCATCAGCTACGACCTTACGCTGCGGGTAGCCGCTCAGGTCTTCAGCTCAACCTTGGCGGCGACCACGTCGATTATGGTGCCTATGCCGACGGTCTTGCCCATGTCTCTCATAGCGAACCTGCCGAGCTGCGGGAAGTCGCTGTACCTCTCCACGACCATAGGCTTTATAGGCTTGAACCTGACCAGGGCGGACTCCCCGGCCTTGATGAACTGCGGGTTCTTCTCCGTTATCTGACCGGTCCTAGGGTCGAGCTTGCCGATTATCTCGACGATTCTGGCCGCTATGGACGCCGTGTGAGCGTGGATCACCGGCGTGTAGCCGACGTGTATAGCGGAGGGATGCCACATCACGAATATCCTGGCGGTGAACTCCTCCACAACGGTCGGCGGGTTGGTCGGGTGACCGACTACGTCGCCCCTCCTGACCTGGTCCCTCGAGACGCCCCTCACGTTGAAGCCTATGTTGTCCCCGGGTATAGCCTCCTCCAGCCTCTCGTGGTGCATCTCGATGGTCCTCACGTCGCCCACTACCCCGGGCGGCATGAAGACCACCTTGTCGCCTACTCTAAGCCTCCCGGTCTCCACTCTCCCGACGGGTACCGTGCCGACGCCCGAGATGCTGTAGACCTCCTGTATCGGGATCCTGAGGGGCTTGTCTACAGGTTTGGATGGCTCCTTCGCGGTGTCCAGGGCCTGAACTAGGGTCGGCCCCCTGTACCACGGCATGTTGGGCGACGGCTCGATTATGTTGTCCCCGAGCCAGCCCGAGGTTGGGATGAAGGGGATCTCATCGACTCTGTAGCCGAGGGTCCTGAAGAACTTCTTAAGCACCTCAACGACGTGCTTGTACCTGGCCTCGCTCCACGGCGGGTCCGTTATGTCCATCTTTGTGACCGCGACGACGAGGTTCTCGATACCCATAGTCCTAGCGAGTATCGCGTGCTCGCGCGTCTGGCCCTCCGGGCTCATGCCAGCCTCGAACTCACCGGTCTTCGCCGAGACCACCAGCAGGGCCGCGTCGGCCTGGCTCGTGCCGGTGATCATGTTCTTGACGAAGTCCCTGTGGCCCGGAGCGTCTATGATAGTCCAGTAGTACTTGGGCGTCTCGAACCTCATAAACGAGAGCGCTATGGTGAGCCCTCTCTCCCTCTCCTCCTTCAGCCTGTCCAGGAACCAGGCGAACTTCTCCGACTCTTTGCCAGCCTTCTTGGCTGCCTCCTCGACCTCCTTAGCTGTCTTGGGGTCTATGGCTCCCAGCTTCAGGAGCGTGTGGCCTACTAGAGTGCTCTTCCCATGGTCTACGTGCCCTATCACCACCAGGTTCATGTGCGGCTTCGCAGGCCTTCTGCTCACGTGCCGTTCACCCTACACCTTTGTCCTCAGTTATGTTGCCACACGGTATATAAAGCTTACCTCCCGGCCTCCAGACCGCCGAGAGGATCTTCAACCCGGTGGCACCGAGCTCCGCTCCCGCGTCTACGGTGCGAGCTCCCTCCGAGGCCTCCGCTCTCTAAGCTCTCGGAGACCGACCTCAACGGGTTTCGAGACGACCCCCTGCTCCGTTATTATGGCCGTCACGAGACCCGGTGGAGTTACGTCGAACGCGGGGTTCAGGACCTCCACGGTTGGCACCGTTACGTAGAGCCTCGAGAGCACCGTCCTCACTTCGTCCGGACTCCTCTCCTCTATCACGACGTCCTCGACTCTGCCGTCGAAGTCTATCGTCGACGTGGGCGCTGCCACGTAGAAGGGCACTCCGTGCCTGTCGGCCAGGACCGCGATAGTGTACGTGCCGACCTTGTTGATCACGTAGCCCGGCATGACAATCCTATCGGCACCGACTATAACCTTCGACACGAGACCCCTGCTCATCACGTAGCCGACCGCGGTGTCCGCTATCAGCTTCACCGGTATGCCCTCCTTCATCAGCTCCCACACAGTCAGCCTAGCCCCCTGGAGCATGGGTCTGGTCTCGGTAGCTACGACCTTTATCCTCTTCCCAGACTCCCAGGCGGCCCTTATTACGCCCAGGGCTGTGCCCAGCGCTACCGTAGCCAGGGCGCCCGCGTTGCAGTGCGTCAGCACGGTATCGCCGTCGTCTATGAGCTTGGACCCTATCTCTGCCATCCTCCTGTTCACCCCTACGTCCTCGTCGTACACGCGAAGGGCCTCCCTCACCACCGCCTCCCTCAGCTCCCCCGGGTCCCGGTACTCCGCGCTGACGACAGCCTCCATCCTCTTCAGAGCCCAGAAGAGGTTGACGGCGGTGGGTCTGGTCCTCCTCATCCTCTCGATCACGCGGAGGAGGCTGTGCCTCAGCTCCTCTAAGCTGGCGGTAGTGGACCTGGCAGCGGCTAGAGCGACGGCCAGCGCCGCGGCTACCCCTATGGCCGGCGCGCCCCTTATCTCCATCCTCTCCACGGCTAGGGCGACCCTCTCGGGATCTGTAGTCTCGATGAACTCCTCCTCCCACGGAAGCTTTAGAGTGTTGATCCACCTAACCCTATCGCCGAGCCACTCGATAGATCTAAACATGTCGAGGTACCGACAGTCCTGCGGCCAGGCACTAATATTTCCGAAGCGGTCCCGGAAACCGCTGAGCGCCATGGGGGGCCTACCGAAGCTTATAACAGCGCCGGGAGAGGCGTACACCGGGGGGTGCGGAGTGGAGATCAGAAGGGCCGGCGGCGTGTTCTACATAAAGTTCGAAGACGGTAGCAAGGCTTACGTAGCGACGGAGATTGAGGGGGGAGTACTCAAGATACTGGAGACTTACGTTCCCGAACAGCACCGGGGTAGGGGCTACGCGAGGGTACTAGTAGAGGGAGTGCTGGACTACGCTAGGAGCAACGGCCTAAAGGTCTTCCCGGTATGCAGCTACGCCATTAGCTACTTCACGAAAAACAGAGAGGCGAGAGGCCTCCTGGTCGAGGAGATGAGGGACCTCACGGACGAGGAGTGGGAGAAGCTGTACAAAGAGAGGCTTGAGGAGGAGTCCGAGAAGAGGGCTCGCGGGGGGTCCTAGGGTCCTTCTCGGCACCGCCGCCTCTAGATGGACCGGAGCTGCGCTGCGCGTGAGCGAAAGCTGGTACCTCTGGATACGCGGGGACTACGAGGAGAGCGCGGAACCTCTCGCGATCGCGCGGTGCGAGGTAGGCTGCGAAGCCGGTCTAGGGTAGGAGGCCGCCTGCGCTGTTCTCGAGAGGGTCCCATTCTTCGCTGGCGACCCAACGGGCAGAGCCAACCCAGTCGGCGTATCAGCGTAGTTGCGGCGGCGAAAAGACTCTCTACGGCCCCAGCCTAAGCGCATACCTTCCGGGCTTCTTTATATCCAGCATCCTGGCCAGCTTAGACCTCTCGGGGTCTACTACGATGACTACCCCAGACCAAGTGTCCGTGAAGCTCGTGGAACCGCAAGAGGGACAGGCGGCGGTATCGTGAGGTACGAGGAGTCTACACCTCGTGCAAGCCTTAAACGGTCTCCTGTACCCCCTACTCACGGCTAGCACCCGACGCGACCTTCCCCAAGCCGGGCTGCCTCATAGTCATCGCTATCCTCATGACCGAGGGCCTCGCTATAGACACTGCGGTTATCCTACCCCGCACGATGTCGCCCTTGCCTATCCTCAGCTTGGTCTCCTCGCCCTCGAGGATCCCGAGCTCCTCGTGGTAGACCATTCTGTCGTCGGCTATCTGCGATACGTGGACTAGAGCGTCCAGCGGCCCGATGTTTACGAACGCACCGATGTGCTTCACGTCGACCACCACCCCCTCGACTACCTCCTTAACCATGGGGTAGAACGTTACGAGCTCCACGAGAGCTCTGTGGTACGTAGCACCGTCACCGGGTATTATGGTTCCGACGGGGTCCACCTTGACGTCGGTTATGGCGAGGACGAGTCCGAGGTCGGGATGGAGGCTGCCTACATACTTCTCGGTAAGGACCTCGCTCGCAACCTTCTCCAGGTCCTCGCCGAACTTGCTGGGGTGTATCCTTACCACGTCTTCGATTTTCACTAGCCTGAACATCCCCAGCCCCTTAGCCTTCCTCACGAGGTACAGAGGACGGGGATATAAGTGCGGAGCCCGCGGGCTGCTTTTTTAACCGTGGAGCGAACCCATACCGGTAACCCCCCTTGGGCGAGCTCAAAAGAATCGAAGTAGTGGACATTCCGCGCGCGGAGGGGATAAACGTAATCCTGGGCCAGTCCCACTTCATAAAGACGGTCGAGGACGTCTACGAGGCTTTAGTGACCTCGGTGCCCGGGATCAAGTTCGGGATAGCGTTCTGCGAGTCCAGCGGCAAGAGGCTGATCAGGTACGACGGGAACGACGACGAGCTGGTCTCTCTGGCTATCGAGGCAGCAAAGAGGGTCGGAGCCGGGCACCTCTTCGTCATATACTTAAGGAGCGCGTGGCCCATCAACGTAGTGAACGCTCTGAAGCACGTGAGCGAGATAGTAACGCTCTACGCGGCGTCGGCCAACCCGATCCAGGTTATCGTGGCCGAGACGGACCAGGGTCGGAGCGTCCTGGGCGTCGTAGACGGTGGGACACCGCTCGGAGTCGAGGGGGAGGCCGACAAGAGGGAGAGGCACGAGTTCCTGAGGAAGATAGGCTACAAGCGCTAGAGGGGCGAGACCCTACGGGGTCCTGGCAGCGCTCCACCAAGTAGCAAGCGTGGACCGGGAGGGAGTCTCCGAGCACCGTTTGTTTCCGGGTATCCGTCTGCTTCCCCCGCATCCAGGGACTTCCGCCTCGCCTGCGGGGACCTCTCTATCCTCGCGCGGTCATGGGCGACCGTCGAGCCCAACGGAACGGGGCCCCATCCACCGAGCTCTTTCTCTGTTCTCCGGGAGGGGCGTGGCTTCCGTAGCCTCCGGAGACAGTCCGTGAGACCTTATTTCCCCCCTCGGTAGTTTCGGTACCCGACGAACGGGGAGCGGTGTGAGCGCCAGGATCCAGTGCTTCAGCGGCGAGTGGATGGACCTCGATGGCGTCAAGCTACTGCTGTTTAAGCTGATGAGCGAGAGCACGGCGAGGCTCCCCGCGCTCCCTGAGGCGAGAGGATCGAGTAGCTCGATCGGTAGTCCCACTGACGTAGGAGAGCTACTAAGACTGCCGGACCTGCTGAGGAGTCGTCTCAGCGCGCCCGAGCTAAAGTCGGAGTGCGACCTGACTCTCGTCGAGCTCTGCCCCGGCAGTACATGGATCTACTACCTGGTCAGCAGCAAGAGGCTTAGGTGCGTTCCCCTCGCTCCGGTGCCCGACCGGGTCAGGTCGGTGGAGATCCTCACTAGGGGTCCCGCCCAGGATGCGGTGGAGCTAGACCCTCTCCAGCGCAACATGCTCATCCCCGTGAGGAGAGTGCTCGAAGCGAGCCTCTACGCTCCGTGTCTGGTCGGCGAGGCGATCGATCCCGGGGTCGTTGCTGTAGGGGTCGAACTGCTAAACTACGGGTCGAGGCTCGTGACGGTCGAGGAGCTGACGCGCACCTATGTCAGGGAGGGGGCTCGCTCGAGAGCCGGGAAAAGAATTGCCCGGAGGGGGAGGAAAAAGAGGGCCTAGACCTAGAGGAGCAGTGCCAGCAGAGCCTTTTGGGTGTGCAGCCTGTTCTCAGCTTGGTCCCAGACGACGGACTGGGGTCCGTCTATGACTTCGTCGACCACCTCGTAGCCCCTCTTCGCCGGGAGGCAGTGCATGAATATCGCGTCGGGCTTCGCCATGGCCATGACCTCCTTGGTTACTCTATAGGGGGACAGGTCTCTGATCCTCCTCTCGGCCTCGGCCTCCTGGCCCATGCTGACCCACACGTCCGTGTATACGACATCGGCGCCGAGGACCGCATGCTCCACGTCGTGAGTCACATCGATCTCGGCGCCCGTAGACCTCGCTCTCTCCTCCGCTATCTCCAAGATCCTCGGTGAGGGCTCGTAGCCCCCTGCCGTCGCTATAGAGATCTTAGCTCCCAGGGATGCCGCCATGAGTATCAGGGAGTGAGCCACGTTGTCAGCTCCGTCGCCCAGGAAGGCCACCTTGACTCCGTGGACCCTGCCCCTCTTTTCCCATATCGTGAAGAAGTCGGCCAGCGCCTGGACCGGGTGCTCCAGGTCGCTCAGAGCATTTATCACCGGAACCGTGGCGTACTCCGCTAGCTCCACGAGGTCCCTGTGGCTGTAGACCCTCGCGGCAATCCCATCTACGTACCTGCTGAGGTTACGGGCGGTGTCAGCAACGGTCTCGCCCCTCCCTAGCTGTAGCTCGGTCCAGTTAGCCGTGACGGTGAAGCCCCCCAGCTGCTTCATGGCTACCTCAAAGCTGACCCTCGTCCTGGTGCTCGGCTTCTGGAATATCAGCATCAGAGTCTTGCCGCTGAGCAGCGGGATTACCCTCTCGCCGCTATACGCTCTAAGCTTGAGTTCTCTAGAGAGCTCCAGGACGCTCCACAGCTCGGCCGGGCTGAAGCTCGCCACCGAGATGTAGTCCCTACCCCTGAGCCCACTCATGCGGCTCCCCGAGAACTGGAACGGTTCCCACTATTAAGCAGCATAAACCACGGCTTCTCGGCGCGATCCCGCGCCTCGGTTATTAAAGAACTTATTGCGACAAGCTCTCGAGTACCGCGCTGCGGAGGGAGTGCCGGTTCCTCGCTTCCCGAAGCCCTTTCTCCCACTATAGTAGCCTATCCCATGAAATAGCTCGACATATGTGTTGGCGCCGAGGGGGTGGTGGTATGGCTATTCGGTCGACAACTGGGAGGGTCTTGTGCGAGTCCCGGGAGTGCGAGGAGGTGTTCGCTTGTATAAGCGAGGCCGTCGCTCAGTACGTCGAGCGCGAGTTCCCGGGCATTCGCGAAGTCCTTAAGCTAAGGGCATCGGTCGGGCGCCAGCCGTTCCCACCGAGCGAGGCACCCCTCAGCGATCCAACGCTTCTCGTCGAGCTACTCGAAGACCTGTTCAGCGATAGGACCGTCCTGGAGGTCGTGCTGGCGGACTCCCTTTCGGGGATAGCGGGGAAGCCTAGGGCGCTAGTGAGAGCGCTCCTCAGCGGGAGCGGGGCGGAGCTGTGGAGAGAGCTGACGCAGGACCCTGCGGTCCTGGAGAGCTGTGAGAGACCATATGGATGGAGGACCTAGACCCGTCGGCAGACCGCTCCCGCTCTCGACTCGACTAGGAGCGGGCTCTCCGACGAGAGGTGCGCTGTAAGCCCTCAGCGGATTCCGGTGCGAGTGGAGCAGCCATACTCCCGACCCGCGCAACAACCGTAGCTGCCGACTTCCACCTCTTGGAGAGGTCCGGGCCTCGAACTATTTCCCGGGAGGAGGGGACGCGGATCCCGCTAGTGTCCGGGTCTAAAGCCGGGTAGAAACGAAGAGGAGGGAGAGGGTGTGGAAGCGACAGCGGTTGTCGAGTTTTCGGGGCGCTGCGGGGGGAACCCGGTAGTGATATCGAGGAACTTGCGAGCGATGGGGGGTCGCCTGGTGTCTTACGACCCGGGAACGGGCGTCGTCTTGGGCACCTTCAGGGTTGGAGTACTAGACCCCCAGGACCGCGAGAGGAAGAAGAGCCTCTTCGTCAGCAGTGTAGCTCGAGACGTCGACGACTGCAGGTTCTGGGTCAAGGTGATTCTGAGCGCGGAGCTCGCTCCCCTCTTCCGTGGGAAGAGCGTCGCAAAGATCTCCTCGGGAGCTTTCGAGGTCCTGGTAGTCAAGCTCGAGAACTACGTCTACTCTCTGTGGAGCCGTAGGGGAGCCGGTACCCTCAGGCTGATACCGGTGTCGCGGGCACCCAGCTGGCGCCCGGGGGATCTCGCGGGGTTGGTGCGCCCCTGCGCGGAGCTGCCGGAGTTACTGGACTCGGTCTGTAAGGATCTCGCAGAGCTGCGGAGTGGCTCCACCTAGCGTGAACCCGGGCAGCCTCTCGGCGGAGAGTCGAGCGCGGCACGCGGGGGAGAGGGCCGAGCGCGGCCGGAGTAAGGCTAAGCTGAACGGGTAATGGGGATCGCATGGGGTGAAAGCTCGTGTTGGGGTGCTCTACCTATACTCCTCCACGTACTTCTCCCCCTCTACGTCCACCTCGTCCCAGGCCTTCGGGCAACCCTTACCATACCTCACCGCGGGCTTTTCCAGCCTCGTCAGCAGCGCCACTCTCGAGGGCTTTGAGCTGGAGACAAGCCTATAGCCGGCAGCGTCGGCCAGCTTCCTAGCGAAGTCCACGACCTCCTCGTAGCTAGGCATGCTGCTCCGCGAAAGCCTGCTCGTCGAGGCTCCCACGTGCATGTAGGCTTTGGGCTCTACGAACGTCGGGTTGGCCTTCTCGATGAGCTTAGCGAATCCCGCAACGTCCTCGTCCCTCATGTTGAAGCCCCTCACCAGGGTTATCCTGATCACGGTCCTAGTGCTGAACGAGGGGAGGAGCTCCAGGGTCTTGAGGGTTAGCCTCCAGAGGCCGGCGCCCGCCGGTCTGCTGAACTCGCGGTACATCTCCTCGTTCCAGGCCTCCAGCGACACGTACAGCTGCGTGGGCTCCTCCTCTAGGTTGGCCAGCACGTCCGGTCTGACGCCCCGAGTGACCAGGAACGTGGTCAGCCCCCTCTTGTGGAAGACCTCTATCAGCTCTCCGAGCCTCGGGTACATGGTCGCTTCGCCGGTGAGCGATATGGCGACGTGCTTGGGGTCGAGGGCCTCTCTGTACATCTCCCTCGGGGCTCTCTTCGCGTAGCCGCTGACGGTCCTCCTGTGCTCCAGCACGGCCATCTCGGCCAGGACCTCGGGGTCTTCGACGTAGGGTAGTCTGAGGAGCTCCGGTCCCTCCAGGCCGTAGTCTCCGGGCCTAGCTCTCCAGCAGTGGAGGCACGAGTTCCAGCACCACGAGACCGCCGGACTGAACTGGATGCAGCGATGCGACTCTATCCCGTAGAACCTACACTTGTAGCAGAACTTGCTGTAGACCAGTGCGTTGTGGACCCAGAGGCACTTCTTCACGGCGGCGTGGCTCCCTATCAGGTGGTACCCCTGCTTCTTCAGGGTGGAGAGCATTCTCGTAAGGGGATCGACCCACTCTACCCCTCCGACCGCTACCCCGCGAGCTATGCGGTCCCCCGAGTGATAGACTTTTGAGCTATTTTATAGCGGGATGCCCCGCGGGGGGCTGCCTCCAGCGTACCTGGAGGTCCGCGGAGGAAGCCTAAGTGAGCACTGCTGGCTTAAATGTGCTTTTGCCTCCCCTCCTCCGCTAATACAAACATATATTTTTTTAGCGGTAGGCTCTACTGTGGTGACAGCTTGAGGGAGATCAGGAGGGTTCAGAAGTTCGGTAAGTCCACTCTAATGGTCTCGCTCCCCGCGGAGTGGGTCAGAGCGGTGGGGCTGCGACCCGGCGACCCCGTCTCCATAGACGTTCTGGACGACACCTCGATTAGGGTCTCGCCCCTCTCGGCGGCTAAACCCGGCAAGGAGCTCCCTGTGCGCATAACCGTCAGCAGGAGCGCCTCGGAATCCCTCCTGGGCAGGATAGTGTACGCTCTCTACCTCTTCGGAGTCGATAGGATCGAGGTGTCGAGCGAGGAGAGCGTCATGTCCGAGAGCGTGCTCAGGGCCCTGAAGAGCGCCGCTAAGACCCTGATAGGCGTAGAGATAACCGAGTACTCTCCGAGCAGGATCGTGTTCCAGATCCTCATCGACTCCAGCAAGTACTCGGCCACCACCATAATCAACAGGATGCTGGAGCTGGTGAAGTCTATGTTCGAGTACACGGAGACCTACGTAGCCTCCGGAGCTGCTCATCTGCTGCGGGAGGTCCAGGAACTGGAGGTGGAGGTGGACAAGCTCAACGCTCTGATAGTTAGGCAGCTCGTGGACCTCGTCAGGCACAGGGGGCTGGCGAAGCAGCTAGAGGTTAGGGACATCCTCGTGACGGAGTACAGGAGCATAGCTAAGGGCATAGAGGAGGTGGCGGACGCTCTATCTGAGATCGCCGCGATACTCCTGGAGCGCGGTCCGGCCCTACTGGAGAAGATGAGGAGGGAGATAAACGTACTGAGCGAGTGCATAGACATGGCCGTTCTGATAATAGACAGGATAATCAAGGCCCTGAGCCAGGGGGACCTGACCCTAGCCGACGAGCTCTTGGACCTGGTGGCGGAGTACAGGAGCCACTTCAGGAAGTACGTAGACCTCATGTATAAGAGCTTAGGGCTCGACGAGATGTACCTCGACATCAAGGACATACTGGAGAGGTTCGCGGTCGCCGGCAAGTCCCTCGAGTCCATAGCAGAGGGAGTGTTCGATATAAACGTGTGGAAGTCCCCGGAGAC
>CALKCU010000020.1 GCA_938083005.1 uncultured Sulfolobales archaeon | reverse complement strand
ACTCCGATCGTGTACATCACTCTGTTGTCGACGTTGAGCAACGATGCGGTCTTCACCGCGGAGCCCACAGCTATCCCCAGGTTCACGAGACTCATGGCTAGGTTCAGGTCTATCTGCAGCTCCCTCGGCTGCTTGATCCTGAAGTCGACTACCCTGGCCCCTATGAGCACCACGGCCTCGGACTTCCTCACGCTGTCTGCGTCCCTAGCGAAGAAGTCCCCGTACTCTCGGGACATCTCCTCCATGGTTGAGGCGAGCCGCTCCAGCTCTTCCCTCTCGTCCAGGATCCTGACCGAGACGTTGTCTACCCCCCTCCCCTTGGGGGAGGTTATGGCGCTTAGAGCCATGAGCTTGGCCACTACTATTATCCCGTCTCTCAGAGCCTCGGACCTCTCGATCACGTGGATCACCGCACAGTACGGCGGGTCGAGGTTAAATCGCTTGCGACGCGAGCAGGCTCCAGCCGGGAGGGTCCCGCCTCCGGGGTTTTAAGGGGGGCCTCGACCGTGAGGCGGGAGTGTAGAGTGAGGGTCGTGGTCACAGGAGGCGCCGGGTTCCTGGGGAGCCACCTGGTCGAGAGGCTCGTCGCCGAGGGTCACGACGTGGTAGTCCTGGACAACCTGAGCACGGGATCCTTGGACAACCTGAGGAGGGTCAGAGGCAGAGTAAAGGTGGAGGTCGGCGACGCCAAGGACCTGGATACGTGCCTCGAGGCGATCAGGGGCGCTGACGCGGTGTACCACTTCGCGGCGAACCCGGAGGTGAGGGTGAGCGCTGTGGAGCCGAGGACGCACTTCGAGGAGAACGTCCGGACCACCTTCAACGTGGCGGAGGCCTCCAGGATCTCGGGCTCTGTGAAGACCATAGTCTTCGCTAGCTCCTCCACGGTCTACGGAGACGCGGAGGTAATCCCGACGCCCGAGGACTACGGGCTCAAGCCCATCAGTGTCTACGGAGCGTCCAAGGCCGCTGCCGAGATGATCCTCCACAGCTACTCGCGGCTCTACGGGATTGGGGTAGTCGTGCTCAGGTACGCGAACGTCGTGGGACCGAGGTCGAGGCACGGTGTCATTTACGACTTCCTCCTGAAGCTGTCCAGGAACAGCTCCGTCCTCGAGATCCTGGGAGACGGGAGGCAGCGGAAGAGCTACCTCTACGTAGACGACGCTATCGAGGCTACCCTGCTGGCCGCCGAGCGCTCGGCGAGGGGCTTCAGCGTGTACAACGTCGGGAACGAGGACTGGGTGGAGGTGGTCGAGATAGCGAGGATAGTGGGGGACGTGCTGGGCGCCCGACCCAGGCTCGTGTTTGCCGGCGGGACCCCGAACGGGAGGGGGTGGCCTGGGGACGTGAAGTTCATGCTGCTCTCAATAGATAAGATGAAGTCTTTAGGCTGGCGGCCCAGGTATACGAGCGCTGAAGCCGTTAGGCTGGCGGCGCGCGCTCTAGCCGAAGAGCTCGGGCTACTCGGGCAGTAGCCTCGGGATCAGCCCGCACTCCTTCAGAGTCCTGTAGACGTCCGAGACGACGGCTACTAAGGAGTCGTGGTTGGGACTCTCCACGATTATCCTCACGGAGGCGAGCTGCGGAAGCTCGTAGGCCGGGTAGTGGGGCTTCACCATCTGCGGTGTTACCTTGACCACGCTCCCGCCGTACGAGCACAGGAACGACGTGTGGGTACCGACGCACACGCTCCTGGAGAACAGGTACTCCCCCAGCTTCGCTAGGCATGCCAGCTCCTCCGGGGCTCCCCTGAGCACTACGTCGTAGACCGCCCGGAACACTCGCCGGCGCCCCGGGGGTGTGCGGTGCGGAGCTAATTACGCTGCGGTGCTACCACCGACCTCTCTGGATCCTCAAGAGGTTCGGCGGAGTGTTTATGGCGACCATGGCTGCGCCTATCAGCACTACGTTCTCACCCAGGGGCGTCAGGAGCGTCCTGGGGGCCCTGCAGACCAGGTACTTCTCCATGTTCCTCTCGATTAGCTCGAGGAACCCGGGGTTCCTCAGGGCTATCGACCCGCCGACCGTCAGTATCTCGGGGTCGTAGACGTTCACGGTCGACGCTATGCCGGCCGCGTTCACCTCGGCTAGGAAGTACACCATGTGCTCGGCGAAGGGGTCGCCCGAGTACCAGTACGCGAAGAGGTCCTCCGGGGTTAGGAGCCCCTCGAGCGCCCTCCTGTACGCCTCGGTCTCAGGTCCGGACCACTCTCTGGCCAGTATGCTGGCCGCCCTCGGGATGTTGGCCCCGGAGGCTATCCCCTCCCAGTGCCCCAGCCCTCCGCACCCGCACCTGAACCTGCCGCTGTAGTCGAGGACTATGTGCCCGACCTCGTGGGCGTTCCCGTCTTTACCGAGGAGCAGATGCCCGTCAACCACGGCGCCCCCACCTATCCCAGTGCTCAGAGTCACGTACACGACGTTGCTGCTACCCCTGCCAGCGCCGACGAGGTACTCCCCCCAGACGGCCGCCACGCAGTCGTTGACAACGTAGGTAGGTGCTCCGAAGGCCTCCTCGATAGGAGCCTTCAGCTCAAACGAGCCCAGCCTGACGTTCGGGGATCTCACGACCCTGCCGCGAACTATGTCCAGTGGCCCTATCGTGCCGACCCCGATGGCCTCGACCTTCTCACCCACACTCGAGAGCAGAGAGCGTATCCTCGAGACTATCTCTTGAGTGATAGCGCTGCCCCCCTCGCGGGGGGTCTCGAAAACGTCCGCGCGGACTAGCTCGCAGCCCTTCGTGAACAGCCCGATCCTCGTTCTGGTGGCTCCTACGTCTACCCCTACGACGTACCCCACGGGGCTATCCCTGGGCGCTCGGCTGGAGGCTCTCGATCTTCTCCAGCTTGAAGGGGGACACCACGCTCCCGTGCGCGGCCCTCAGGTTCTCGAGCCTCCTCTTCTGCTCGGCGAGCACCTCGAAGAGTCTCGGCGGAGTGTCGGGTATCCCGGAGTATATCCCCCATATCCTCTCTATCTTCGCTACGAAGTTGTCTACCCTGATGCTGAACTCCTTTACGTACCTCTCCTCCGGGTACTCCTTCCCGAGGTGCGCGTCGAAGAGCTTCACCAGGTCTTGGTAGAGGGGCACGTAGCCGACGGGGGTCCTGATAGCGCGGCAGTCGTTATGGATTCTCAGCTCCATCCACTTCAGCCAGACCCTCTTGTCTACCTTCTCCGCTATGAATCTGCCGGCCTCGTCCCTCAGGAAGTAGTTGACGCCGAACACCTTGGGCACCACCGAGAGCCTCTCCCCGAACCTGAGGTGGAGCTCGAGGAACTTCCCGGGGGATATCGACAGGAAGTCAAGTATCGCGAACGGGTTGAAGTCCATCTCCCCCACCCTCTCCAGTATGGCAGCGGTCTTCTCGGACTCCAGGGAGGCTCCGATGGCTATCATTCCGTGCTCCCAGTCGAAGGCCTCCAGGACCGGGGGCAGCGTGGCGGGGTCTCGACCACCGAATATCATTCCGTGGATGGGCACTCCGCTGGGGTCGTCGATCCTCGGGTCTAGCTTCTTGAGGTACCTTATCGACGTAGTGAACCTGGCGTTGGGATGGGAGGGCAGCACGTCCTGCCCGCTCTCGTCCCTCTTGCCCGGCCACCACCTGCCGGCGTAGTTCATCCCGGGACCCGGCTCACCGACCTTCCCTCTCCACCAGACCTCACCTCCGTCCATCAGCAGGACGTTGGAGAAGATCACCTCCGTCTCCGGCGACGTCAGTATCTCGTATATCTCCGGGTCGTCGACGGGGTTCACGCCGTCTATTATGCCGAACATCCCCACCTCGGGGTTAACCCCTCTCGCTACGCCGTCCACGTTCTTGATTATGGCCAGGTCGTCCCCGACCACGGTGTCCGAGACCAGCACGGTGGCCGTCTTTCCGCAGCCCGCCGGGAACGCGCCCGTGAAGTAGGTGATCCTGTCGCCCGGACCTCTGACCCCGGCGATGAACATGTGCTCGCAGAGCCAGTTCTCTCTGTACCCAGCGCGCACGCAGAGCCTGAGCATGAGCTTCTTGAGCCCGACCGTGTTCCCGGCGTACTGCGTGTTGACGCTGTACACGACACCGTCCTCGACGTCTATGTATATCCTCCTCCTGTCTACGTTCTTGCTCCACCCGTTGGCGTCTCTCTCGCCAGACGAGTGGAAGAACCTCGCGTACTTGAGGTCAGGGGCCCTTTTCACGAACTCGTCGTAGCAGTTCCTGTAGAGTATGTTCTCGCTGTGGATCACGTAAGCGGAGTCGGTCAGCTGGACAGCGTACATCGTGAAGTCCGAGCCCCTAGGCCCGAAGCAGTAGAACGCGATGAACATCTCCCTGCCCTCCATGATACCGCGGGAGAGCTCGTAGATCTCTCTAACGCCCGCGCCTCGCTCGTAGGTGTTGAGCAGTGGGATGGCCTCCCCGCCCGGGACTAGTATCCTGGTGTTCTTCCTATCCCTGGCTAGGTCCCTGGGCCCGTCGAAGTGCGCGGTGTGCTTGGGGTACTTCGTCGGGAGCTCCTCGCCCCTCTCCAGGGCGGCTCTAGCCACGTACGCCACGTCCTCGTCGGAGTCGGTAACGACGTAGACCGAGGAGGGCCTGGCCAGGCCGACCATCTCGGCTATCCACTTCAGCAGGGACGCGTCCTTGATCGCGGCAAGCCTCTCGTAGGCGACGGGAGGCAGAAGCCTCCGGAGGCGCTCTAAGTGGTCGTACTCGGGTTCGGACGCGTGCGGCATGCGCCAGCTCCCGGACGAACTCCTCTCTAGGCGCAAAAATATCCGAACGGCCCCACGCGGGGTCCGAGGGCTCGCGACCGACGCGCGATCCGCTGGACCTTCGCGAGCGCTACTCGGCGGCCCGCCGTGCGGATGCGGGGTCGCGCTAGCGTCAACGGTATGGGCAGTGTATTTATTTTAAGGCACTCTCTGTTAGCGTAGTGAGAGATCATGAGCTCCCAATCAAGAGCGGAGAGCCCTATGAAGGTGCTGAGGAGCGGTATAGCGAAGGGGGTTCTGGTGAAGGTGAAGAGCGGCTCCACCTACATCGGCAGGCTCATCATGGTGGACAGCACCATGAACATAGTCCTTAGCGAGTGCAAGGAGGTCGCGTGGAGCAACGGGGACCCCGAGCCCGTCGCGGACTACGGTACCGTCCTGATAAGAGGTAGCCAGATAGTCTACGTAGCTGTAAACTACGAGCTCGAGAGGTGAGCCAGGCCTCGAGGGTGGAGGCCGTGGTCCAGGAGGAGCTAAGGGTCTCCGTAAACGCTCTAGTGGCTACCCCGATCCACGAGCTCCCGGTAGAGCTCGTCGAGAGGAAGGGTCTGGGACACCCCGACTACATAGCCGATGCGGTGGCGGAGGCCTCCAGCGTCGCCCTATCGAAGTACTACATGGAGGAGTTCGGGACGATACTGCACCACAACGTGGACAAGGCCCTTGTAGTCGGCGGGCAGTCGAGCCCGACGTTCGGCGGCGGCGAGGTTCTCCACCCGATCTACATAATAGTCGCTGGGAGAGCCACGGAGTTTGTCAGCGTCGGCGGAAGCATGAAGAGGGTCCCCATCGGGACAATAGTGGTCAGCGCGGTCAAGGACTGGATAAGGCGCAACTTCAGGTTCCTCGACCCGGACAGACACGTCGTGGCCGACTACATGATCAGGAGCGGTAGCGTTGACCTGGTGAAGACCTTCGAGGCTGGCGCCAAGAGCGTGCCCCTGGCTAACGACACGAGCTTCGGAGTGGGATTCGCACCTCTCACTCCGCTGGAGAAGATAGTCCTCGCGGTCGAGAGGGAGCTAAACTCCCCCAAAGTGAAGAGCGGGTTGCCCGAGGTGGGCGAGGACATAAAGGTGATGGGACTGAGAGTTGGCAACAATGTCAAGCTGACTATAGCAGCGGCCCTCATATCCCATCTCATCCCGGACCCCGACCACTACGCTTCCGTGAAGGAGGAGGTGAAAAACCGAGCGCTCGACCTAGCGGCCAAGATATTCCCGGAGGCCGAGGTGGAGGTCTATGTGAACACAGCCGACAACCCGGAGCTCGGCATATACTACCTAACCGTGACGGGCACCTCCGCCGAGCACGGGGACGACGGTGCTACGGGCAGGGGGAACAGGGCCTGCGGGCTCATAACGCCTATGAGGAGGATGAGCCTCGAAGCGACCGCCGGGAAGAACCCCGTCAGCCACGTGGGGAAGCTGTACAACGTGCTAGCCTATAGGATCGCTGAAAGGATAGTCGAGGAGGTCCCCAAAGTGAGGGAAGCCTACGTCGAGCTTCTGTCTCAGATAGGGAGGCCCATAACTAAGCCCCAGATAGCCAGCATCTCCCTGTTGATCGAGAACCCGGAGGAGGTCGGGTCCGTGAAGGGCGAGGCCGAGATGATAGCGCGCGAGGAGATAGGCAAGATCACGTCCCTGACGAACCTCATAGTCGAGGGGAAAGCCCAGCTCTTCTAGACTTTTTGCCGATGATCCGCAGAAACCGGGTCTGACGGTGATGAGAGGCCGGGTTATGAAGGCTTAGCGGTCCACCGCGGACCTGGGAGGCGATATAAATTCGGCGGTCGCTGTAAACTAGGTCCACCGCGATGTCCGTTAGGATGGTTGACGTAAGTGGGAAGAGCGATGTGATTAGGGCAGCGAAAGCGGAGGGGGTTATCAGACTGACCCCCTCTACCGTAAGGCTCATCGCTGAGGGAAAGGTCGAGAAGGGAGACGTGTTCACGGTGTCCAAGGTGGCCGCGATCTCGGCCGTCAAGAGGACGCCGGACATTCTGCCCCTCTGCCACAACATCCCGATAACCCACGTGGAGGTCTCGTTCGAGATCGTGGGGGAGGACAGGATAAGGGTCGAGACCACGGTCAGGACCGTGGCCAAGACGGGGGTCGAGATGGAGGCCCTTGTCGGGACCTCGGTTGCTCTACTCACTATATGGGACATGGTGAAGAAGTACGAGAAGGATGAGGCCGGGCAGTATCCCTACACCAGGATCGAGTATGTAAGAGTCGTGGAGAAGATTAAGGAGGAGCTGGGGGCGGCGGCCGAGGTCCAGAGCCCCGCATCCTTGGCCGCTAGACGACCCGGCTACCAAACCTTAGCAGACCACCCCGACTTATAAGTTTTCAGTACCACCGCGCGAAGCCGAGCTCCGGAGCGCGAGGGAGCGAGCAGCTAGTAGAGGGCCTCGAGGAGTTTAACCAGCCTCTCCGAAGTCCTCGCGCTCCTCACCTGGAACACGTACCTGACGCGGAGGTCCACCACATCCTCGTGCGAGGCTATTCTCTCGATCGCCCTGGCCAAGCTGACGTCGTCTGGGGATACGACTCTGGCCACCAGCGGGAACTCCCCGCTGACCTCGTAGAGCTCCACGACCTCCGCGTGCTCGAGCAGAGCCTGCGCGAGCTTGTCTATAGCCTGGGGCCTTGGTTTGACCTCGACCATGGCCTGCGCCGCCATGCCGAGCTTGGCTAGGTCCACCTCCGCTGTGAACCCCTTCAGGACCCCGCTCGAGACGAGCTTCTTCACCCTGGTGTACACCGTCGAGACCCCGAGGTTCAGCTTCGACGCAACACCGCGCAGGGACCTCCTGGAGTCCCTCATCAACTCCACGAGTATCATCCGGTCCACGTAGTCGGGTTTCTTGGCCACCCGCGCCACCGGTATAGGTACTCAGAGAACTCTTTAAGCAGGTCCGAGACGAGACCTACCGCGGGCGCAGGGCACGACCAGCGGATCGACACCAGCGCGCTGCCGGACTGGGGGGCGAAAGCGCGGGCTGCGGCTATTCGCACTCCGCGCGAGGCCTTTCCCCCGCTCCACTGAGGGGTCTTCGAAGAGAGCGAGGACCCCGGTGCCGAGCGCTAGCCTTCGGTATCACTCGCGAGCGGGGAGATAGACGGACTTCATGTTAACGCGGGAGCAATCGCTCGACTCCGCTAGCGGTACCCGAGGATACCCCGTTCCACCAGCCGGGCCGGTCCATCCGCAGGATCATAGAGTCACCAACAAGGCGCGGAGCCTGGTCGTGTTCTAGTTCCAAACATTTCCCCCATCGCGTAGCAAATCGCGGGGGTCTAGCTCTCGGGCGCTCTATTCGCCATCTCCCGCGTTCTCCGGGAATTATGCTAGAGCTTATGGCCACTTATACTGCGGATTCTCGAAGTTTATGGGCGCCCTCCGACAGAGTTCGCAGAGAGCTACGCCCGGGTCGACGTCCCCTTCGGCCAACCTCCTCGCCCACGCCCTCAGCACTGCCACATAGCCCTCGTCCTTCATGAGCTCATTGTATACCCTCCTGTTCGATCTGCGGGAGTGTTTGTAGTTACACACGGCGGCGGGAGTGATGCCGAGGATCTTGGCTATTCGGTAGACGCTAAGCCCCATCTCCTCCTCCAGGACCATCGCCAAGGCCATCCTCAAGGCCGGCAGCAAATACTTGAACCTAGTCTCGCACGGAGCCCTCCTCACAGCTGACACCAGTTTAACGCGGTTAACGGTAAATATAAATGACGCGGAGAGCAAGCTTTATAACTCTCAATGGGAGGTGGTCTGGGCCGGGGTCGCCTAGCCTGGCCAGGGCGCCGGCCTGCTAAGCCGGTGGGGGATAACCCCGCGCGGGTTCAAATCCCGCCCCCGGCGCCACTCAAGGCTGGAACCTGCGTCCGCAACGAGAATCCCCCTCCCTCCACCAAGTGTGGCGCGGGCTCCAGCGCATCCGAGCTTTCGCTACGGCAGCGCTCATCACCGATTCTCGGAGCGCCGCGGAGGCTTGGAGAGTCTTGCACGGAGCATCCCTCGAGCTTTCTGAGAAGATGATGAAAACATCCAGGGACGAAAGGTTTTACGCTTGCCTCGCGGTCTAATGGCACTAGCACGCTATGTACGCGTAGTTATTGTTTATCGCGTCGAGCAGGTCCTTCCAGCGCTCCCGCTCGCACTTGTCCCCACCGGCTAAGGCTTCCCTAGCCCTCTCCACGATCTCGCCGATGCTGAGGAACTCGCCGTCGCAGCGGACAATAGCGCTCCAGCTTATGTAGCCGCACTCCAGGTCTAGCAGAGTCACTACCAGCTGCCGCATCAGCGCCTTGGACGTATCGCCGTAGACTGGGCTCTCCAGGAAGTCTGCGAGTTCCCTGGGGCTGTTGAAGGGCGCGCCGAGCGTCGAGTTTACGTACGAGGCGTCGCCGGCGGTCACCCTGGTCAACCACTGGCCGGCTCTCCTATCGTACCGAGACCAGGACCAGTATCCCTTGCTTTTGGCGCTTGTCAGCCGGGCTCGGCGGGGCGGAGCCGAAGTCGACGCACGTCTCGTAGGGCTCGTACTCGGTCGGCGTAGTGCTGACCACGGTCTCGCAGCAGCCCGGAGGCGTCGGAGGCTCGACCACGACCTCGTAGTAGCCCTCTCCTCGAAGGTGTAGAGCCCGTCGCGGCCGGAGTAGGTCGCAGCGACCAGCTCCCACCAGCCGGTCTCCTCGTTGTGCCAGTAGAGGTGAACGACCGTGCTGCTGATCGGAACGTCGCCCTCGTCGTAAGCGCCGTTGAAGTTGTAGTCCCAGAGCGCATGGCCGCTTATCTCTACGCGCGACATTTCCTGGCA
>CALKCU010000019.1 GCA_938083005.1 uncultured Sulfolobales archaeon | reverse complement strand
TATGAGGGTCTCCACGACCAGCTTCAGCTCAACCAGTATGCTTATTATCTTCTCCTTACTCAGCCCCGAGGCTTCGAGCATGCCTATGACCTGCCTCTTTATCCTCTCGTCGACCTCCTCCGGGTCTACTCCTCGGGACAGTAAGTACCTCCTGAGCCTAAGCATCGAGAGAACCGCCCCCTCGACGTACCTGATGAGCTTGTCATCAACTACCTTAGGCATTCGACCACCACTCGACTCCTGCGCGTCCCCCACTACCCTTACTAATAGTTTAAATAGACTGCCCTTCGGGACCGCGCCGGGTGGCCAGTCCTTTCCTTACAGGCTCTGACGGCGCCCCCCTTGGAGGAGTCACGCAGCGAGCGGTATCGCACGTTCTATCCCTGGACACTCGGTGGGCCACTTAATGCAGGGCGCGCCGGTCTCTGGGTCCTGGGCTGTGCCCTGGGCGAGATGTAGCGCGCTCCGCATTTGGTGCCCGCCGGGAGCATGGGGGAGGTGGAGACGGTGCTTCAGCGAGCACAAGGTACGCGAGCGGAACGGGGGATCGCGTGTGGATGGCCGTGCCGTAGAGTCGGAACGGCTCCCGGCCCACGAGAAGGAGTGGGATCCGGCCCAGGCGAAGCCGTACGCGATCCGGACGGCGGGAGTCTCTGCCGCGAGAGGAGCCCGGGTCCCCCTGGTGCGGCGGCCGGGATTTGAACCCGGGATCGCCGGCTTGGGAGGCCGGCGTCCTAGACCAGGCTAGACGACCGCCGCCGCGGTAGTTTTAGCATCCTCCAGTTTTTATGCGTTTCCCGGAGTCCCTACCGAGCACAGGCATTCCGCTGACGCCTCTACACGCAAGCCCGGGATCTGATGAAGCGCTCCTCCGGGTCGCGCTGCCCCCGCTAGACCTCGGCGGGCCCTCTCGGAGCTAGGTAGCGCTCAGCTGGAGTCGGGTGTGCGGAGCGCGAAACGCTTTATTAGGTCTCCACTGCTCGGGTACGAAGCGCCGTGGGGGTCCGGGTCTACGCCAGGTCCCGACCCAGGGGCTCGGTCTCTACTCTAGCAGCGTCCATAGCCGCTCTGGTCGTCCTCTCCCAAGTGCTAGCCGCGGCGCTCTACAGCATCTCGAGCAGCGGCAGACACCTAGCGGAATTCGCGAGCGAGATGAGCAGGCTGAGCTCCATAGAGATCGGAGCGACCAGGCTACCCAACGGCTCCGTCAAGCTAACGGCCAGCGCCCCGGTAAGGGTTCTAGCGACGTACCTGATCGGCGGCGGGTCCGTACTGCGAGACTACGGTGGTGGAGTGATCGACGGCGAGCTGGTGCTACCCCCACCGGCTAGCGGAGGCGAAAAACTCCTCGTGGTTGCGGAGGGGGGCAAGTTCCTGGTCGTTCAGCTGGAGGAGCCGGGGAGCTCCGGCTCCAGTCCCGCAGTTCTAGACTTGGGCTACAAGCTAGCAATAGCCCTCCTGACTAATTACGCCAGCTACCTGGACTACGGCCCCATACACGAGAGAGTGGCCTTGAGCATGCCACCCACCGGTGCGGACACCGGCTACAAGCCCATACTACGGGGCAACGTGGTCTTCTACTTCGCGGGCCTGACGTACGGCGTGCCGTCCGGGAACCACTGGCAGCTGGACGGCGAGCGCCTCCTCGTGTATCCGAACAAGGCCATCGCCAGTACCGGCGTCTCCCCGAACCCGGCCGCTCTGACCCAGGTGCTGAAGATCGTCAGGGGCGGTGGGGCTATAGAGGTAGAGCTAGAGGTCTCCGTCGAGCTCGTTAACACCACCGTCTCGATCTACTACCCGCGCATACTGGTCGTCTGCTACGTAGTCCCCGCTACCTTTGGTCTACAGTTCCCGGTAGCCATCTTCCAGCCACCAGCGATAGGGCACGAGCCGTGGATTTTGAGGAGGGTCCTATACCTAGCGCCGCCCGGGCAGACGGCTCTCGAGTACGGGAGTAGACTTAAGCTCGACAACGTGCCCGAGGGCAGCTACGTGCTGGTCGGGGTTGAAGTCCTTTCCTACGGGACCTCGACCGCCATGAGGACGAGGGTGATCGCGGAGACGGCGACCAGGTACTAACGGGGTCCACTCGGGGACGACGCACCGCGTATAGCAATGCCAAAACGCCGTCCTCTTCGGAGGGCACTAGACCGCGCTCCACTCGAGTCGAGAGCAGGGCCAGCAGTGATCACAGTGCGGTGGGAGGGCCCCTGGGTGACGGTACGCTCTAGCGGAGGAGCAGTACCGCCCTCAACGGGGCCTACCACACGTCAGGTACCGCTAACGTGGAAACGCTCTTCGAGTGATCGAGGGGGGCTCTTCCTGGTACCCTTGACCGCTCGGGCTATCTCGACGGCCCTCTCTAGACTGTCTTCGACTATGTTGCCGGTAACTATCACGTCGGCGCCCGCTCGAGCCGTCTGGGACGCCGCGTCTGGGTCCCTTATGCCGCCACCCACTATGAGGACCGCGCCGGGGACCACCTCCTTGACTAGCCTAACCGACTCTGGGGGGACCGGTCTGGGCGCTCCAGAGCCCGCCTCGAGGTAGATGTAGTTCATTCCCAGCATGTAGGCAGCCAGAGAGTAGGCGACCAGTATCTCATGCTTCTCGTAGGGTATAGGCCTCGCCCTGCCGATGTAGCCCGCGGTCCCACCGTACCCGACGACTATGTAGGCCGTCGGGAGGGCCTCGATGCCATACTTAGCCACTACAACGGCTCCCGCCACCTGCGCGCCGATTATGTAGTAGGGGTCCTCGGAGTTCAGCAGGGACATGAAGAGGACCGCGTCGACGTACCTCGAGAGCCCGCTCACGTTCCCGGGAAACGCTATCAGGGGCAGCCCGAATCTCTTTAGCCTAATCGATATCTCGTCAACGTCTCTCTCGGAGACCCCGAGCGAGCCGCCTATCATGAAGCAGTCCGTCCCGGCCGCGGCCAGCTCCCCGGCTATCCTCTCGGCGGAGTCCGGGTCCCTCAGCTTTGCCGGGTCTATTAGTGTGAAGTGGAGGGTTTGCCCCTCCTCTATCCTCTCCCTGATGTACCTACTCACTCTCTCTTCTCTCCTCACTCTCAGAGAAGCACTCAAACCTGACATCCACCTCACCGGCGTTATACAGGTCTAGGAACCTGTGGTAGGCATCCACGGGCTCGAATATCATTGGTAAGCCGGATAGCTCCGCTTTCAGGCAGCAGGACGGGTTGTTGCAGACTACCCAGGCCCTCTTGGCCAGCCCGCTCTCGGTCTCGACCTCGTCTAAGTCAACGGTCAGAGCTATCTGTCCGCAGGCCGGGCACTGGAAGAGTTTGGGTAGCCTCCTCACGACCTTTATAACCTTCCTTCTCTTCTTCCTGCGACCCATAAGGGCACCTAACACCTGCAGCTCTACCGGCATAAAAATGTGTAATGCCCTCCGGACGCCTTCGCGCCGGCGTCTATCGAGTGCGGTGCTCCGGTCGCTGCTGTCGGTCTGGAGCAGGTGACATTCTCGTCCCGGAGCGGCATTACTGACGTGGTCGTAAGGGTCCTCGGGGAGAACCCCCTAGAGGAGCTCTATGAGTCCTCGCTTGAGCGGTGTAGGCGGATGCGGGGTCTTCGTCCTCCCCAAGAGCCCCCTATGGGGCGGGCGAAGACCCGCGCTACGCGAGCGACGCGAGGCCGGAGGAGTCGGGACCCGGTTGCGAGAGTCGTGAGCAATGCATGCCGCGGGAGACCTCCCGGGAGAATAGACCCGGGGATAGGGAAGAGGGTATTCAAGAATGTGGAGGAGCTCGAGTTCGGACAGGCCGGCCTCCTGGAGCTGAGGCTAAAGAGGATTCATAAAGAAAGCGCTGTAGGTCGCGCGTCCAGACCTTGAGTGGTTGTTCCCGAGATTACCGTTAGTGGCTCTGCTCGGCGGGGACTGACTGCCCCTGCGGCAAGGATACTGGAGACGGTAGCGTTGGGAACATCTCCTTCATCCTTTGCTCAGCGACTACCCTAGCCTCCTCGAGTATCTTCTTAGCTTCAGCCGAGGCCGCGATCCCGGTGGTCGGGACCCCGACGACCTCTCCTATCTCGATCATCGTCTCGTTCAGGATGTCGTGAACCTCCCCCAGCTCTATCCCTATTTCAGGCAGCACGTCCTTTATGGCCACTCTCAGGTCCCGGATGAGCTCTACTATGGGCGCTAGGTTGACAGCTATGTCTCCGAGCTCCTGCACGGACTCCAGCCTGAGGGATATCTGCTCCAGCGCCACCTGCGTTAGGAACACCGCCTTCGCTATCTTCCTCAGCTCCGCCACCTCGTTGGCGTACATAGTCGCTCTCACCTGGTCCTTGACCATCAGGGCGTCCACGACCCTGTTGAACAGCTCCTGGTCCCTAGCCTTCAGCCTCTCCCCATACACCTCGAGCTTCCTAACCATCGAGTTTATCCTGTACCTCGCGGTGGCGAGCCTGTACCTGATAGGTCTCTCCCTACCGAGCAGCTTCTTGAACACGTCTCCGACAGTCTTCTCCTTGCCGGACCACTCCCTCCTGAACTCCTTAAGCTCGGGCAGGCCCACTATCCTCACCTCGACTGACCTCTAGCCCTGAGAGCGATCTTAAAAAGTGGTAGTCACATAACACAGAGAGACGCCGTGAGGCCGAGGATCCCCGAGTTCAATCTAATAGTGATCCACGAGCCTGGGATAGAGAACTACGCGAGAGTCAGGGACTACGTCAGGCAGGTTCTCGGGAGCAGGGCTATCTACGCGTACTCCTACCAGTCCGTGATGCTCTACAAGTGCCTGAGCGATCCCCACACCTGTGCCGAGGCTGTTAGGAGGGGCTCCCGCGAGGCCGGAGCACCGGTCATAAAGGCGATACCCGTGGACTCGGTCACCAGGACCGATATAGCGTCCGTGAGGGAGTCGGTGAGGAGACTAGCTGAGAAGATCCCCCAGAACGAGACTTTCAGGATAACCCTCAAGGGGCGCTTGGAGAGGGCGGAGGCGGGATACTCCACGGAGCTGAGCTCCGAAGAGGCCGTCAGGGAGATAGCCGAAGAGGTCGATAGGCCCGTGAACCTAACCCGACCGGACTGGATAGTGTACGTCAGAGTGATAAGAATGGGCTTGGTGAAGGTGGCAGCCGTAGCGCTGCTCAGGCCTCACGAACTCGAGAGGATCTCCGTGAGCTGAGTAGGGGACTTCCCGACGAGCAAGCTAACGCCTCGGCCCGCTCCTAGCTCTAAGATTTTAGAGCCGGGATCTCGGTTTGTACGGTGCTAGCTATTGCCTAGGCTCTTCGGCACCTCGGGAGTGCGGGGAGTGTTCCCGGGGAGGGTAAACCCGGAGCTGATGACCAGGGTTGGGAGAGCCCTCGCTAGCTACTTCGGTAGGACCTCCTTCTCCGTGGGGCACGACGCTAGGACCTCCTCCAAGGCCCTCAGCTTCGCCCTGGTGTCAGGCCTGCTGTCCTCGGGCTCCCCGGTGGTGGACGTAGGCCTCGTACCGATAGGAGCTCTCGCGTGGTCCGTTAAGAAGCTCGGACTTGGCGCGGGCGTCTACGTAACGGCATCCCACAACCCGCCGCAGTATAACGGGTTTAAGGTATTCAGGAGGGGCGGAGTCGAGGTAACCACGGTCGACGAGGTAGGCATCGAGGAGGCCCTCGAGAGCTCTAGCTACGCTGGCTGGCGCGAGGTCGGCGCCTACGATACTCTCAACCCGATCGACGAGTACGTGAGCGAGCTGACCTCGCTCCTGATCCCCGAGTCCTCCAGGTATAGGCCCAGGGTGATTCTAGACACGGCCAACGGACCCGCGGTCTTGGCTGCTCCCAGAGTCGTGGTAGACGTTGGAGCGTATGCCTTGGTCGTTAACGGTAACATCGATGGAAGGTTCCCGGGGAGGTATCCGGAGCCGAGGCCGGACGTGCTCGAGCCTCTGCGCCCGCTAGTGTCCACACTGGGATGCGACGCCCTCTTCGCGTTTGACGGGGACGGGGATAGGCTGTCGGTTGTGACCCCCGGCCGCGGTTTCGTAAAGCAGGACCGGGTCATAGCTCTCTTCGCTCGCTACGCGTTGATGGAGAGGAGGGGGACCGTCGTGGTCTCCGTAGATTGCGGCAACGCTGTGAGGAGGGTCGTGGAGGAGTACGGAGGCAAGCTAGCCCTCTACAGGCTCGGAAAGACCCACGAGGGCTTCCTGAAGCACGGAGATGCTGTCCTAGCCGCCGAGCCGTGGAAGGTGATAGACCCCAGGTGGGGTCTATGGAGCGACGGAGTATACCAGGCGGCCTACCTAACCAAGCTGATGATCGAGGAGGGGAGGAGCCTAGACAAGATACTCCTGGAGATACCGGACTTGCCGCAAGCCAGGTGCTCCGTAGAAGTCCCAGAGGAGCTCAAGCTCGAGCTCTTCGGGGAGCTGGTGGAGACTATGAAGAGCCTCTACTCCGAGAGGGCCACCATCACGGAGATCGACGGGCTGAGGCTAGACTTTGAGGACTCCTCGTGGATACTTGTAAGAGCCTCCGGGACGGAGCCGAAGATAAGGATCTACGCGGAGGCCGCGGGTTTTGAGAGGCTAAGCCTTCTGGTCGACACCGCCATGGGTACGATAACGAAGTCTCTGAAGACCCGGGGCGCCAAGCCGGTGTCCGTGGAGAAGTCTCTGCTACCTTAGACCATCTCCTTCGGAATATTCCCCGGTAGGACCACGTACCTCGGCCTAAGCCCTGTTCTCTTCAAGAGCTCCTTGACGTGCTCGTAGAGTATTATGTACTCCTCGTCAATGAGCTCCGAGAGCTCTGGGTGTATAGACGCGAGCACTCCGGAGAACCTCTTCAAACCCTCCTCGCCGCTCAGGCTCAGCATGACAGCTGGATAAACCTCCCGGGCAGGCTCTAGCCCGGCCTCCACCAGGTTCCTCAGGGCCTCTAGCTGGACTCGCCAGAACTTGGGGTCGGCCCCCGTTAGCTCGTGGAACTCCTCCGGGCAGGTGCCCTTTACGGATACTCGCACCTCAATCCCCCTCCCCCTGAAAGCTCCAATAGCCCTGGAGTAGTCCTCGCGAACGCCGAGGAGGATTCCGTTGGTCTCGACGACGAAGCTCAGCCCGCTCGAGAGGATCCTCTCAGCAACGTCCAGGAGGTGCCTGAAACCTATGGTGGGTTCCCCGCCGCTCAGCCTAGCCTGCCGGTATCCGGACCTCCTGGACAGCTCTAGCAGCTTAGCCGCGACCTCGTCGGCCCTGTAGAACCTCCCGCAGTCCGTGCTCCCCCACGTGAAGTACCAGGCCCAGCAGAACTTGCACCTCATGTTGCAGCCAACGACGTCTCCCGTCACGATCCCACCATACCACCGGTCCACCCTGAACCTGAAGTATCTCCTGAGGCCGGCTCCATCCCTCTCGACGTAGACCCTGGGCTCCACCGCCCTGGATAGCTCTAGAGGGTCGTAGCCGGGCATCCCCTACCGAGCTGAAGCTCTAGCGGCGCTTTTATCTCGGACCCCCTAGTTCGGGCCGCGCACCGGAAGGCCTGAGAGCCCGCGGTCCGGCCGCGAAAGCGGGGACGGTAGAGGGGGTATATTACCGCTCGAGAGTGTGTATAGTTGAGGCACTGATGCCCAGGATAGCCATAAACTTGAGCCCGGAGCAGCTCGAGGCCTTGAGCAAGATGTTCCCGGACCTGCCGATAGAGGACGCTCTAATGACCATAGTCAGCAACGCTCTCTCCTCGGGAAAGCCTCCAAAGACCGAGGATAGGGGCCTCAGGTCCATAATAGACTCGATAAACGCCTACACCGGTAGGATCGACGAGATCAACAGGAAAGTGTCCCACCTCATCGAAGCCCTGGAGGAACTAGCAGCGAGGATCCAGAGCCTTGAGGAGCAGGTCAGGAGCATGGCCCAGCAAGCCCAGCAGGTTAGGGTTGAGGAGAGGCGCGAGGTCAGGAGGTCTGCGGTAGATATCTTGCGGGAACAGAAGGTGATGTACGAGTCAGACATAGCTAGCAAGATCAAGAACAGAGATGCCTTCTTTGAGAAGCTGAGGCGGAGTGGCGCCGTCGTCATCGAGCTAGCGAAGGAGAGGATAGCCGTCGACGCGGAGTTCTTCAGCGCGTTCGTCGAGAAAGTAGGGAGGGTTTCTTCGAGCTCCGAAGAGGCCTTGAGCAAGGAGCTCAGCAGAGAGGAGCTGAAGCTGCTAAAGGCTCTGATGGGCTCGGGTCTTGCGTACTTCGACAACATTAAGAAGAGATGGGTTGTAGACGTAGGCGCTGGATCCGCCGAGTAGCGCTCGATATCGCCCCGCAGCCTCGGTATAGCTCATAAGGGTCCGGGACCCAAACCCTCTACCCCACTCACTGTACCGAGCTCTCCGAGACCACCACACCACGTCTAGACGTGAGCCCGTCCGCGCGGCCAGCGGTTGAGGGTCTAAGACGGTTTCTACCATGCGGCAGAACCTCGCGGTCTCGCAACAAAGCCGGGACGTTTTCTTACGGAATGGGAGGCCGGGGCCGTGGGGAGGACGAAGGCAGAGAATCGCCGGGAGCCCGCGTTCTGATCTCGAAATCCTAGGGGGTCTTCTTTACTAGCTTGTAGCGCTCGTAGACCATCACGATCCTCTCTTTCTCGATAAAGAATTCTACGTCAACTCTGCTTCCGTAGCTGATGGTATAGTACCTGGCGTACCCGTCGCCTATCTCGGACGGAACCAGCGGGACCACCACCTCCCTGTACCTGTCCCTGTACTCTACGGCCAGGAAGTCCCCCATTCTCCTGACGTTCACTCTGTAGGTCCCTTTGTAGGTCTCGTAAGTGCCAGCGAGCCTATCCGCAATCCTCTCGTACTTTATGAAGTGGAGAGACTCCTCGGGATCGTATCCCAACAGGTAGGCCAAAGCGTACATGCCTATAAAGGACAGCGGGTACCCGGCAGCGTTCGCCAGTACCACCACGCCCAGCCTCTCACTAGGCATGTAGCCCACGAACGCCGTGTAGACCAGGACCGACCCGCTGTGGCGGACCAGCCTCCTGCCGAGGAACTCGTCCGTCACGACGAGTCCGTAGCCGTAGGAGTCGTCCTTGAAGAGCCCCGAGGGTATTCTCACATGCTTCTCCTCCATCAGCCTAATGCTCTCCCGACTCACGATCTCGGTTCCCTCTAGCCTGCCCCCGTTCATGAGCATCGAGACGTACCTGGACATGTCGTAGCAGTTGCTCAGCAGGCCGCCGTCCGCCGTGATTCCGAACGGGAACCTACTCCTAACGTGCCGCCCCTCCTTGTCCACGATGTACGGTACGGCCACGTCGGGATCCCTCGATACCTCGCTCTCCCAGAAGTACGTCCTGCTCATCTTGAGGGGCTCTAGCACGCTCCTCCTCACGTAGTCTTCGTACCTCATCCCGCTGACCCTGGAGATTATATAGCCCAGGAGGACGTAGCCCTCGTTTAAGTAAAAGTACCTGGTACCGGGCTCGGAGTGGACCCATGAGCTATAGTCCGACATGAAGGCTATAACATCCTCAGGCGTCGAGAGGGGGAGCCACTGCGCATCCAGACCCAGGGAGCCCCTGATGAACGCTTCAGCGTAAGCCAGAGCCGGTATGCCGCTCGTGTGCGTGAGCAGGTGGTGCACCCTGACAGGCTTGCCCATGGCCTCCAGCTTTAGGGGAACGTACCTCGAGACCTCGTCGTAGAGTGACAGCCTCCCCTCCTCGACCAGCTTCAGGACGGCCAGCGCGGTGAAGGACTTGGTCACGGAGCCGATGCCGTAGACGGTCCCGGGGGTTGGAGGCAAACCTCTCTCTACGTCCTTGAACCCGTAGCCCCTAGCGTAGATCACCTCCCCGTCCTTGACTATCGCCAGCGAGACTCCGGGGATCCTCGTCTGGGAGATCTTCTCCAACACGAAGGAGTCCAGCTTGGTGAACTCCATCCAACCCCCTAAGCGGGTATGAGGGAGTCCTTATATGCGTTACCCGGCGTTGAGAGCGGGACGCTGAATGCCCGTGGTCAGAGCCGTGACACTCCACGTCAAGTCTCAAGATGTCAGGTTCGGGGAGTTGATCCGCGTTCTCGAGGACTTCAAGAAGTCCGCCGAGGCCGGGGGCGTCCAGGTCTGGACCCTCAGGGTCTCGCTCAGCGAGGACTTCGACTGGAGGAACCTCGTCGAACACTGCGACAACGGCATACTGCTAGCAGCCTACCATAGGCGCGCTGAGGATGTTAGCGCTCGGGAGCTCGCGGAGTACCTCACGAAGTGCGACAACGGTTACGCGGCCATCCTAGCGTCGGAGGAGAGTCTCGATACTTTACCCAGGCTCTACGTAGAGCTAGCGAAGAGCCTGAGCGAGGACCGCTTCACCAAGCTGGGAGTGGTCTACGGCGGCTACCTCCAGACCCCTTACTTTCCCGCGTCGGCGGCCCTTAGCGACGGAGTCTCCGTGGCCTATAGGTACGTGGACCTGTTGCTCTCCACGGACCCGAGTCGGTGGGTCGAAGCCATACGCGGCTTCGTCAGGAGAGTGGACGCCCTCCTCGAGCACGGGACGGAAGAGGTGGGACTAGAAGTCTACCACGACCTCTCGGTGTCCCCCTGGATGACCGAGAGCGCGGTCGACGTCGTGGAGAAGTTGGGAGCCGTGTTCCCCGAGCTCGGGACTCTCTCAGCCGTATGGAGGGTGAACAGCGTACTGATGGAGGCTTCCAAGGGCGTCAAGACCACGGGGTTCAACGAGCTGATGCTGCCAGTAGCCGAGGACGAGAGGCTGAAGAGACTCGTAGAGATGGGGAAGCTGGGGGTCGAGGACCTTATCGCCCTCAGCACCGCTTGCGTAGCCGGGCTGGACATGGTCGCGGTGCCGCGGGATCGGGACTACCTGAGGAGACTCTTCGCGGATACATATGCCGCGTTCTCTATAAAGAAGAGGCCTTACGGCGTGAGAATAATCCCAACGGACAAACCCGTAGTAAAGCTGCGCAGATTCGGCGAGCTACCGGCGTTTAAGCTCGGGGAGAGGTTTAGGCCGAGCACTAACTAGCTCCGAGTGGTCGTAGGGAATAGAGGGTGGGGCTCCGGCCGGGACTTGAACCCGGGACCTCGGGGTCCACAGCCCCGCGCTCTGCCACGCTGAGCTACCGGAGCCGTCGGGTTAGAGCTGTACTTCAGGGCTTAAATACGGCAAGGTACGCGAGGGTTTGGGTAAAGCTCTTCAACCTCTCCACGGTTCGCCAAGCCTCGCTGAAAACCCGGGAGAATCCGGCCTCCCCGGGAAAGGCGGGGAGACCCTATGAGTGTTAAAGCCGGAGAGCTAGAGCCTAATAGTCTCCGGGGACTTCCACACGTTTATATCGAACACTCCCTCTGCTATGGACTCGAGGGACTTGCCGGCGACCGCGAACCTCTCCAGTATGTCCTTGATGTCGAGGTACATCTCGTCGAGCCCTAAGCTCTTATACATGAGG
>CALKCU010000018.1 GCA_938083005.1 uncultured Sulfolobales archaeon | reverse complement strand
CTCCAGTGCTGGTATGTTCTGGTACGTCGGCGCTCTGACCCTCCACCTGTACGGTCTCCCCACTCCGGTGATCACGAAGTGCAAGTCCTCGCCTCTCGGTGCCTCGACGGACGAGACGGCCCTCCTCAGTGAGGGCACCTCTACTCTCTCAGCTCTCACTCCGCCCTGAGGGAGCCCGTCCACGAGCTGTCTTACTATCTCTATGCTCTCGAATACCTCGTCGACCCTCACCAGCAGCCTCGCCAGGTTGTCCCCCTCAGTGTAGAGCGGTACTTTGAAGGAGACCCTGCGGTAGGCTAGGTAGGGGTAGTCCTTCCTGACGTCCCTGTAGAGACCTGAGGCCCTCGCGACCGGGCCCACGACGCCGAGGGCCCTCGCCTCGCTCCTCGTCAGGACGCCCGTGCCCGAGGCTCTCGCCCTGATCTGCGGCACGGACAGCATAGCCTCGACCAGCTTCCTGAACTCTTCCCTCACGTAGGCTATGGTCTTGAAAGTCTTGTCCAGCTTGTCCACGCTCAGGTCCTTCCTCACTCCCCCGATGACGTTGATGCCGTACGTCTTCCTCGACCCGGTGAGGTACTCCGCGAGGATCATAACGTGCTCGCGGATCCTCCACGCGTGCATGAAGCCGACGTCGTAACCGAGCAGGTGAGCGGCGACGCCGAGCCACAGGAGGTGGCTGTGGAGCCTCTCCACCTCGAGGACTATGGACCTAATGAACTCGGCCCTCTCCGGCACCTCGATCCCAGCAGCTCTCTCGACGGCCATGACGTAGCACGTCGAGTGGACGAACCCGCATATCCCGCATATCCTCTCGGCGAGGAACGGTATCTGCTTGTACGTGAACCTGGGAGACTCGGCCAGCTTCTCGATACCCCTGTGGACGTGGAACCCCCTGTAGACTACGTCGACGACCTTCTCGCCCTCAACGTAGAGCTCGAAGTACTCGGGCTCGTGGAGCGCCGGGTGGTAGGGGCCTACCGGGACGCCGGGCTCCTCGGGCAGCTCCTCCCTGGGGACCCTGGGGGGCTTCTCGTCGTACCTGAACTCCTTCCTGAGCGGATGCACTCCGTTCGGCCAGTCCTCCGGGAGCACCAGCCTCCTGGCGAGCCTCCCCCTAAACTCTATACCGAGGAGGTCTCTAGTCTCCAGCTCGCACCAGTCGGCCGCCGGGACCTCTCGAACTATGGAGTTGGTCCACGGACTCCCCTCCTCCGGGGCCACGACCCTGAGGATCACGTTAGTTCCGCGATCGTCGAGTCCGAATATGTAGTAGACCGAGAAGGCTCCGCCCAGCCCCCTCTCGTCGACACCAGCGCACGTGCTCAGGTAGGCTCCAGAGTCGTAGAGGAGCTTCGCGGCACTCACGATACTCTCCCTGGGGATCCTTACGTAGACCTCGGACTCTCTCACCTCCTCAACTACGCCCCCAACGTCTCTCAGGGACTCGACCACGCTTCCAAGCTCCCCCTTCATAGTCCCAGCCCGAGCGAGGCTATGAGCATGAGTGTGAGGAAGAGGAGAGTGCCGAGGAGGAACCTCATCGCTAGGTCTACCCTGCTCCTCCCCAGTATGACGCTCACGACCGTGTGCACCACCCATACCACCGGTGTGAGCAGAAATGTGGTAGCGAGAGACGCTGGGCCGCTGAGCCCAGCGAGGGAGGTTATGGCTAGAGCGGTGAGGGAGGACGAGACCAGCTTCTTTAGGACCGTGGAGATGGACGCTACGCCCAGCAGAGGTCCTGAGAGCTCTATGTTGATCCCGGAGGCCAGCTCGGGCTCCGCCTCGGCTATGTCGTAGGGCACCCTACCGCTAACCACGTAAGCCGTCAGGACCAGGATCGCCGTCGCGATGCCCCTGGAGGCCAGGGACCCGGCACCGGAGGCTAGGACCAGGAGAGAGAAGATCGCGAAGGGCTCCGCGGAGAGGGTCAAGAAGAACTCTCTGAAGCCCCCTACGACCGAGAATATGTTGCTCTGCGACGCGGCTCTCAGGACCGCGAGGGCCGTCGCGACGCTTACCAGCACCGCGAGCAGCACAGCTTCGAGCAGGGCTCCGCGGGCTAGACCGTGACTGGAGAGGTAAACGATAGTCGCGGACGCAACAGCGAGGGAGAGCGCTTCAAGGGTGGTCACCAGAGCGGTCCAGGAGCCCCCGGAGGGCACCACGAGCTCCTTGCTGAACAGCTTGAGGATGTCGTACCACGTCTGGAGCACCGGGGGCCCGATCCTGCTGTGGATAGCCGCTCTGACCTTCCTCTCGACCCCGTCGTAGACGGGGGCCAACGCGAGGGACAAGACCGCCGCGGCCAGGCTATGGAACACCCCTCAACACCGCGAGCGCGAGCATGGCTACCGTAGTCAACACTCCGGTGAGCAGAGACGAGAAGGTCACGGACGTCTCGAGGGACCGCCTGAACAGCTCTAGGTACTTGGTGGCGGTGGTGATGCCCTTCATGAGGTCGAACTCCAGGAGAGCGAAGTACTGCGGGAGATTGATTACGGACCCCGCGATTCTCGCAAGAGCTCTGTAGACCGCCGAAGTCCTCTGCTCCGAGACGGGTCCGCTGAGCTCCACCACTCGGTCGAAGAACGCGGAGCTATCCACGAACACGAGCTTCTTAACGTACTCCTCCATCCTCCTTACCACGCTAGACCTAACGTGGCTCACGGTCTCGCGCCCCCCAGCCAGGCCTCGTCCCTCCTCCCGTGCTTCAGCATAGTGTACGTGATCCATCCCACTACGCCGAATAGCGCTCCGAAGAGCCCGAGTAGAGGTAGCACCTGAGGCATCAGATCGGCCAAGGGAGCGAGGGCGCCGCTCCCCGCGGCGTAGTACGCCAGCGCGAGCGACGATGCCGACAGAGTCAGCACGTAGGGCGTCAGCCTGCCGCTAGACGGGTCGAGCTCCTCGTATCTGTAGACGGGGCTCCCGACGTGAGCTAGGAGGTACCTCACGCTGTAGCCCACCGAGAGCGCCACCTCGAAGACCACCACCAGGGTAGCGGCGAGGTAGACCCAGGACGCCGCTATGTGTCCCGCCAGAGATACGAAGACCGCGAGCTTGCTCAGGAACCCGAGGGTCGGAGGCGCTCCGACCAGCGATAGCACTGAGACGAGCGCGGACAGGGTCTCGCTCGGGAGCACCCTAGACACGTAGCCCAGTCTCTCGAGAGACCTCGTGTGGGCGAGTAGCTCTATCACTCCGGAGTCCATGAATAGGGAGGCCTTGTATATGGCGTGCGCGACCGCGTATACGGTAGCGGCGACCAGGAACTCCTCAGATCCCGAGAGGGCGTAGAGCCCAAGGAGCAAAGCCATAGCGCTCGTGTGAGACACGGTGCTGTAGGCCAGGATCCTCTTGATGTCAGACTGCACGAGAGCCTGGAGGCCTCCGTATATCGCCGTTAGGGACCCGAAGACCAGGCACAGGAGTACCGCTGCGCTGGCGTTCAGCGTGCCTAGCAGCATCAGCCTCACCAACCCGTAGATCCCCATCTTGACCATGAGCCCGGAGAGGATGGCCGACCCGGGCGAGGGTGCGATGGAGTGTGCGTCGGGTAGCCAGAAGTGCAGCGGCGCGACCGCCGCCTTAGCCATGAACCCGAGCATAACCACGACCGCTACCACCGGCGAGCCCAGGTCGAGCTCGAGCGCGGGGATGGGGACGCTAAGGGACGCCCTCAGCCCAGCTAAGGCGAGTAAGACCAGCAGGGATAGGTCCGCGGGGACCATGGAGACCACGAGGTACCTCAGTCCGGCCGGCCACGCTCTGGGGTTCGCCCCCACTATCGCGTCGTAGACTACCACGAAGAACCCGAGTATCTCGGCTATCAGCCACAGAGCCACCAGCTCTATGAGGTACCGGGACGTGAACACGAGAGCTATTGAGAGGGTGAAGAAGTCTACCAGAGGTTGGAGGGTCCCGGTGCCGTACTTCCTAATCGAGTAGCCGGCCGTGTACAGCGTTACCAGACAGCCCGTGACGACGGAGGTCACGAGGAGGATCGCCGGAAACGTCTCCAGGTACCATTCGCGGAGCAGCAGCAGTAACACGACGAAGCCGAGGACTCTCAGGGCGGACCCGAGCCTGCTCAGCCTGAGGAGCCCGGCGTTGCCGGCCAGGACCAAGGCCATTGAGGCTGAGTAGACGGCGTACCTCAGCGCATCGTTCATCCGCTCTCACCTAGCTGAACCACCCTCGCCAGGGCGCGCCTCTTGACTTCGTCCCCGACCGCCCTGGGCGGTCCGAGCACTATCGCTCTACTGGGGCACATGGCCACGCAGGCCGGCGTTAGGCCACCGCTCCTCAGGGATCTGCAGAGGTCGCACTTCACGGAAGTCTTCGTGACCTCGCTGAGCTCGGGTATGCCAAAGGGGCAGGCGTAGAGGCAGGCCATGCAGCCTATGCACCTCGATAGCTCGACGTAGACCGCTCCCTGGGAGTCCCTCCTCATCGCTCCGGTCGGGCAGGCCTCGATGCACGGGGCCTTGCTGCAGTGGAAGCACGAGATCGGTCTCTTGACGCCTCCCCAGAGCTCGTAAAGCCTTATGTACGGACCCTGCTCGTGCAGGAACTCGCAGACGACCTCGCAGGTCTCACAGCCCATGCACTTGGAGTAGTCTATGACCCTGAGGAGTGTCCCGAGATCGGGCATCCCAATCACCTCGCGACGAGGACCTTCAGAGACAAGGCCCTATCCACCTCTCTGGCGGCCTGCAGCCCCTGCCTCACGGCCTGGCCTATCCTCGATGGTCCCGTCACCACGTCGCCGGCCGCGAACACGTTAGTGCCGGACACGCGGAGGCTTCTGTCCGCTAGGATTCTCCCGTCCCTTCCGACGTACTTGCCCAGGCCGCCGCACTCGGACGCTATCGGGGGTGTGGGGATTTCACCTATGGCGGATACCACGAGGTCCGCCTCTATCTCGAACTCGCTGCCCGGGATGGGTATCGGCCTCGGCCTGCCGGTCTCGTCTGGCTCCCCGAGCTTCATCCTCTGGAAGACTGCCCCCCGAGCGACCCCGTTCTCCACGACGATGCTCTGGGGCGCCGCTAGTTCCACCCAGTTAACCCCGAGCCTAATGAGCCTCCTGACCTCGTACTCCCCGGCTGGGGCCTCCCTTATGGTCCTCCTGTACACGAGGTGGACCTCGCTGGCCCCGTTCAGCAGGCTCTCCTCGGCGGCGTCGATAGCGCTCAGACCCCCACCGATCACCACGACCCTCTTGAACCCGCGCAGGTGGCCGCTCCCGAGACCCAGCTCCTCGCGGTGCAGGTCGAGCAGGAACTCCAGCGCCGACACCACGTTCTTAGCATCGTCCCCCGGTATTCCCAGCCTCCTCGAGCGCCAGGTCCCGGTAGCGATCAGTACAGCGTCGTAGTCCTCGACCAGCTTGAGCAGGTCCGCGGAGCTCGCGGCCAGATCGTCTCCCTCGTCGCGTCTCTCGCCGCAGACGACCTTGGTGGAGGTGAAGAACTTCACGCCGAACTTGTCCCTGAGCTCCTCGACCCCCTCCATCACGCTGTCCAGAGGTATCCTGTGCCTCGGTATGGCGAAGGTCATCATGCCTCCGGGTATGGGGAGCTTCTCGTAAACGTCTACCTCGAACCCCCTGCAGACGAGGTAGCCGGTAGCCGAGAGCCCCGCGGGGCCGGCGCCCACGACCGCTACCCTGTGGTGCGAGGCGCCCGGCCTCTCCCGGCACATGAAGGCGAACCTCATCCTCTCCCAACCCTGAGTATCCTAAGCCTTTTTAAACATTCGTCGGCTCTCCTTATACAGTATAAGAATAGTGAGAGGCGCGACACCTTCACCACCCGACGACGGCTCTGACGTAACTCGCGTAGTCCGCCGCTGCCGCGCCCGCCTCCATCACGATCTTGACGATCTCCGGCGCGGCCACGATGGCGACTCCCAGAGCTACCAGCGCGGAGGTTACCAGGGCTATCACGACTGCTGGCGCTGCGAGGCTCCGGAGCCTCGGGTCTTCCCTGGGCTCGGGCGACGACCTGGCGAGGTACCTGATGAGCTTAACGTAGCCTACGCCGGAGATCCCGGTCGATGCCACCAAGACCACAGCGCTGGCCAGGTAGCCGACCTCGAGGAGGGCCATGAGTATGAAGAGCTTGCTCCAGAACCCTACGAACACCGGCACTATGCCGAACAGGTTCAGGAGTCCCGCGATGAAGGCTACCGAGGCCACCCTGCTCCTCCTGAGGAAGCCGACCCCCTCGATTGACCTGCCGACGGCTACGATCGCTATGCCAGCTGCGTAGAAGAGCAGCGCCTCGCTCAGCGAGTTCGAGATGAGCTGGAGAACGGCAGCCGAGACGCCGCTCTCGGTTCCCGTGGTCGCGGCCATGAAGGCGAGGCCCATGTGGCTTATGGTGCTGTAAGCGACGAACTTCTTGATGTCGGTCTGAACGACGAGCAGCAGAGCTCCCACTAGAGCGGATAAGGCCCCCAGTACGTGGAGCACGAGGAGGATGTCGTACCTCAGAGCGCTAACAGCGCTCCCCTCGCCGAAGAGCGTGTAGAGGAACCTGATGATCCCGTAGGCGCCGATGAGGTCTATCACCGCTACGAAGAGGGCTGAGACCGGGGTCGGAGCCTCTGGGTTAGCGTCCGGGAGCCAGAAGTGGTTGGGGAAGACCGCGGCCTTGAAGGTGAAGGTCCACGCCGACAGGGCTATGGCTATGGCCGATGACAGGGCCACGTCGCCGAAGACCCAGCCGCTATAGGGAGTCCACGCCGCCGGGTTCCTGGCCTTCAGCGCTATGTCGGCCATGTTGAGGGTGCCGTAGGAGCCGTAGAGGACGAAGGCCGCGAGGAGGTACAGAGACGTAGCCACTATCCCCACGATAGCGTACCTGATCGAGGCCTCGACAGCCTTCGGGTTGTCCCTGTAGAAGGACACTAGCGCGTACGCCGAGAGCGATAGCACCTCGAGCATGACGAAAAAGTTGAAGACGTCTCCGGTGTAAAGGCAGCCCAGAGACCCCGCTCCGAGGGAGAGCATGAGGGTGTAGTAGAGGTGCTCGCTGCGCGACCTCACCATCCAGGTGCTGTAGACGATCGACATGGTCAGCACGAATGCTGCCAAGAGCCCCAGAACGGCCCCCAGAGCGTCGACAGCGTACACTATACCGAGGGGGGCTCTGAAGCCTCCAAACCGGTAGGTGACGACCTTACCCCCGCGCGTCTCCAGGAATACCGCGAGGGCGATGAGGAGCCCGACCAGGGACACCGCCGTCGCGTAGGCTCTGTAGAACCTCGGGCTCTTGACGACGAGCGAGAGCGCGGGCAGAGCGAACGCCGCGCCCATCAGGAACAGGGGCAGTAGGCCGACCGCGAGCAACTCCATCACCCGAAGATCCTCCGAGCGAACCTCTCGAAGTCCACCGATATCGCCTCCCTGGCCTTGCCCGGCTCGAAGGTCGTAGCGAACAGCCAGTGGACGAAGAAGAGCCTCCTCTCCGTGTCCACCTGGACTACGACGGTGCCCGGAGTGTTGGTGATCGAGCCCGCTATCAGGGTCATGCCGTAGGAGGTTTTCACGTAGTACGGGACCTCCACGATCGCTGGGGATATCTCCATCCTCCTGCTGAGGACGGTCTTGGCTATTTTCGCGTGCGCTCTAACCTCGGCCACAGCCATGTAGTAGAAGTAATAAGCCACGAGGTAGGCTAGCCTCGCGAGGTCCGACGCCCGCAGCTCCCCGGGGATCACGAGCGGCTTGACTACGACCGACACCACCGCAGACATCAGGGCCCCGATGGCTAAGCTGAAGACCGAGATGGCCCCGGTGAAGACCACGTAGAACGCGTAGGTCATCGCGAAGACCGCCAGGTAGCCCAGGAGCCTGCCCATGGAGATCGCCCCGGCTACACCATGCGGGTCGTCCCGTAGTGCCTGTAGTACATGGCTATCAGTCCCGCTAGGAACATGAAGACCGCTAGACCGATCACGATAGCCGTCAGCACCAAAGCCTGGGGCAGCGGGTCGACAGCCGCGCTAGCGAACGCCGACAGCTCCCCCGGTTCCCTCGGTAGAGAGCTTAGCACTGCCGCGGAGGGGTAGGATCCGATCACGCGCCTGAAGCCTATAGCTATCGCGAAGCTGTTTAGGGTGTCCGAGAATATGGTCAGAGATATGAACTTCTTCACCAGAGACGGCCTCGTGAAGACCCCGTACAGCGATATCCCGATGTTAGCGACCAGCGAGAGGAGCACGACCGTGAAGAGGAAGGGGACCGGGTCACTCATACCACTCACCAACTCCCAGGGCCTCCCTGACCTCCTCCTCCCTAAGGGACAGGACCAGGAACGCCAGCGCGAGTCCCGCTGCCACTGCTAGGGCCTCGAACATGTTGAAGAAGATCAGAGTGCCTCCGGTTGGGCGGTCTAAGAGCCACTGCGGCATGGACAGTTCCGAGCCCTCCCTAGCCACGTTCTGGAAGATGTAGGCCTCCACCCCAAGCGCGAGGCCAGCCGCGAGCAGAGCCACCGAGGTGGCTAGCACTCCGATCAGTCCCACCGACCTGAGGGCGAGAAGCCTACCGCTCGTCAGCCCCCTCTCTACGACGAAGTCTAGGGAGAAGACTATCGACATCAGCACCAGGAGCACCGCTATGAAGGAGCCCCCCTGGAACCCCCCTCCGGGCGTCAGGTGACCGTGCAGAGCTACGGAGACGCCGGCGATTAGTATGAGTGGGAGGAGGACCCTCGTAGAGGTCTTGACTATCTCCGAGAGGCCTCTCCCACCGATACCGAGCCTCTCGCGGTAGCCCCTGAAGACGAGGGATACGCCCACTATCGACGCGAAGAGAACCGACGTCTCGAAGAACGTGTCGAGGCCTCTGTAATCCCACACTATGGCGGTGACAGCCTCTAGGGAGAGAGCGCTCTGCGTGACGTTCCACGGATTATACGCGTTGACGAGGTAGGACGCGGCTAGCTCCCTGAGCTCGCGCGGAGCTATGGGACCGAGCCCCCCTGCCTCTATTACGTACGCGAGGAGCAGGACCACGAGGGCTACTGATACGGCTATTACGACCTCCCTGATCCTCATACCTCATACCTCTCGGTCTTCTTTATGAGCAGGACGGTGACGGCCGGCAGCACTCCCACTGAGACGGGTATGTACACGAGGGCTATGTCCGGCGCCATGAGGATGTAGTAGATCAGCGCGTACGCGACGCTCTGGACAGCCGAGAGGACCACCGCAGCCAGCAAGTCCCCAGACCTCACGGCGAGGTAGGTAGCCGCGACTGACAGGAGGGCGGCCGCCGCCGCGATGGAGATGGGGACTACCTCCACTACCCACCACCCCCCTCCTCGAGAGCGTCGTGGAGTATCGGCTCCCTGGGCGCCTCCCGCGAGAGGTAAGCGGCCCTAGCTATCGCGTGGGACCCCGCCTGAGCAAGGATCATGAGGAGTAGGCTGCTCGCGAAGGCGGCGCCGGCGAGGAAGAACCTGGCCGGACCGAGGTAGTCGGCTCCGAGGGCTACGAGTGAGGCCCCGATCATGGGGACCACGGCGCCCCCTATAGCGCCCGCTGTGGCAGCGTGGAGCCTGGTGAAGAAGTTCGGGAGTCTCAGCAGACCTATGGCGCCGACGAAGTCGAAAAAGACGCCGACGGCTATGAGGGCCAGCCCCGCGACGACGAGAGCGAGGTCGAGCACCTCAACCACCCATCTCCTTCGCCTCCAGGTACTTTGCTACGTAGATGTCGAAGGCGTAGACCCAGAGGGCCAGGGCTAGCCCGCAGACAACCATGAACGGAGACTTCAGGAACACCGACAGGACCACCATGAAAGCCGCGAGGTCGTACCCGAGCGCGTCCACCGCCAGTACTCTGTCCGGGATCGTGGGTCCCTTGACCACTCGGACGACGTAGAGCAGGAAAGACGCTACGTAAGCGGGGATGAGCGCCGCGAGTACGGAGGAGACTAGAGGCTCTAGGTCCATGGACTGACTACCTCAATTACGTTAACCGAGGCAAAATAAATCCCCGATTCTCGTTCCCGTGGATCTCTTCTAGCTGGCGCTCGCGTGGCATCACTGAAGCTATTTTGCCTCTCTCCCCGAAACGGACTCGAGGAGCATGGCGTCCGGAGTAGTGGAGATCTACGTCTTCGAGTACGTCGAGAGGGACGTCCTGGAGTCTGTCGCGAGCTCCGTCTCGAGGGCCCTGGGCCTCGAGGTCCGCCGCGCTGGCACGCTCTCCCTACCGGGAGAGGCCTTCGATAGAACTCGCGGTCAGTATATGGCGGAGGCCGTCACGAGGCTGCTGGCGTACAGCAAGAGCGAGCAGTCGATAGGCCTCCTTCTGGCCGACGCCGACGCGTACGTCCCCGGGCTCAACTTCGTCTTCGGGCTGGCCATTCCCGAGCTCAGAGTAGCGTCGGTGTTCCTCAAGAGGCTCAGGCTGTGGACGGACAGGGAGAACTACGTAGCGAGGGTGGTCAAGGAGGTGCTCCACGAGCTCGGACACGTCTTCGGGCTGAAGCACTGCCGAAGTAGGGGGTGCGTTATGAACTTCAGCAACAGCGTTTTCGACGTCGATAGGAAGTGTGGAGCATTCTGCAGGAGCTGCGTGCGCGTGCTACGCGAAAGGGGCTTGGAGGTCCGCGGAGAGTTCGTCATCTGACGGGCTCCAGCTCCAGGAGAGTGCCGCAGCGGGGGCAGGTGCCAGGCGCGCTCGCTCTGTAGCCGCAGACCCTGCACCTGTACGAGTACCTGGTCGGCCTCCTCTTCTCCGCGTACTTGATCCCGAGTACCTGGACCCCCAGGGACAGGGCGACGTTCTGGACCATTCTATCGTCCGTGTAGAGGATCGAGCTCCCACATGCTCTCTTAACGTAGCTCGCTAAGGCTAGCACCTCCACGTCTGCGTTCGTGAGCTCCCCCAGCACGCCTAGCTCCCTGGCCTTAGACCTAACCAGTTCTACGTATTCTCTAGGTGGGGAGAGCACTACCAGCTTCCTGGAAGCCTGCGCGAGCTCGAGCCTCATCCTGCTCTCGCCGTCGATCACCTCCCTCAGGACGCTCTCCGTGGTGTAGAAGGGGCCGTAGCTAAGCTCTACGCCGGCGAACATGGCGGCCGCGTCTAGGACTACGTTGCTCCTCCCACAGTCTACAGACACCTCTCGAACACCCGCGAGTAGTAGTCCTCCACGAAGAACCTGATGATCCTAGCCGGCTTCGGGGCCTTGGTCACGACGACCGTGGAGCCGGGCTCTAGCTCCGAGAACATGATCCCGTCTACGTACAGCTCCACCGGGACGGAGTCCCTACTCACCTCGACGATCACTTTCGCGCTGCCGGGCAGGACCACGGGCCTCGAACAGAGGGAGATTGGCGCCAGGGGGACTATCACCACGGCCTCCATGAGGGGGTCGACGATGGGGCCCCCGGCTGCGAGGCTGTAAGCGGTCGAGCCGACCGGAGTCGAGACTATCACGCCGTCGCCCACCACGCTGAGCACTCTCTCGGACACGCCCTCGCGCGTATACCTCAGGGTCCTCAGTCTACACACCTTCCCCCTGAACCTAGAGGCGGTGGCAACCACGACCTCGTTGAGCGCGTAGGGGAGTTCACCGACCCCGGTGGCCACGGCCTCCAGCCTCATGTACTCATGTAGGGAGTAGGAGCCGCTCAGCAGTCTATCGATGGCCAGAGCGAAGTCGTGGGGCGGGACATCGGCGAGAAACCCCCTCCTCCCGTGCCTTATCGTCAGTACGGGAGCGTCGCAGTCCTTGAGCATGTGCATAGTCCTCAGGATAGTGCCGTCCCCACCTATCACCGCTATCGCGTCCACCCTGTCGACCCCCGGAGTGAAGTAGCTGCGCCACTCCACGAGACCTCTCGCGCGAGAGTCGAGGAACACATTAAGACCCCTCCGCTCGGCGTACTGAGCTACCTTCAGGGATAGCGCGAGGGCCTCAGCGCTGCTGAGCTTCGGCACCACGCCCAAGGACCCTACATGGCCCTTCGTCGCGGTCTCCCCCATTAGTCGCTCAGCCCCCCGCTCACTCGCATGGTGGGGTTCAGAGGGCTAGAGGACTCTTCCCGCGCACGTGAGCCGACCGGGGCGAGTAGTCTCCTGTCGATGTCCCTATCCCAGACGCAATTGCGCAGGGCTATTATAGGCACACTGCGCTCCCGAGGGGGTTGCTATAAGCTCCCGGGCGGGACTATACGTGCGCAGTGGGACGCGGTGGTCCGCGGGGTCGACACCCCGGCCGAGTGCGTGGAGGTAGAGAGCGCGCACGCGGAGAGGGCCGTGGAGCTCTTGCGCGGCTCCGGTCTACTCCTCCCCGGGTCTAAGGCCAAGAGCGATAGGGTCCGCGGCGTGGTCAGGATCCCCGTGGTCGCCAGCTCGTCGGCGGCCGCGAAGCTCCTCAGCGCTCACGGCATCCCCTCGGCACCCTGCGTGGACACGTTCGAGGTGGGCTCCAGGGGGCTCAGGTTCACCGACCTACTGCGGGGGGTCCTGCCAGAGGAGGTCCTGAGCAGGATACCGAGGTCCTACCAGCTGGTGGGAAGCGTAGCCGTGATCCACCTCCCCGAGGAGCTCCTCCAGTACGGACCTGAGATCGGAGAGGCGATAGCTAGAGTATCGGCGGGCGTGAGGGCGGTCTACTCCTCGATCGCCACGGAGGGGGAGTTCAGGGTAAGGAAGCTCGTGAGGTTGTGGGGTGAGGAGCTGACCGAGACCGTGCACACGGAGTACGGAGTGAAGTTCGTCCTGGATATCAGCAGGGTCTACTTCAACCCGACCCTCTCGTACGAGCACTGGAGGATCTCGGAGGAGGTAGCAAGCGGAGAGAGGGTCCTGGACCTGTTCTCGGGCGTAGGGCCCTTCTCCTTCCACATAGCCTCGAAGAGAGCGGCCACATGCTTCGCCGTCGACTCCAACCCCTGGGCGGTGATCTACATGGTCAAGTCTATGGCTCTGAACAAGCTGAGGGGGAGAGTGGTGCCCGTCCTCTCCAGAGTCGAGGAGTTCCTCGAGGCTACCGGGGAGCGCTCCTTCACTAGAGCCATAGTCGACCTCCCGCATAGGTCCCTCGAGTACGTGGACGCGGTGCTCGGGAAGCTGGTCTGCGGCGGCGTGGCGCACGTCTACGCTCTCGGCGGGGAGGAGCCTCCCGCGGTGGCCGCGAGCAGCGCTAGGCTGGTCGAGGTCAGGAGGGTCCTGGACTACGCTCCGAGGAAGTACGTATACGGTCTGAAGCTCGCGAGGGTCTGCTAGCCGCGCGACCGTGGAGTGGAGACGGAAAAAGCCGTTGCTCTAGTGGAGGGGGCGGTGCTCTACGAGGTGAGGAACTCGAGGACCCTCTTGAACCTCTTCAGCTCCTCGATCCCCTCCTTCAGGTACTCGAGCCCGTACTCGGTTATGTTGTACAGCTTCCTGGCGGCGCCCTCACCGGTCTCCCACTTGGACGTCACCATGCCCTTCTCCTCGAGGATCGACAGCAGGGCGTATACGGCGGAGCCGGGGACGTCGAGGTCGAGCCTGCTCTTGAGAGCCTCGCGCACCTCGCTCCCGCGGAGGGGCTTCTCCTCGAGCAGCTTCAGGATCAGCAGGTGCAGCAGACCTCTCATGGGTAGGTACTTGCGGTGCCAGTAGTGCCAGCCGCGGTGCCAGCACTCGCACCCGCGATGGTGGTGCCCTTCCCCGAATTCTCCTAGCATACGGTTCACCATAGTAAGTAAGTTACTAGAGTTAATAAATGTTTTGTTCGCGCGGACGGTCTCGGAGAGCGCTCAACCGGGGAAGCGGAGCCGCGGCGGGGGCGAGCTCAAGCTTTTTTCCCCCAACGGGGCTGGAAGCTGGAGGTGGCGGGAGTGGGGGTCCTCAGAGCGTCGGAGTTCTCGAGCAGTGAGGGGATTATCAGGATAGCCGACAGGACTATCAGGGTCGGGGGTCCGATCCCTAAGCTGAGGAGCGGAGAGAAGCTCGTTAGGTACACTAACTCCGTGTGCCCCTATTGCGGGGCCCTCCTCCCCGCTGTCGTGGTCGAGAGGGAGGGCAGGTGGCTCATAAGGAAGGTGTGCCCGGAGCACGGGGAGATAGAGGACGTCTACCAGGGAGACGCGGAGTTCGCCAGGAGGCTCGAAAAGTTCTTCGTCGAGGGCAGAGGACCGCGCCACGTCTACACGGACCTCACAGCTCCCTGTCCCTACAGCTGCGGTCTCTGCCCCATCCACATGAGCCATACGGCCATAGCCAACCTCGTTGCGACTAACAGGTGCGACCTGGACTGCTGGTACTGCTTCTTCTACGCGGAGAAGAGCGGGTTCGTCTACGAGCCTACCCTGGACCAGATAAGGTTCATGGTCGAGCAGCTCCTCAAGCAGGGAGTGACGCCGGTCGTGCAGATAACTGGAGGAGAGCCAATGGTCAGGGAGGACCTCCCGGAGATAATCAGCCTCCTCAAGAGCATGGGAGTGAGGCACATACAGCTCAACACGCACGCGATAAAGTTCGCAAGGCTCTACCTGGAGGAGGGGCTCGAGGCAGCGGCCTCCTACGCTCGAGATCTCAGATCCAGGGGTGTTAACACGGTCTACATGAGCTTCGACGGCGTATCGCCCAGGGCGAACCCGAAGAACCACTGGGAGGTGCCCTACGCTCTCGAAGTGTTCAGGGCCGGCGGCATGACGAGCGTGGTCCTGGTCCCCGTCATAATAAGGGGAGTGAGCGACGGCGAGCTGGGGGACATAGTCAGGTTCGCGGCCCTGAACCAGGACGTGGTCCGGGGCGTCAACTTCCAGCCGGTCTCCCTCACCGGGATGATCAGGAGAGCCGAGAGGGAGAAGCTCAGGGTGACGATATCGGACGCCGTGAGGTCTATCGAGGAGCAGACTAGGGGTCAGATAAGGAGGGAGGACTGGTTCCCAGTCCCGGCCTCGGTCCCCGTTTCGGAGTTCATGGAGGGGCTAGCAGGGGAGTTCAAGTTTGAGATGGCCAACCACCCACTCTGCGGGGTAGCCACGTACGTCTACGCCAGGGTCCTCGATAGAGACGGGGCCGAGGTAGAGTTCGTGCCAATAACCAAGTTCATAGACGTCTACGGGCTACTCGACTACCTGGTCGAGAAGTCGGAGGAGCTGAAGAGCGGTAAGACGAGGCCTATCGTGGGGCTGAAGCTCGTGACGAACCTGGTGCTGAAGTACGTGAGGTGGAGCGAGGTCCCGGAGGAGCTCAGGTCGGTCCTCCCGAGGATCCTGGTCAACATGTTCATCAAGAGGTCCTACGAGGCCCTCGGGGAGTGGCACTACAGGCTCCTCTTCCTCGGGATGATGCACTTCATGGACCTCTACAACTACGACGTCGAGAGGGTGATGAGATGCAACGTCCACTACCTGATGCCCGACGGGAGGGTCATACCGTTCTGCACGTTCAACGTGATGAGCGACGTGTACAGGGACTACACTCAGAGGAAGTACATGCTGTCCCTGGACGAGTGGAGAGCGAAGATGGGGGGAGAGTCCCTGGAGGCGATAAAGTACAGGAGGACGTCCGAGCTCATACGTAGGCTGACGACCGGGGAGCCCTACCTCAGGGCTTACAGACCCTGGCTCCACAGGTGGGCGGACCTCTACCCGTGGATCAAGGAGAAGCAGCTAGCCTAAGCCGGAGCCCCTCTTGCCTAGGAGATCCGCTAACCTCTTGAACTCCTCGGGCTTCATAGTGAAGTAGTGCGCCTGGTCGGGGAAGGCCCCGGACCTGACCTCCTCCGCGTAGGACGCCAGCGCTCTCCTGAACACCTCGTAGCCCTCCGCGTACTTCTTGACGAACGGGGGAGGGTTGACGTTAAGGCCCACCAGGTCGTGGAACACCAGTATTTGGCCGTCGCAGTAGGGTCCGGAGCCGATGCATATCGTGGGGATCTTTAGGGCCTTCGTAACCTCGGTCGCAACCTCGGCCGTAGTGAACTCTATCACCACCGAGAACGCCCCCGCCTCCTCAAGAGCCTTCGCGTCCTCGTAGACTTTAAGGCCGTCCTCGGCCGTCTTCCCCCTTATCCTCATGCCCAGCACCAGGTACCTCTGAGGATTGAGTCCTATGTGTCCCATCACCGGGATGCCCGCCTTGACCATGGCCTCCACTTTGTCGACCACCTCAGCTCCCCCCTCGATCTTCACGGCGTCGGCGCCCATCTTTATGTACTTGCCAGCGTTCCTCACGGCCTCCTCGCGGCTCACCTCGTAGGTCAGGAAGGGCATGTCCGCCACGACTAGCGCCCTCGGGTTTGCCGACAGGACGGCCTTGAGGTGGTGGGCGACGTCGCGGAACGTAACCGGGAGGGTCGACCTGTAGCCCATTATGACCATGCCCAGGGAGTCCCCGACGAGGACCCCGTCTACGCCCGCGTCGTCCGCTAGCTTGGCGTGGACGTACTCGTAGGCCGTGACCATGACTATCCTCCTCCCCTCCCTCTTGAACTTTATGAAGTGGTACGGTGTCGTCTTTTCCCTAGACACTCCGAACACCCCCGCACGCCGCCTCCAGGGCCTTGACTAAGAAGTACAGGAGCTCGTTATACGGCGTCGGCACACCGAGCTTCCCGCCCAGCTCGACGACGGCCCCGTTTATGTAGTCGATCTCGGTCTTCCTGCACTCCCTGACGTCCGCCAGCATCGAGGATACGTTGTTCTCGGTCCTCTCCGCCACTCTCAGGGCCTCCTCAGCCGGGTCCGCGGGGAGGACTACGCCCGCTCTCTCCGCGACCGCAGCCACCTCACGGGAGACCCTCCTGGCAGCGTCCGAGAGCTCGGGCACCCTGACCAGATACCCGTTGGGGACCCCGAGCAGGGCTGTGATGGCGTTTATCGAGGCGTTGACGGCCAGTTTAAGCCACCTGTACGGCTCTATGTCCGGGACGACCACCGCGTCCACGGCTTTGAGGTAGTCGGCGAGCCCGTAGAGCTTCTCCGGGGGTCCGCCCCTCGATCCCAGGTAGCTCCTGGTCCCCCCTACCCACACGAACTCCCGGGAGCCCCCGTCGTAGAAGACCCCGTGGTTCAGGACCAGCTGGGCCACGCGGCCCCTCCCCAGCGACTCCTCGGCTATCTCGAGGACCTTGAGCCCGTTCTGGACGAAGACTGCCAGCCCGAAGTCTATGCGGCGCAGCATCTCGATGACCCCCGGAGCGTCGTAGGCCTTGGTCGCGACGATCACATAGTCCCAGCGGCTGCCGACCCCGTCCCAGGTAGTGAAGTCGGCGTCTAGCTCGAGGGAGGCCCCCTCCGGAGTCCTTATCCTCGTGCTCCTGGGCTTAGACCTGCAGACCACGGAGGGCCTGAGGCCGGCTAGGTTGAGGGAGTGGACGATGAGGGACCCGACGGCGCCCGGGCCCACGACCATTACCGACGGAGCTACGAGTCCTCACCGGGTTTCGAGAGTCCTCGCTGGTTAAAAGCGGTGCGGTCAAGCCTGTTCAAGAAGTCCTAGACTCCTCGCTCCTCTAGACGCGTACGGTCCTCGAGCCCCTGGCTCCGCTCCCCACAGCCTTGCTCAGAGCTGCTACAGGACCCTCGGGAACGAGGGGCACGCCACCCTCCGCGTTGATGCCCGGCTGAGCTTCAAGAGCCGCACCGCCGTTCCTGAGGAGCAGAACCGCCTTCTTCGCCAGCTCCAGGGCCTTCCTGGCCTTGCTGATGAAGTCCGAGTACTTGCTCCCGTAGTTCAGAGCCTTCTTGTACACCTCGACGACTTTGGACAGGTCCTCGAATACTATCTCCTTGAGCCTCCTCTCGTCGGACGGAGTCGCTCTCTCCTTGCCCAATATGTTGGTGAGCTCCGCGACTATCCTATCGACGTCCACCGCGGCTATCTGAATGGAGAGCAGCTCCTCCTCCGGGTCCCCCCGCTCCTTCTCCTCCTCCAGCCCCAGCTTCACCGCGTACGCGTCCACGAAAACCCACCACCTCTGGTTCGAGGACCTGTATACCGTCCTAACGAGCTTGTACTCCCTCTCAAGGACCCTGAGGAGGTTCGACGGGTTGTACTCCACGCCCCAGGACCTCAGCTTGAGGACGAGGGACCTGTAGTCGAAGTCCCCCAACTTCGCGAGCCCCAGCCTCCTGTTTTCCTCGGCTACCTCGAGAGCGGCCCTCAGGACGTAGTACGCTCTACTCCCGTACTTGGCTAGCACGTCCCTGACGACGCTCATGAGCTAAGCACTCGCAAGAAGTAGAGGGAGTCCGGGGGTTAAATGGGCGGAGCCCCTGACCCCTCCTGGACGACCTGGAGTGCGATAGTATTACCTGGAGCCTCGCTCACCAGTGAGGCTGTCCATCGGCTGGCATAAAATCTCCCGGTCGCATGCTCCGGGGGAACCACGTGAGCTCCCAGAGGGGCCAGCTGTGGATACTCGTCGACTACTCCCTCTGCACCGGTTGCAGGCTCTGCGAGATAGCATGTAGCCTCAAGCACGAGGGAGCGGTGTGGCCGGCGGCCTCCAGGATAACCGTGTACGAGTACTACCCCGGTGTAGCCGTGCCCCACTACTGCGTGCAGTGCCCGGACTACCCCTGCGTGGCGGCCTGCCCTACTAAGGCTCTGAGAGTGGACCAGGCCACCGGAGCTGTGCTGGTGGACCCGTCCCTGTGTACGCTCTGTGCGAAGTGCGTGGAGGCGTGCCCGGGGAGGGTGCCGAGAATCGTCGGGGGGAAGCCCCACGTCCTGATATGCGACCTCTGCGGCGGAGACCCCGCGTGCGCGAGGGAGTGTGCGAGAGCGGGCTACAACGCTCTGAGGGTCGTCAGGAGGCCCGCGAACACCGCCGTGAAGCACTACGCGAGACCCCCGGACCTCGTAGCGGAGGAGATCGGGGGGAGCCGCGCGGTGTGGGGGTGGGAGCGGTGATCCGCGCTTACGGTATCTGGGGCAGGCTCCTGGTAGTGGACCTAGCCTCGGGCAGGGTCTCCGCGGAGAGCGTCCACCCGGTCGTCTACAGAATGTTCGTTGGTGGTAGGGGGCTGGCAGCCTACCTCCTCTGGAGAGAGCTCGGGAGGAGGTGGAGGGAGGTAGACCCACTGGGGCCGGAGAACATGCTCCTCATCCTCACCGGGCCCCTGACGGGCTACTACCCGGGGATAAAGCTCGTGGTCTCCGGCAAGAGTCCGCAGAGCAACGGCGTAGTCGGGTCCGCCGTGAGCAGCCACGTGGCGTACGCGATAAAGGCCGCGGGGTACGACGGGATAGTCGTGAGGGGGGCCTCCAGGGACCCCGTTTACCTGTACGTAAAGGACGACGCGGTCGAGATTCGAGACGCCGGTAGGCTCTGGGGGCTGAGGGGGCTCGAGCTGATCGGGGCTCTGAGGAAGGAGGTCGGTGGAGACCCGCCCTCTCTCTACATAGGTCCGGCGGGCGAGAACCTCGTGAGGACGGCCGCGGTCATGGCCAGATGGTTCCACGCGGCCGGCTATGGAGGTTATGGAGCGGTCATGGGGTCCAAGAGGCTCAAGGCCGTAGTGGTGGACGGCACGGGCCCCCTACCGCCGGTGGCCGACCGGGACGAGTTCCTAAAGCTGAGGCACGAGGTGATAGACAAGGTCGCCTCGAGGACCACTTTCAGGATGTGGGGGACGACCTCGGGTATCTGGTCGGTAGGTCACGACACTAGCTCGGAGCCCGTGAGGAACTGGCAGGAGGAGTGGCACGACCGTGACGAGTTCAGTCACGTAGTCATACAGAGGAGGCACTGGGTCAAGAACCCGTGGGCCGACTGGGGCTGCCCCCTAGCCTGCATGAAGGTCAGCAGGGCCGTCGTGGACGGGAACGCCTACGTGACCGACGGTCCCGACTACGAGATGGGCGCCTACCTCGGCTCAGACCTGGGGCTCTTCGAGGTAGACAAGGTGATAGCGCTCACGTCCCTGGCCGACGACCTCGGCCTCTGCGGCATCCAGACCGGGAACGTCCTCGGGTTTGCTGTGGAGCTCTACGATAGGGGGGTGCTGAGCAGAGAAGACGTGGGCTACGAGCTCGCGTGGGGCGACTTCGGTAGCCTCAAGAGGCTCCTCGAGGACGTGGCCTACAGGAGGGGGATCGGAAGCTTCCTGGCCGAGGGCACTTACAGAGCAGCCCTAGAGATAGCCCGGAGGAAGGGGCTGCCGGCGGAGGAGGTCCTAAGGTACGCCGTCCAGGTCAAGGGCGTAGGGGTCGGTGCCCACGGGATCAGGAGCAGGAGGGACTACCCGCAGCCGATAGCGTACGCGGCCTCGGTGCAGGGAGGGGACCATACGTCGGTCGCGGGCCTCCCGGTAGACAGCGAGGAGTCCGAGATCTGGCCCGCCTTCCTCGACAGCGCCGTAGTGTGCATGTTCACGTCTGTTGAGGAGGCGACGATGCTGAGGTTCCTGAACGCGGTCACCGGGTGGAGCGTCACCAGGGAGGAGCTCTACAGGACCGTAGGACCCAGGATCCTCGCTCTCCAGAGGGTTCTCCTGCTCCTCGGCGGACCGGATGCTCGGTGGGACCCGAGGGTCCACGACGACAACCCGCCGAGGTTCTACGAGCCCCTCCCAACGGGACCCTACGCGGGGTCCGCGGTAACAAGGGAGGAGGTGTCCAGGGGTCTAGCCGACTATTACAAGCAGCTCGGCTGGGACGAGCTCGGAGTGCCCACCGAGGAGACCCTGAAGAGGCTCGGTCTCCACGACGTCGTGGAGATCGTGAGGGGGATCAGGAGGGAGCTGGGGACGGGTTGATGTTTTGCATCAAGTTCTTCGGCAACCTAGCCGCGACCGCGGGTCCCGAGCTCTGCCTCGAGGAGAGCAGGTGCCTGGACGTCAGGCTCCTCGTGGAGGAAGTTCTAAGGTCCGCGGGGGAGGCCCTGTCGATCGAGGAGGTACTCGTGACCCTCCCCGATGGAAGCCCCCTGCCCCCCGGGACCACGACCTGCGATGCGGAAGAGGTCAGGGTCCTGAGGCTGTTCAGGGGCGGCTGACCCTTATTAGCTGGAACTCCTCCCGCAGTTGGTGGTGATGAGAGTTTCGCGCGGGCCTCGGGTGGCCGCATCCCGCATTGCTGAAGCCCTTGAGCTCCGAGCTCGCGGCTAGACGGATCGCCGGGTGAGGTGCTCTGAGGGAGGAGGCGGTCAGGCTGCTCCGGCTGCTCATCGAGGACCGCGAAAGCTTCTTCGACAGCCGGGGCTACCTGAACTCGGAGGGGAGGAAGGTCCTCGAGAGGGCCGCCAGGGCCCTCCTGAGGGACGAGGAGTGGCTCAAGAAGATGGTGTCCAGGGTCAGGAGGAGGGGCTCCTACGAAGAGGTCCTCAGGCTCCTCGAGATACTACGGGAGACCGGGGGTCTTTAGAGCGTCCTCGACGAACGGGTTCGCTCTGAGCTCCCTCCGCAGGGTCGTCTGAGGACCGTGCCCGGGGTAGACTACCGTGTCTAGAGGGACCCTTTCGTATATCTTCCTTATGCTCTTTGCGAGGTCAGTCCAGGACCCTCCGGGCAGGTCGGTCCTCCCCACTGTGCCCGAGAACAGCGTGTCCCCGGAGAACAGGATCCCAGCCGAGGGGACGTAGATGGACACCGAGCCCGGGCTATGCCCGGGCGTGTGGAGCACCTCCAGCTTCAGGCTGCCGAGCTCGAGTTCCGCGTCCCCCTCGAGCAGAACGTCGAACTTCGGGACCTCCACACTCTCGCCCGAGCGGCTCGAGTAGTGCCCCAAGTACAGCTCGACGAGCCTCAGGTCCTCTCTATGGATGTAGGTCCGGCTCGCGAGCCCGGCCCTGCTCAGCCTGGGTATCCCGATCACGTGGTCGAGGTGACCGTGGGTGGCCAGGACGGCCCTCAGTCTGAGGCCTAGTCTCGAAATCCACTCCAGGGCCTCCGAAGGATCGCCGCCGACGTCCACGAGGACCGCGTCCCTAGCTTCGTCGTCGTACGCGAGGTACATGTTCGTGTCAAGGATCCCGACCACGAACCTGAGGACGAAGACCCTGCCCCCGGCCACGGGCTAGGCACCGCCAGCGGCTCTAAACCCTGAACGCCGCGTCCACCGCGGAGGCCAGCATGGCCAGGACACTCATGACCTTGTAGACCTCCACTACGTCACGGGCCGCGTACCTCAGAGTGTAGGCGTCCACTCTCTCGACCCCCGGGACGTCCTCGGCCGCGTCTGCGTACTCCGACCTCCTCATCCTGAACTCCACGGTCGCGGGGCCCTCGAGCCTGAGGGGCCTCGCGGCGCCCTCCCTGAGCCTCCCGACGGCCTCCGCTACCCCGGCCCTCAGCTCCTCGGCGACAACGTTCATGGGCTTCATGACTGCCGAGAACCTCGACGCCGACTCCTTGATGGTCACGTAGACCGCCCAGGGGGCCTTCTCGAGGACGTCCCCCCTCAGCTTGTCGTCGCCAGCGACCAGTACCACCGGGACTCCGTAGTGGCCCGCGACGAGGGCGTTTATGTAGAACTCGCTAGCCCTGACCCCGTTGACCCTGATCTCGGAGAACGCGAGGCCGCTGTACGTGTGCTCGGCGATGCTCCTGGGGGTGGCGGCCGCGCTGTGATAGCCGAGGAAAACGGCCGCGTCGAAGCCCCTCTCTATCCCGTACACCATCGAGACGGGCCTCAGGGAGCCCCTGACCAGGTAGACGCCGTCGGGGACCTCGAGGTACGGTATGTTCCCCATGAACCCGTGGCTGTCTGCCACCCAGACCTCGGAGCAGCCGTGCCTCCTGAGCTCCTCGACCACGGTCCTCAAGACCCTCACCGCGATCTCCTTGAGCTCCGGGAACAGCCTGCCCTCGGGGACCAGGTGGGACGGGTGGAAGACCCCGGGGAGCCCCTCCGCGTCTACCGACACGTATATGCGCAACAGGTCTCTCACCACCGGGATGGGGGCCGAGGGCAAATAACCGCTTGGCGTGTGACGATGCAGAGAAGATCTCGAGGTAAAACGTGCGGATACTGGGGGAGGAACCCACTCCTACCTCGTCGCGACCGCCCTGATCACGTAGGTCCCGGACCTCTCGAAGTGCATCCTGAGGACCAGCACGTCGCCGGGGGAGACCCCGCTCACCTCGGCCTCGCCCCTCACCCAGCCCCTGAAGCCCGCCGGGATCGTGACCGGCGTAGCGGCCGGAGAACCCCCGGCGTGCGTGATATCGACGGGGTACGTATCGCCTCCGTGAGTCACCGTCGCCAGGAGTATTCTGTCGCTCCCGGCCCCGGCGTTGATCATGTAGACCTCGAGCTCTACGCGGTTCTCACCGGCGATTCTCGCCAGGAAGTTCGTCACCGACACCTGGGGCTGGCTCGCCATGAGCTCCCCGACGAGCGCCACGAGGTAGGCCACGACCGCTAGCGCTATGACCAGTGCGGCAGCCACCAGGATAACCGTGGCAACTATCGGCGATATGCCCCTCCGCAGGATTCCCACCGCGGGATCGAGTGTTCGCGAGGGTATAAAGCGTTTACGGAGGCCCCCGGGAGAGGGCTCTGGGAGCGTTTTCGGCAGCGGCAACGGTGCGCGTACGCGTAGAAGGTCGGGCAGCTGCTCTCGCGCTCGCCACCGCTGTCTACGACCCCTCCCCGGGCACCGCCTCCAGGTAGAGCTTCGCGTGGAACCTCCCGCTCCCCCTGGCTCTCCAGCTGAGGACGAGGGTCGCTCTGTAGGTGCCGCTCTCCACGGGCATAGGCACGTCGTACCCGGGTATGAGCACCATGACTCTGTAGCAGGGCTCTCCTATGACGATCGCGCAGGGCATCGCTACGGTGTAGCTCCTCTCCTCCGACTCCAGCCTCAGCTCCCCGCTCACCGCGATCCTCAGATCGCCCTCGTAGTCGACGAGGACGGCCCTGACCCGCAGCATCCCTCCGCCTACCGCGACCTCGCCGAGGTCGAACCTTTCATAGCCCTCCTCCCTGTCTACGGTCAGCTTGACGTCCACGACCCTAGCGCTCGACACGTTTACGACCCCCTCGATGGACACCTCTAGGAGTGGGGGCAGAGCCAACGCCAGAGCCACCGCCGCTAAGGCTACGGCGCTCGCCGCTAGCGCGACCGGGGCGAGCCTGCGCAACTCAACACCCCGAGAACCTGCTTTGGGCGAAAATAAGGTCGATTCCCGAAGACCGCGGAGTCGGTACCCGGTCGGAGACCGCGGTGAGAGGCGGAGCTGACTCGCGGCCCTCACGCGAAAGCGGGTTGTGGAACGCGAAGAAGCCAATCCTCCGAGGGGTTCCTGGGGAGCTAGTTTCCCGGGGACGACGAGGAGCGTCGCGGGGCGACCAGATCTCCCAGAGGAGGCCACTGGGACTACCCGGTGGGACTACCTCGACCCTCTTTGCGACGGCCTCGGCGACGGCCAAGACGCTCTCCTTCACGCACTCTCCAGGTCGGGCCGGAGAACGCCCCTGGAGCTCGCGATTACTCGATGCGCCCCCTATGCGAACGGGTTCTCTTCACATCCCGCGCTAAGCGCCGCTCCCGCCGGCCTTCCAGATCGACACTGCGAGCGGCGCGAAACCCCGGCCACCCGCCGAGGGCATGCGAGTGCCGCGACCTGCGGTCAGGGGAGTCTGAGCATGTCGAGGGGGATCAACCCGGGACCTCGGTAACGTGGAAAGGAAAAAGATTTCGGATTCGGGGGTTCTCACGGTCAATTCTTCCGCTTTGCGGTACCGATAGCTATTAGGATTACCCAGTAGTCGTAGACGTGACTTGCTCCGTTACGACCACGTTGATCGTGTGAACGCCGGACCTCTCGAAGTGTATCCTGAGGACCATCGAGTCGCCGAGCGAGACGCTAGTGTCTTCGCTCACGTTCCACTCGAACACTATCCAGCCCCGGAAGTTCGCGGGGATTACAACTATCGCATTGGTATCAGTGATAGTGTCACCAGGGGTAGCAGTAGTAGTGGCGCCCTCTCCGCTTATTACGGGATGCGTCTTACCTCCGTAGATCACACCTACTCTAAGTATCCTGTCGCTCCCGGCCCCGGCGTTGACCACGTAGAGCTCGAAGGTCACCTTCTTGCCTGCATCATCAACTTTAGCTATGGCGTTAGTTATCGATATCTGCGGCTGCCCTCCCATCAGTCCCCCGAACAGCCCCATGAGGTAGCCCACGACTACCACAGCCAGTATCAGCGCCACCGCGACCAGTATCACGGCAGCGATTATGGGCTCTATCCCTCTACGTACCGACACTTTCTCCACCGAGGAATATGCGGCCTTCGAAGTATATAAAAACGCTAGTCACTCGGTCCCCGAGCTACCTCAGCTGCTCCAGCACGCTCCTCCTGGCGGGCTCCGGGAGGGAGTCGAGCCTGACTACCCTGGCCGAGTCGGGGACCCTGGCGGTCTCCCCGGAGACTACCAGGTACTTCGCCGGGCTGTCGTCAGCCCTGCTCTTGACCACTCTAACCTTCACGTACCTTCCGGGCCCCAGCTCCACGTACGCGTACTTCCCCCTCTTCCGGCCCACCATCTCCACCGAAGGGTTAGAGCCCGGGTCAGGCTATAAGCTCGCCGCGGAGTGCGGGGCAGGGAGCGAAGCGGGAGGAGGAAAAAGCGCTCTGGGCTTTCCCGCAGTGCCCGCTCTTAAACCTCCACCTCCGCTGTCCTGGGCAGCTTCTGTAGCTGGTGGACCTCTATGACTGGGTACCTGCTCCCCCCTACGTAGCCCAGGTAGACGCCCACGCAGGACACCAGGTCCCCGACCGACAGCTCCACAGCGTTCTCGATCTTGCTGAGGTCCAGGGCGAAGACGCCCACGCGCACTGCTGGCCTCGCCGGGAGGAGCGCTGGGAGACCTGGGGCCGCCGAGGGTCTCGGCGAGGGCTCGACCACCTTCGCTATCATCACCCCGAAGGCGAGGACGGTCTCCCCCGCGCTGATGATGACTCCCTTGAAGACCACCTCACTGCCCACCGCCGGGCAGACGAGCACTCTGGGCAGGACCTCGGTCATTATGAGGGTCCACTTAGCCGCGGCGTAGAGCAGAGCGTGGGCTCTGGTCCACGGACCGGGCGGAGCTCTGGGAGGCCTCAGCTTGGTCAGCTCCTCGACGACTCTCCTGGCTGTTTCCCTGGCCTCCCCGAGCAGCTCTTCGTAGTCCTCCTCGCACTTCAACATCTTGACCACGGCGTCCCTCAGCTTCTCCAGGGCCAGCAGGAGCTCGTCGGCGAGCCTCCTCAGGTCCTCGGGCAAGGTCTCCCTGAACCTCTTGACGAACTCTATCCTGGCCTCGATGGCC
>CALKCU010000017.1 GCA_938083005.1 uncultured Sulfolobales archaeon | reverse complement strand
TCCTCTCCCTTCCACAGAACGCGTAGAGCTCTACGACGTCTCCGCCCCTCCTGCAGTACAGCTTCACCACGCGCCTCTCCGCGACCGCCTCGAGGGCTCTTTCTGGAGGGCGCTCCAGGGCGCTGGTGACAAACTCTCTGACGACGCTCTTGTCTCGCTCGTTCATTTCCTCCGCAGAACGCCTCTCCTCGGGGCTATTTGTGCTTTCCGCTCGCGGGACCCCGCACCGGGCGCTCACCTCTCTTCACGAGGCCTCGACAGCGCACTTCGGTGAGGGCTAAAGCGCGAGGCCCTAACGGGCTTAGCCAAACGCGGTGAAGCCTATAAACCCGCGCGCGACCCTCTCCCCGGACGTCCGCTTTGGCGTTCGGCGCGACCGTTTACGGAAAGCTCGTCGAGATCCTCTCCAGGTTCGTGTCCCTAGTGGCCGTCAGGCTGCCCGACGACGTCCTCCCCGCCCTACTGAAAGCCTCTAGGCTCGAGGACTCGGCGCGCGCCAGGCTGATGTACGACGCGATGTTCAAGAACATCGAGATAGCAGCCCTGAAGCGGGTCCCTCTCTGCCAGGACACCGGGGTGTTAGAGTTCTTCATAGGCCTCGGGGAGGCATTCCCGCACGGAGCGGTCCTAGTCAAGGCCGTCAGGGAGGCTGTAGCGAGGGCCACGGGGGACGGCTTTCTGAGGCCTAACGTGGTCGACCCCGTCGCGAACCGAAACACGGGAGACAACACGGGGCCCCACCTCCCGTGGGTGGACCTGGAGATACTCCCCGGTGTCGACTACGCCGACGTCAGGCTCTACTTAGCGGGGGGCGGATCCAGCAGACCGGGCTCGGCGAGGGTCCTAGACCCAGCGCTGGGACTGGAGGGGGTCGCGGAGTTCGTTCTGAACACCGTTGCCGAGTACGGTCCGCCGGCGTGTCCGCCGCTAGTAGTCGGAGTCGGCATAGGCCCGACTGTGGAGATAGCCGCGGTCCTCTCCAAGAGAGCGCTGCTCAGGGAGCTCGGCTCGAGGAGCCCCGATCCCAGGGTAGCGATGCTGGAGGAAAAGCTCGCGGAGGCTATCAACGAGCTGGGGATAGGACCTCAGGGTCTTGGCGGCAGAGTCACGGCCCTCGCGGTCCACGTGGAGTATGCTGGGAGGCACGCAGCCACTCTAGCCGTCGGCGTGAGTACCGGGTGCTGGGCTCTCAGGAGAGGGTGGCTCAGGGTGTACCCGGACCTGAGCTACCGAGTGCCAAGCCACAGAGGTGTCGAGCTTGGATAGGACGGTCGTCCAGCTCCCCACCACGAGCGGGGTGCTCTCCGGGCTGAGGGTCGGCGACTCGTTCTATGTCAGCGGTGTCGTGGTCACTATGAGGGACGCGGCCCACGAGAGGTACCTCAGGGGCGGGGTTCCGCTGCCGGTCGACCTGAGGGGGCTAGCGGTGTTTCACGCGGGCCCCGTCATGGTCAAGTCCGGGTCGAGATGGGTCTGCCTGTCCATAGGCCCGACGACCAGTAGGAGGATGGAGTACTACGAGAGCGAGCTTATCGAGAGAACTGGGGTCAAGATCATCGTAGGCAAGGGAGGCATGGGCAGCAGGACCGCCGAGGCTTGTAGAAGACATGGGGCTATATACGCTGTTTTCCCCGGAGGCTGTGGTGCTCTAGGAGCCTCGGCCGTGGAGGAGGTTCTCGGAGTCGAATGGCTGGACCTAGGCATTCCGGAGGCCATCTGGGTGTTGAAGGTGAGGGAGCTCGGACCCCTGGTGGTGGCTATAGACACGGAGGGCCGCAACCTAGCGGACGATGTGCTTAGCAGCGCCAGGACGAGAGTGCCGGCCGCGCTACGGTCGCTAAAACCATACCTGGCCCAGCTCTCTCGAAGCTGAACTCACCTCCCGTACGAGCATACGCAGATGCTCTTCTCCCCCGAGCTCGCGAGGAGATCCACCATGTCGGGATCCAGGGAGGATATCACCATGACGTCGTCCATGCTGTCCCCTCTTAGACTGACGAGGGGGCTCTCACCCGCGCCAGTCTCACCGGGGCACTCCCCCAGGTCAACTATGTACTCCCACCTTACCCTTACGTAGGTCCCCAGGGGGCCGATCGCGTGAGCGAACCACAACGCCACTCTCCCTACTCCTGGAATAGCCTAACTAATAAGGCGGCGTACCTCAGGACGACGCCGACGAACCCCGAGAGCGGGCCCAGGCTTCTCGAAAGCATCGAGAGCCTATCGATATCCCTTTCCGATATAGCTTTCAAAGCCGCTAGGAGCGCCACGTAGACGGCCAGGAAGACCGCGAACTTGACCACCAGGAGGAGCAAGGAGTCCACAAACCCCCGACCCCCTCCCAACAGTAACACCGCGAGAGAAGGCAGCGCAGCCGAAGTCAGAACCTTAGCTGAAAACTTAGCGTCCAGGGGGACATCTACGTACCTCCATAGGAGGTAGAGCCGAGCTAGGGTGGTCACGGCTAGAAGGAGGAGGTAGGAGAGGGCCGCACCGCGAAGCCCGTAGGCTCCGACGAGAGCGTAGAGCGCTGGAGCGTAGACCAGCGACCCGAGGGCCCCCGAGAGTAGGACCAGCTTGGTCAGACCCATGGCGCTCAGAGCGGGCTCCAGAGCGTGGGACCCGAGCAGCGTCAGCACGTTCGCCAGAACCACGATGCTGAAGTACGCGTCAGCCTCGGCGTACCTCCGGCCGTATACCACGCGGACCATGTCTTGTGAGGCTGCCGACGAGAAGAGGGCCAGGGGCACGGAGAACAAGGCCACGTACCTGACAGCGTCCGCGAGGAGCTCCCTGAGGTTCCGGGTCTCCGCTCCCGAGAACACTCTCAGGAGGGCTGTCGAGAAGGGCCCTATGGTGATGACGGATATAGCCGAGAAGAGGTTAAGCGCGGCCCTGTAGTTGCCTATCTCGGGGTCGGCGAAGAACCTGGACAGGACTAGGACCGTATACACCTGCGTTAGCGAGCCCACCAAGCCGGTAGCGTACAGAGGAGCTGAGAACCGCAGTATCTCGCTGAGGTCCCCGGAGCGGAACCCCAACTTGAACCCCCCCAAGGACTTCGCTAGGAGGGCTAGCCCGATCGCGGAGCTGGCTATAGACGCTATGACCACTCCCAGCACGGAGCCTCTGACGAACATCACTGCTGCGAGGGCTATGGACAGGGAGACCCTGAGTACGTTGTATAGGGGCTCGAGAACTGCCGCCTTCGCGCTCCTCCCCATGCCCACCAGAGAGGCCCTAGCGATGTAGAGGAGTGGTTGAGCGAGGAGGTAGGGCATCGAGAGGACCACGAGGTCGGAGTACTCGGGTCTATTGATTATAGCCCTCGAGAGGGCTCCGCTCGCGATAGTGCCTAGCAGGGCTACGAGGGAGCCGGTGAGGGTCGTTACGATGACACTCAGGCTCACGTAGGATGGGGCTCTCTCCGGGTACCTGGGTAGGTATCTCACCATCGCTGTTGCCATCCCTAAGTCGACGAATATCATGAGGAAGGCGGGTACCGTCAGGACGAGAGAGTAGGCTCCGTAGCCCTCGGGTCCCAGTATCCTGGCCAGAGCTATCGACCCGAGACCGGCGACGACCATGGAGAGGAGGCTTCCCCCCGCTAGCAGGACAGCTGTGGAAGCCGCTTCGTAAAGGTGATTGCCGGAGTCCCTCAACTCTATCTGTCCTGGGAATCTGGTTAGAGCGAAGTTAAAGAGCCCGGCGCTTCGGAGGCGGAGGGTCCCGGAGCCCCCCGACGCGAGGCTTCGCCTCGCGTAATGATGCGGAGAAGATCCGGGAAGGCGGACGGATACCAGGCTCGGGAGCAGCGGGCTCCGCTGTTTACGATCCCTCCCGGAGCAGGGCTCCGGCGCGCTTAGCTACGTCCCTCGGCATCACTATCCTTATCCTAGCCCCGGCGAGCAGGAGAGCTACCGCCTCGGCAACTCTCACTAGCCTCGTAGAGAATGCTCTGTACCTGCGCTCGCCCAGGACCACCTCGTCGTCGAATTTCACGGGTACTCTGAGCTCGTGGTCCGCGAAGTTGAGGAGCAGCGCGTAGTAAATGTAGAGGCCCCGGGCGACCTCCCTCAGGAACCCGAGGTCTACGAACGAGCTCTCGTCCGCTCGCGCAGGCACAGCCCCGGAGGTGACCTTAGACAGCCTAATCCGCGATAGGGAGCTCACGAGCTCGTGGAGAAGCTCGACCAACTCCGAGCAGGGGAGCGCGCGGCTCAGGCAGAAGGATAGCCCCTGCTGTATCTCCCTGGCTACGTCCAGCAGCTCGTCGCGACCCAGCCCGGAGAGCTCCTCGCTCATCAGCTCTGCTAGGACTATCTTGTCTACGCTCGACACAACCCGCCTACCTGGTTACCTAAATACGCGACTGTTTTAAGCCTTGAGGAGCCCAGGGCCCGTCGCCGGACGCTCCAGGCGAGCCTCGCGTCTAAGGACCTGGCTATATTTGCTTCGTAACTAGTAATACGACGGGGTCGCAGATAAAAAGCGACTCAAGCCTCGAGGAGAGAGCGCTCGAGATAATCAGGGACGCGACTAAGAGGAGCGGCGGTATCGTGCAGAGCGAGCTATGGCGTATCCTCGGGATAGATAGCAGGGATGGTGGCAAGCTCGTTGCGAGGCTCATGAGGAGAGGCCTCTTGCTCCGGGAGGCTACGACGTACAAGGGGCGGAAGACGTACATCCTGAGGTACTCCGATAACACGAGGGCTCCCATAAACATCTCCGTGAGCTTGAACCCTGTGATCGAGGTGCCGTGCTTTACGTGCAGGCATATAAGCAGGTGCGGCATAGGAGGCTACTACGACCCGATCAGGTGTCCCCTCCTCACAAGGTACCTGCTGCTCATGAACGCTCGGAGAGCTTAGCGGGAGCGATCCCTCGGTTGAGGGGTCCGCCGAGCGTGTGGACGCTAATAAGCTCCGAGACCGCCCTTACTCCGTGGTGATGAAACGACGGTCTCCTGACAGCTGATGTGTCTTCTCTTCTCTGAATGGGCCCGCCCGGCTTTAAAGGACAAGGGATCTAAGAATATGTTTAGGTGCGGGGAAGATGGCCGTAGTGGAGGGAGGCTTCAGGTCGATCTCTCCGGCGGAGTTTTTCTACAAAAACAAGGAGATAGCGGGCTTCTCGAACCCGGCCAGGGCGCTCTACCAGACGGTCAGGGAGCTGGTCGAGAACTCCCTCGATGCGACGGAGAACTACGGTATCTTACCGAGGATCAAGGCGTCCATAAGAGAGCTTGAGGTGGTCCCAGAGGGAGCATACTACGAGGTGACCGTGGAGGACAACGGCGTAGGGATACCGCCGAAGTACGTTCCCCGGGCTTTCGCGCAACTGCTGTTCAGCTCCAAGTACGTCCTGAAGCAGTCGAGGGGCATGTTCGGGTTAGGAGCCAAGATGGCCCTTCTCTACGCGCAGATCACCACGGGTCAGCCGGCTGAAGTTATCGTAGCACCGAGAGGGTCTAAGCACGTCTACGGCTTCAGGCTGAAGATAGACATAGGAGAGAACAAGCCGGTGATCCTGAGCTTCTCGACTACTTCGAACATCTCGGGAGCGCACGGAACTATCGTTAGGCTGGTCACGCTGGGCGACTGGATTCGGTCCAAGCAGAGGATATACGAGTACGTAAAGAGAACCGCGATAGTGGCTCCGTACGCCGAGATACTGTTCAGGGACCCCGAGGGGAACTGCATACTCTTCGAGAGATCCATAGACAAACTGCCGCCGCCCGCCAGGGAGACCCTTCCGCACCCCCACGGGGTCGATATCGAGACCATGAAGGGCGTCCTGAAGTCTCTGGCTGACAAGCCGATAGCAGAGGTCCTCGTCAAGAGCTTTCAGAGCGTCGGACCGGTGACAGCGCAAAGGATCCTCGAGGAGGCCCGGGTAGACCCGGAGAAGATATCTGGGGAGCTCTCAGAGCAGGAAGTGGAGTCGCTAGTCAGAGTGATGAGGAGCTATAGGGACGTGAAGCCCCCGAGGGCTGACCATCTGTCCTACCTAGGCGAGGAGATAATAGTCTCCGGTCTCAAGAAGGTTTTCGACCCCGAGTTTGTCTCCGCGGTTACCAGGAGACCCTCTGTCTACGAGGGCCACGCCTTCATAGTCGAGGCCGGGGTAGCCTACGGAGGCAGAGTCCCGGTGGTGGAGAAGCCCCTCGTACTGAGGTACGCGAACAAGATCCCCCTGCTCTACGACGAGGGGAGCGACGTGGTGTTCAAGGTTATAAACGAGAAGAAGGGGATAGACTTCAAGGTCTACGGGATCGAGTTTCCGGCGCCGCTCGTCATACTCACTCACATATGTAGCACTAAGATCCCCTATAGAGGGGTCGGGAAGGAGGCCGTCGCGGACGTGCCCGAAATAGAGGAGGAGGTGGAGGCGGCACTTCGCGAAGTCCTCAGGGAGCTCAGGTCGTACATACTGAAGAAGAGAAGGGAACTGGAGGAAGTGGAGAAGGCCGTGGAGATCGCGAAGTACATACCCGAGGTGGCGAGGTCTCTATCCAAGATATACGGGGTGAACCCGCGGGAGGCGTCCGCGAAGCTACTGGAGGCCCTCAACTCCAAGCTCAGGTCGTTCAAGATAGCAGACTTAGATAGCGTGGTGAACTGGGATGAGCACCGGTAGCTACTCGACCAGAGCGGACTTGAGAGCGCGCGAGAGGGCCCTGAAGGTCCTCTACGAGAGGTTCTGCGACATCCTCAAGGACGTGATGGAAGGGAGGGAGCCCAAGCTAATGATAAAGAGGAGAACCCTCAGCAACACCATCTACGACCCGGAGCGTAAGCTGCTCCTCCTGGGGGACGCCACTCTCGAGAGGTCTTTCCTGGACTCGCGCGAGTCCAGGAAGTTCATGCAGACGATGCTCATGGCGAGTATAGTGCACGAGGCTCTATCTCAGGGGGAGTACCCGACCATAAGGGACCTCTTCTACAGAGGCAAACACACGATAAGGTACAGGAGGCTTCCGTCCAAGGCCGTGGGAGAAGAGAACACCTGGGATGAGCAGGCGGAGTCGGACTCCGTGTTGAGAGACATAGAGGTCTTCACCAACGTGCTGCGGGAGGATATGCTCATTCTTAGCAAGGAGAAGGGCAAGGTCGTCGGGGACCTTAGGATAAGATCCGGAGACGACCTCATAGACCTGAGCAAGATGGGGCACGGTGCCTACGCTATAGAGCCAACGCCCGACCTCATAGAGTTCGTAGAGGTCGACGCGGACCTCGTTCTAATAGTAGAGAAGGACGCTGTCTTTCAGCAGCTCCACAGGATAGGGTTCTGGAGGAGGTACCGCGCTATACTAGTCACGAGCGCGGGGCAGCCCGATAGGGCCACGAGGAGGTTCGTCAGGAGGCTTAACGAGGAGCTCGGACTGCCGGTCTACGTGATCTCAGACTCGGACCCCTACGGCTATTACATATACAGCGTCTTCAAGACCGGATCCATAACCCTGTCCTACGAGAGCGAGAGGTTGGCGACCCCCAACGCGAGGTTCCTCGGAGTGATGATGACCGACATATTCGGGAGCAGGAAGCTCGGGAAGAAACCGTACCTCTCCGAAGAGGAGAGGAGGAGCTTCATAATAAGGGCCAAGGAGCGCGACGTAAAGAGGGCCAAGGAGCTCAAGGAATACCCGTGGTTCAGGTCGGAGAGGTGGCAGCTCGAGCTCGACGAGTTCCTGGCTAGGAGGGTCAAGCTGGAGATAGAAGCCCTGGTGGGCAAGGGCCTTAAGTTCCTGGCGGACAGGTACATCCCGGAGAAGATAGAGGTCGGTGACTGGATTGACTAGCCCGGTCCCGCGGTACCTGCTCGACTACATAAGGGTTCTCGAGGAATCGATAGACCAGACGATGCTGAGGATGGACGCGTCTGAGAGAGATTACGTGGCTTTTGTGGAGTCCTCGGAGAGGTACAGGTTTAGAGCGATAGTGGTCCCCCAGGTCATGCTTCCCGTGGTGGTGCCGATTACTAGGCACGCCGTGGGAACAGTCGCGGGGTTCCCGAACGGCTACGTTCCGCTGGGAGTGAAGCTCCATGAGATAGATCTCGCCGCTCGCGGTGGTGCTCGGGAGGTCGACGTCGTCATGAACACCGTATCGGCCAAGAGCAACAAGTGGGAGGAGCTGGCGCGCGAGATCTCCACGATCGTGGGGAGAGCTCGGGAGTATGGGATGACGGTAAAGATAATCATCGAGACGTCCGTGCTCAAGAGGGACGAGATCGAGGCGGCCTCTAGGATGGTCGAGGACTCCGGTGCGGACTTCGTGAAGACGAACACGGGGTTCGGGCCCAGGGGGGTCCTCCCGTCCGATGTGATGATTATAAGGTCCGCTCTCAGGGGGAGGTGCAAGATCAAAGCGTCGGGAGGGATAAGAACGGCCCTGGACGCCGCTCTAATGCTATACCTCGGGGCTCACGTCATCGGGACGAGCCATGGGGTGGAGATAGTTGAAGAGTCTGAGAGAATCCTAAGAGAGGGCTGGACCCCCCGCGTGGTCTAAAGCCCCCTTTATTTTCGCCGGTCGACTAGAGCCCGGTGTTCCGGGCAATGCCCCCGAGCGGTCCCCTTGAGGAGCTCTGCCGCGTCATGAGATACCTTTACGTTAAGGGCTTCATATCGGCCCTTAGCGGTAACGCGAGCATAAAGCTGGACGAGAGCAGGGTAGCTATAACCCCATCCGGTAGGGTGAAGTTCCTGCTTAAACCTGAGGACATATCGATAGTGACCATGAGTGGGGAGCACGTGAGCGGGCCGAGACCGTCGATCGAGGTCGAGATGCACCTTGGCGTGTACTCCGCCTGCCCGGACTGCGGGTCCGTGGTCCACGCTCACGGACTGCTCTCGCCGGTGCTGGCTGGCATCCTAGAGCCCGCGGAGGACCTGGAGCTGAGGGCGTACGGAGTCAAGGTGTGCTACGTGGACGAGCTACCTCCGGGGTCTAGGGAGCTCGCCGAGGCCGTGAGTAGAGCCGTCTCGAGCGGTTGCAAGGCCGTGGTCCTCAAGAACCACGGTATCGTTGGGACTGGGAGGAGTCTCGGAGAGGCTCTCGAGGCGGTGGAGGCGGTCGAGAACTCCTTCAGGAGGGGTCTAGTTCTCCACATCCTGAGAAAGCTGGAGGAGAAGCTGCGGTAACCCCGGGACCTGAGCCCCGCCGCGTCCACGTCCCTCCGTTTGGACTGTCCGACTAGTGCGCGGGCTCCCGCGCCCCAGCGCTCCATCTCGACAGTGAAGAGGTCTTATTAGACGGCGGAGAAGCGCGAGCGATCTGGGGAGGCCTTCGCCTCGCGGGACTATCGCGTGCGGGGCTTCCGCTCGGGCAGCCCCGAGCGCGGGCTCCCGCTGCTCGAGACCACCGTAGAGATCACCCCGTCGCCCGGGGTTAGGTAGACCGAGGATCACGAACCACTCACCGTGCTCTCCTCCATGCTTATAAGTGGGGGGTAAACGTAGTGCTAGATGCGGATGCCGGAGCTGGAGCTGTTAGGTCTGGTCGCGTTAACCGCTCTGACCAGCTACCTGGTATCCGTAGCCGTCTACCGATTGCAGATGAGGGTTGGGTTCGTGGACGTCGACGCGCACAAACCCGGGAGGACCTTCGTCGCTCGGTCCGGAGGCGTAGCTCTCATGCTATCCCTGGCTGCGAGCTTGCTCTATTGGAGTGCGGCTGGGAGGCTAAACGAGCTGGCCTTCGTCTACGTGCTCTCGGCTATCCTGACCGGGTTCATAGGTCTGATCGACGACCTCCGGCGCCTGAGTGTGGGGTCCAAGCTACTTCTCTTCTGCTTACCGGCCCTACTTCCCGTGCTCCTGCACCTCTACGACCCCCACCCCTACGTACCAGGAGTGGGACACCTTCGGTTAACGATAGTCTACCCGCTGATGGCCGTGGCAGCCTACGACGTCGCGGCCAACGCGTTCAACATGAGCGATACGCACAACGGGCTGATAGTCTCCGCGTTCCTAGTGTTCACCGCCTCACTATCCATCTCCACACTCATGCCGGGCCCTAGCCCCCTCGAGGGCTTCGAAGTCCTAGCCGCCATATACCTGTCGGTAGTGCTGGGCTACCTGCCTATGAACATGTACCCGGCGAGAATGCTGAACGGCAACTCCGGCTCCCACCTAGTCGGGAGCCTCGCGGCCTCCCTGATCCTGACGTCTAGGAGGGAGTTCCTGGCCATGATGCTCCTAGCGCCGCAAATACTCAACGGCTACCTCGTCCTGTTCACCGCGGGCCTCAAGAGTAAGGAGGCCGTCGCGAGGCCCACGGTAGTGAAGAGCGGGGGCGTCATAACCGCCAGCTGCGATCCCGGGGCTCCCATAACGCTCGTTAGGCTATTCGTACTCGAGAGGGGGCTGACCGAGGCCGAGCTAGTTAAGAGGTACGTGGCCCTCCAGGCGGCGGTCAGCTCGGTGTCCCTGGTCCTCTACTGGGCTATCTCTCTGATCAAAGTCTAGAACTCGCGGTCTGGACGGTGTAGCCGAGGTCGGAGACCCTGGTGACCCAGGCGTCGCACCTCACCCCCATTCTCTCCAGAGCTCTCAGCGCGGCCCTTCGAGCGGTCTCGGCCGTGTTGTAGCTGTCGGTAAATCCGTAGACCGCTGGCCCCCAGCTGCTCTGCCCTATACCCCTCAAGCCGCTCTCCCTCATGACCCCGGCGATCAGGTCCCCGTGGGGGCTACTGAAGAACCCTCCCTGCGCTTGCGAGAAGTACTTGCCGGCGACCGCCTGTATAGTCTCGACACCGCGCACGAACAGGTCTATCCTCTCCAGCCTGACCCCGGTCGTCAACTCTACTAGAGCCCTGTATAGCTCCCTCTGCTCGCTCACCTGGACCGGGTTCTCCATGTACTTCTCCTCCTCGCTCTCCCCCAAGCCCCTGCCCTCGGGTACCGCTAGCACCACGTACCAGTGCTGGGGGAACTTGAGGAGCATCAGGGGTTTCGGCACACCGCTCCTGGGGAGCTTCACACCGGTGTCTACGGCTAGTCCGCCGTAAACCAGGGTGTAGTACCCGACGCAGCTGTACTTGCACCTGCCCAGCTTTATCAGCAACTCCTCCAAGTTCACGTTCACCGCCCTGAGCTGCACGGATGCCGCTATCGCCGTAGCTAGGTAGATCCTCGTGATAGATCCGAGACCCGCGTGGTGCCTCACGTACCCGTTGACCTCTAAGGTCGCACCCGCGAGTCCCAGGCTCTCGGCCACCCTCGCTACAGCCTCCCTGGCTTCCTTCGTCGGCGCTCTAACGTCTAGCCCTCTACCCGCGCCGGGAGTCGAGAGGCGCAGCTCGAAGCTCGGCTCCTCCAGAGCAACGCCCACGGACCCGTAGGCTAGGCCGTCGTCTAGGTACCTGTAGAAGCCCAGGTGGAGCCTATATCCAGCCCTTACAGCCACCCTCGAGACACTCAACCCTGTACCCAGAGTCTCTGAGCAGCAGTAGTAAAAGCCTCGCCCAGGCTAGCTTGGCTAGCTTAGCGCTGGCGTTGACCCTGATCCCCGAGGGCTTCACGAGCCTGCTGACGGAGCTGAAGTCGAAGCCGTGCAAGTAGACCCTCTCGGCCCCGTAGCGGAACGCCAGGAAGACGGCCCTATCACCGTCCGTAAAGCCCCCCGGTAGCTCGACCCTGGAAGAGCACTTGTACTGTGCCGTCCCGATGAAGGGTCCCCGAATCGTCGGCAGAAGCCTTACTAACAGCTCGACGTTATCGCCGTGCGCGTGGACGACGAATAGAGAGTTCCCGGTCCTCAGAGAGCCCTCCGAGACCCCATCTAGGTCCGTCGCGACCACGTCCGGGACCACTCCCTCCTCCAGACACCTCTCGTAGGACGCGTCAGCCGCTATTAAGACAGCGTCGCCGAACCTGGGGCACTCTAAACCCGGGGAGTCGCCGATCACCACGACTCTCCTACCCCCGATGAGATCCGAGAGGAGCCTCCGGGCCTCAAACACGACGTCTATTCTCGTAGAGAGGAATAGGTCAAGGAGGCGGCAGGAGTGGTAGTCCCTGTCCCGCTCGAGCCCTAGGCTGGTCAGTATGCGGTCGTACAGTACCTCCCAATAGAGAGGATCCTCGAGGCTCATCTGGGAACGCACACCTCTCCCAGCTTTCCGCGGATATCCTTCGCGCACTCGACGAGCTCCTCAGATCCAAGCCTCTCGACTATCGAGAGGCTGTACTCCAGAGCGCGCAGCCAGTCCCTGGCTTCACTGTCAGGCGGGCTAGCAGCGGAGCCGAGCGCTCGCAGCTTGGTGAAGTATACCAGGGCCTCTATGAGCATAGAGTTGGCCCTGCTGTAGGGGAAGTAGTCCGGGCTCCCCCCATACACGTCGACGACCCGCAGGAGGACGGACGCCGCTCTATCGCCCAGCTCTATGCTTTTCGGCACGGCCTCTACATAGAGATCTACGTCCGCATCCAACACGTAGACTGTTCCGCTCCTCCCGAGCCTGAACTTCAGTCTCGAAGGCCTTAGGACCACGTCGCAGAAGATCAGCGCGTTGTGAGTAAAGGCCAGGGAGACCGCGGAGCCCGCCCGGATGTTCCTGAGAGTCCTCGTGTTTAGGTGGGGGCGTATAACTATGTCACCCCCCATCAGCCTGACCCCCATAGCTGCCGCGTGCGGTCTCCCGTTTTCTCCGACGGTAACAGCTATAGCTTCGTGGTGCCCGAACCTCAGCAACCTCTCCAGGGAGGCGCGTCCGGAGCTCATATCCAAACAGCTGGACGCTCTGCGGAAATTAGCTCTCTCATACCTGCTCTCGCAAGCTGAGGCGGGGGTCGGGCAGGAGGGATAATTTTTTGGCGTGCGAAAGGATTTGGGAGCAAGCGATGAAGAGGCTCGTGGTGGTCGACTCGAACAGGTGCGTCGGTTGCGACTTGTGCGTATACGCGTGTACTAACAGGTACGGTTACGTCGGTGTCAGCAAGTCTGCCATACACGTCAGATCCGCCGGCGGGATCGAGAGGGGTTTCGTGGTGGTAGTGTGCAGGGCGTGTAGGGACCCTCCGTGCGCTAGGGCGTGTCCCGTCGACGCTCTCGTTCTGAGGAAGGGCGGTGGCGTCGTACTTAATCCCAGCAAGTGCATCGGCTGCGGGTTCTGCGTTACCGCCTGCGACATAGGAGCGGTGATGTGGGACTCCGAGACCATGAAGCCGGTGATATGCACTCACTGCGGATACTGCGTAGCGTTCTGCCCCCACAGAGTCATCTCCCTAGAGGAGGTGGGGTGACATGGTCGACTGGGTGAAGAGCCTCTCCAAGGTCCTATACGTAGACCTGGGCAGGAAGGTGTCCTGGGTCGAGGAGAGGGAGGACCTCTTCGGCAAGTGGCTCGGAGGCGTGGGTGTCGCGGTCCAGCTGTACAAAGAGGAGGTACCGAGAGGCGCGGACCCCCTGGGGCACGAGAACGCGGTGATCTTCGCGATCGGGCCCCTCACCGGGGTCTTCCCCATGGCCTCCAAGGTCGTGGCAGTGTTCAAGTCCCCTCTCAGCGGGTTCATCGCCGAGGCTCACGGCGGTGGCAGGGCTGCGGCCACCATCAGGTTCGCGGGATACGGAGCCATAGTGATCAAGGGCGCGAGCGACATCCCTATTTACATAGTGGTCGACGGTGAAAAAGTGAGGTTCAGGGACGCCGGCGCTCTGTGGGGGATGAGAAGCTCCGAGACCGTGGGTAGAGTCCTGCGTGAAGCCCTCCCGGGAGCTGGCTACAGGACGATAATGAGAATAGGGAGAGCGGGAGAGAGGCTCGTCAGGTACTCCAACCTAACCGTTGAGACCTACAGACACTTCGGGAGGATGGGACTCGGGGCCGTGTTCGGCTCGAAGAAGCTTAAGGCCCTCGTCGTGATCGGCAAGAGCGGGTTCAAACTGCCGAACGTTAGAGCCTACAGAGAGGTCTACAAGGAGGTATACGAACTGGCCAGGGGGCCCTTGACTAAGAAATACCACGACCTGGGCACAGCTGCGAACGTGCTGCCGCTCGATAAGCTGGGGGCCCTACCCACGAGAAACTTCATCAGCGGGAGGTTCGAGGGCGCCAGAGAGATCAGCGGCGAGAAGCTAGCGGAGGAGAACCTTGCCAGGAGAGTAGCCTGCTTGGCGTGCCCGGTCGCCTGCATCCACCTGGCTGCTATAAGGGAGGAGTACGAAGACGAGAGGTACTTCTACAAAACCGAGTTCGTTCCCTACGATCACGAGCCCATATACGCGCTCGGGAGCAACCTGGGGATAAGCGACAGGTTCGGTTTGCTCAAACTGATCAAGGCTGTCGAAGACGAGGGACTGGACTCCATATCCGCGGGCGTGGTACTAGCGTGGGCTACCGAGGCTTTAGAGCGAGGGCTCGTGAGCCTGAAGGAGACCCTCGTCGAGCTCAGGTGGGGCGACTGGAGGAACTACATCAGAGCGGTCGGCTATATAGTGTCGCAGCCGAACGAGTTCTACAAAACCCTGGCCCTCGGGGTCGAAGAGGCGGCTGCCAGGTACGGCGGAGCCGAGTTTGCGCTGGCCTACGACAGGGTAGAGCCCGCTGGCTACCACACAGGACCGCTGTATCACGCGTCCCTGGCTATAGGGTTCAGGCACTCTCACCTGGACGCCGGCGCCTACGCGATCGACCAGAGCCTGGTAGCCTCGGGAGCCCCGGTGCCAAGTCCCGAGGAGGCTGTCAAGCAGATCATAGAAGAGGAGTCCTGGAGGCAGGTGCTAAACTCCTTGGTGCTGTGCCTCTTCGGGAGAGGCGTCTACACCAAGGAGGTTGTGGTGAAAGCCCTGAGGGCTCTAGGATACGAGGCCGACGAGCAGACTCTCGCGGAGCTTGGGAGGCGTGTATACCTGGAGAAGCACGGGATCAAGTTCTTGGAGGGGTTTAAGCCCGAGGGGATACGGATCCCGCGGAGGATCCTGGAGACCCCGACCCCTCTGGGCCAGGTCCGGGAAGAGTTCCTCAAGGGAGTGGTATCGTACTACGCCAAGCTAGTGAGAGACTACATCGGGGATCGGTCGGCAGGGTAGCTTTCCATAGCGCTCTCCGCAGCATAGACGGCGTTGACGGGTGCTAGAAAAGCTCGAGCTTTACCATCCTCCTAAAGGTTGCGAGAAGCTCCGCAGCTCCGCGCGACTTCACGTACTCGCAAACCTCGCCGAGACCCCTGAGAACTCTGAGGACCGAGATGCCTCCTCCAGGTTTTAGCGACGCGGCATACTCCTCGACGACTTGATGCGGTCGCGTGTACTTCCTTTCTCTCAAAGTAAAGATCCGCCCGGAGAGGCTCACGTAAGGGCCTAGGCCTCTGCTGCTGGAGTAGTACTTCGAGGCGAAGGACTCTATGTCGTTCACTCTCCCCAGGGGAGGACCTACGTGAACCTCGAACCGTGGTAGCTCCTTAGGGATTACAGTCATCATGATTACCGCCTCGGAGAGCTCGTCGCTCCACATCGAGTAGCTGACCACGGTGAACCCGACCCTCTCTAGGGAGTTTACGAGGGACTTCGCGATTGACCTGAGCTTACCCCAGAGGACGTCCGGTACTACCTCTCCGGGGAGTCCGAGGAGTAGCCCCACAGCTTCGCGCTCCGACTCCACCACGAGCTTGCACGAGCTTTCCACATCGTCAAACCTGGGAGATTCAACCCCGGATAGCAGCATCTCCTTGGACGGCCTTTGAAGGAATATCGCCGAGGCTAAAACCGCTCTGGCCAGGGACTCGGCGGATACAGCCGACGCGGCGTTCCTCCTCGGGTCTACGGGGTCCGGAACGATCAGGGGGGCTTTGAAGACTTTTCTCAGGCGCTCGCGATCTATCCTGACTACGCTTTCGTCCACGTTCACCACCTCGCCGAAGCGCCATCTCGCAATGTTCCTCAGAGCGTCGAGAAAGCTCCCGTACTTGATTACGAGTAGCTCGGTGAGGTAGCCCGAGAAGCCCTCAACCTTTATCTCGGCTCCGTATACTCCCACGCTCTTGAAGAACGCCTTGAGAAGCCTGACCTCGTCCCTCGCTTCCTCTACGAGCCTGCTCAGCACGTACCTAGTGTGGAAGGGGGTTCTATCGACGGCCGTTCTCACCTCAGAAACGTCCCTGGCCCAGTAGGCCGGCACTATGTCTACCTCGTACTTCCCGAGGTCAACGTGTATGTACGGGTGAGTCGCGTACTTGAGCTTGGCCCCCGGGTAGAGACCCCTTAGAACTTTGAAGAGGGGTCTGACCACGCTACTCTCGAGCCACTCCCTGCTTATCTCGTCGTACCTTATGAGTAGGAAGACGTCTAGGTCCATCGCGCCCCTCAGCTCCGTACCCTTAGCCACGGAGCCGTGCAGCTCTATCGTGAAGTCGTACTGTATGCGAAGGGAGTCCTCAATGAGCCTCTCGATATCCTCGAATATCCTTACTGCCTCGAGCCTCTCCTCGTCTCGAGGTCTTAGCTCCTCGATAGACTCCTTCACTACCCTCTCAAGCTCCTCCATGAGCCTTCAGCCTGAACACCGAGACGTCTGTGTATATCGGTCCCCTCGGAGTCAGCTGACTCCTCTTTAACTTAACCTGGGTCACGGGGCTCGCACCGAAGTCCACGGACTCGTACTTTTTGAGATAGGCTGCCAGGCACTCCGGCCTGTACCTACCCTTGATCCTGGCGACGGTGATGTGGGGAACGAACTCCTCGCGATCCTCCTTGGCGAGGGGCTTGAGGCAGCCCTCGAAAGAGCTCCGGATCCTCCTGAGGGCGTCCGCGCCCTCCCCGATCCCCACCCATACGACCCTGGGTCTCGCGATGTTCGGAAAGGCTCCGGTCCCGCGTATGACCATGCGGAAGCTCTCGAAGTTCTCCACAACACGCAGGCACTCCACTATCCTCGGGAGGTAATGCTCGGGCACTTCGCCTATAAACCTCAGCGTGATGTGTATATTCTCGTCCTCTACAGGCTTTATGCCCCCATCGATCGCGCAGGAAGCCACCGCGTCTCTAAACTCCAAGATCCTCCTCCAGGATCCTACGTCCTCTATCTCCACGGCCACGAATAGCCTGATCATACCATCACCACCTCACCAGGAGCAAACCGAGGTGGGGAGAGCTAAAGCTCCCATAGCTAATCGTAGCACCTCCGCTCACTCCCACCGCACTCTCGGGGGCAGTCATCAAGAACCAGTTGACTGCGGAATATTATAAGCTACCGACGCGCTTCCGGGAACGATTTGTCCCGGGATGCCGGTCGGCTTCTCCTCCGCACTCGGGGGCTTCCGCACCACTCACGGAGCTCTCGCTATCCCCGCTGCGTCGTGGGCGGCCCGGACTAGCGGCGCGGAGCTCCCACGGTTTTCAGGAGCCTCGCCAGAGAGACGGCCCTAGCGGGGGACCGGAGACTCGCCGGAGAACCTGGAAGCCTAGGCTTCACAGCTTGGGGGAGCTGATCTGCTTCAGCGATCCGTCGAATAAGTTCATGGACCTGTCAACGTACTCCAGGAGCCTGGCGTCGTGAGTCACTATTATGACCGTAGTACCGAAGTCTTTTTTGATGTTTAAGAAGAGCTCGGCGACCTTGATCGCGTTGGTCCAGTCCAGGCTCGCGGTCGGCTCGTCGGCTAACAGTACGGAGGGGGTCGTTACCAAGGCCCTCGCTATGGCAACCCTCTGCTTCTCTCCCCCGGAGAGTCTCCCGACTCTCATGCTCGCCTTGTCCCTGAGTCCCACATAGTCCAGCATCTCCACGACCTTCCTCCTCCTCACCTCAGCGCTAACCCCAGCGAGCAGGAGCGGTATCTCCACGTTCTCGTAAGTGGTCATAGCATCGACAATGCCGAAGTCCTGGGGTATGTAGCTGCACACGTTGTTCCTGTACAGGGCTAGTCCGTACTCGTCCAGCATGTTCAGGTTGTAGCCGTCGACTATCACCTCGCCCTTGTCCGGCCTCTCGAGCCCCGCTATGATCTTCAGCAGCGTGGTCTTCCCGGAGCCGCTGGGACCGTGGATCCCGACGACCTCTCCCCTGTAGGCAGTCATGTTTACGCCCTTCAGTACGCTGACGGCAACTCCCGAGAGCGTGTACGACTTCCAGATGTCCCTCAGTAGCACTACCACCTCCGCCATATCCGTCCTCAGACTAGCGCTACACTACCGCCCTCTTTAATCTTCCTAGCATAGTAGGTGAGGAGAGCGAGGGACAGGCTACCCGAGAGGAGTAGAGTGAGCAGGGGAACGGTCGCTCTACCCGACGCGGTCGTCGATAGGGCTAGCGGCAGGGCTATGATGATGGAGCTCGCGGCCTTCAGCATGTTGTAGTGCCTGGGGACGCCTCCGCTTATCAGCATCAAGTAAAAGAACTGCCTGTAGGAGTGTTTGCCGTACTCGACCACGGTCAGTCCTGCGATCGCCGCCAGGACCGGGATTAGGCTTACAGCATCCGTATCGCGTGTAAAGTACGAGAGCAGGGCCATCGATGCGGATATCAGGAGCAGTACAACGTGGGAGGAGCTGGTCACGACCAGTCTCCAGGCAATACTGAGGACTTCAAGGAACCTCATGGAACGTCCGCCCTCGAGTCTACAGCTCTGGGTCCTGGCAGGTCTTAAAGGTTTGCGAGGGGGCCTCCGCGAGGCGGTATCCCCCGGCCTCTCCTGTCAACTCACGCCCCGACGGTGGAGGGGTTCGGATGACGTCTTCGAGCGCTGACGGCTTCTCAATCATCCGAGACTGGGTCAGAGTGGGGCTCGCCACGAGCGGGCGGTCAGAGGCTCGCCCGCGGATTCGCTCGCGGCATTGCTGGCGCTGAGCGGAACCTATATAATCTTTCTTTGAGAGACCAGACTCCGGAGTTGCGGATTGAGTAGGAGCGTCCCAAGGAGGGTTGAGAGACGCGGTATTAGGGCAAAGCTAGCGAGCCTAGTGGCGGACAGGAGGCTCCTCACCGCCTTGGGGTTGGCGCTGCTCGCGTTCTCGGCCGCCTACGGGTCGTACCTCAGGCTGCGGATAGTCTGGAACTCGAGCAATCTCGGCTACGGTCCGGTTCTCTACGAGCTCGACCCGTTTCAGGAGTACTTCGTTGCGAAGCAGCTACTGGACCACGGGCTCGAGTACCTGACGTACCTCAACCACTACAATAACGTAACGCGCATATTCTGGTACCCGTGGGGCAGGGACTTCACGCACAGCGTCTACATAGGCCTCCCGTTCTTTGCTGTCGGAACCTACCACCTGGCCAGGATGCTCGATCCGAGCCTGACTCTCTACGAGTGGATGGTCTATCTGCCCCCGCTGTTCTTCGTTATCTCCGTCGTTGGAGTGTACCTGGCTGTGCGCGAGATCTCCTCCGATCTCCCCGCCGGGCTAGCCGCTCTGAGCTACGCTCTGCTGTTCAACAGCAGACAGCTCGCCGGTTTCACGGTCAAGTACTCCGCAGGCCTGGCCTTCATACCGCTCGCGGTGTTCTTCCACCTGAGGGCCTGGAGGAGGAGGGAGTACTTCAGCGCCTCCATGGCTGGGCTCATGCTCGGCCTAGCGGCGCTCGGCTGGGCCGGCTTCAACGTGGTGTTCGCAGCGATGGTGGTCCACGTGCTACTCGTACCCCTTATGAGGAGGCCGAGCTCCAAGGACTTGGCTCTCTGGGTCGTGGAGTACGCCCCGCTACTCGTACTCCAGCTCGCGGCGCCCACGTATGGGATCAGGTACGTCACTAAGTCCGTGGGGATTCTGGGGCCCGCGTCCGTGCTCATGCTCGCGCTCGGCTACCTCGCCTACAAGGCCGGGGAGGGTAGGATCTCGGAGTACCTGGGAGTGCTCTCCGAGAGGCCCAAGCTGACGTACCTCGCACTCATCGCTCTAGCCGGGCTCGCAGGCCTTTACGTGGTCGTGAGCGGGGGGCTCGCTCTAGCGGGCAAGGCCCTCGCAGCGGTCGGGCTCGGAGCTCTGACGCACGTGATCGTCGAGACCGTAGCTGAATACCAGCCCTCGGGGGCCCAGGAGATTCTGACGAGCCTGGGCGTTGTCGCGGTATACGCCGCGTTCTCGATAGTCTACCTACTCCTGAGCAACCTCGCGAAAAGAAGGGAGGCTAGGTACGGTTGGTACTCCCTCCTGCTCGCGGTAGCCCTGATAGTAGGCTCCCTCATCTATGGAAGACAGGGTCTGCCCCACACCCAGTTCGTCGTACCGATAGCTATGGCTGCTGGACTCATCATAGCGTCGGTAGGCTCCGGACTAAAGGACGAACACCTCTTCCTGGTAGTTCTCTTCTCCCTAACCGTGGTGGGGACGTTGAACATCTCGTACTTTATCTACCTCCTCGCCGCGGCCTCTACAATCTTAACCGGCTACCTCGCGTACGTGCTGCTCTCAAGAGCCGCGAGCCGCAGGTCGGGAGCGCTGAGCAGGATAGTCTCCGCAGTACTGGTCTGCATCTACCTCGTCTCGCTAGCCTCCCACGCGGCGACCGTGTGGGTGAGAGCCTATAGCGTTCAGCTGCCGACTATAGTTGACGCCTCCCTGGGAATCAACGTAGAGGCCCCCGTGTGGCTGGACGCCCTCAGGTGGGTAAGGGAGAACACTCCAGCGGACTCCGTGGTGGTCTCCTGGTGGGATTACGGCTACTGGATCAGCGTCGTAGGTCAGAGGGCGTCGGTCGCCGACGGAGCGACCATAAACGTTACCCAGATAGAGATCCTTGCCGACGCTCTAACAAGCCCAGAGGAGAGGGCTCTGGACCTGCTCGTCAACTACTTCAGGATAAGGCCGGATAGGCTCTACGTCGTCGCGTATGAGGTGTTCATGGTAGACGCGGCCACGCTCTCTTTCTACCCGGGTCCGCTAATCTTCGGTAACACTATACTCGGAGCGGACGCGGCCAAGGGGATAGCGGCGATATACAGGATAGCTGGTAAGGAGCCTCCCGTGTACGTGTACCAGGATCCCAAACTAATGGTGGCGGCGGGTCTTCCCGACTGGACCTCCGGGAACCTAACCTCGGCTCTGCTCTACAAGATGCTCCTCGACGCCGCGTACAGAGTGTGGGGACCCGGCTACAGGGCCGTGTTCGTGTATGGGAACCCGCAGAACCCACCGGAGATACCGCGCCCAAGCATGACCCTCTTTGAGCCAGCGTACATTTCAACCTCCCGGCTCTTCGCTCAAGGACCGTACTCAGCGTACGTGCTCCTAGCCGTCTATAGACCGAGGCTGGCTTCATGACCGAGCTCTGCGGGCGCTACGTCGTAGTGTCGGCCCACAGAGTGATCGAGAACGCGTGCGTAACGTTTAACGAAAGGATAATCGGGATCGAGAGGGAGAGAGGGGTCCCGGAGAACGCGGTAGTTTCCCATGGACTTGCGAGCATACACACGCACCTAGGCCTCTACCCGGTTAGGACCACCATCGCGGGCCGCGCGAGGCTGGACGAGTGGGTGGCTAGGTACGCGTGGCCGTGGGAGAAGCTGCTGCGCAGAGAGCCTGAGCTGAGCTACTCATCGGCTATCCTGGCGCTGTCCAAGCTCCTCCTGAGCGGAGTAACCGCCGTAGCTGATATGCACTTCAATGAGGACAGGGTTGCCGAGGCGCTACTGAGGGTGGGCGTCAGGGGGGACCTCAGCGTCGCGCTGATGTCGAGGGGGGTCTACGAGTCCCTCGACGTAGCCCTGGAGGAGAACGTGGAGCTGGTCAAGAAGCTGAGGGGGAAAGACTTGCTGAAGGCTAGGCTCGGTCCCACGACGCCGAGGCTTTTGTCCCCGGAAGAGTTCAGAGAGGTCGTCGATAGGGCCGAGGAGCTAGGAGTGGGGATCCATACTCACATCGCCGAGGTCCCCGAAGACTCGGAGTACCTCGAGAAGTACTACGGGATGAGCTTGAGGGACTTCGTAGAGTTCGTGGGGCTAACCAGGGTCAACACGATAATCGCTCACGCGGTGTGGCTAGACGCCGAGGCAGCGAAGTCTCTGGCTCACCCCAACGTAACCATAGCGCACTGCCCCTCCTCGAACGTCCTCCTGAGAGACGGCATAGCGCCCGTCAGGGGCTACCTAGACCTGGGCATCCGCGTGGGCCTGGGAGTCGACGTCTCCCCAAGCTACAGCATCCTCGATGAGATCGCGGCGGCCCTACCCCTGCACGCGGGCCGCGGCGATCTAGACGCTCGAGAGCTCTTCGAAGCAGCGACGGCGGCGGGCTATCGAGCCCTGCACGCGGGTAGCGGCCTCCTCGAGATCGGGGAGGTGGCGGACCTGGTTCTCTGGTCTCTAGACGAACCGGTTGTGGATCCCGTTGCTGGGTTGGTGATCTCCGGGAGGGTCGTGGAGCTCTACGTGGGCGGCAGAAGAGTCGTGGAAGAGGGTAGCCTCCTGAGGGTATCCGAGAGCGAGGTAAAGGAGCTCGAGAGAAGCGTGTCGGGGTACCTCAAGAAATGCTACGCGGGGTAGCCCGCTCGCTGCCTCGAGGGTTAGCCCTCCTAGTAACGATCACCGCAACAGAGACCCCGCCTAGAGAGCATGGACCGGGGCCCGATCTAGGCTACGTCCTGCTCATCGCGGTAGGGCTCCTCGCGCTCGCTGCCGGGCTCCTCGTCAAAGAGGAGACCCTGAGGAGGCGGAGCGGGGCAGCGAGCCAGCCTGAGTGGCGCAGAATTCCGGTGCGGTCGTAGTGGGGTACCGTCGCCGTGCTCGACGTGGTCGCCGGCTCTCTCGCTGAGAGGTCCCTGGTTCAGAGCCTCTCGGAGAGGCTCGCGCTAGACGACGTCTCGGTCGAGGTGTTCCCGCTCGAGGTGCTTGAATGGGAGGAGGTAGAATGCTTCGTGAACGACGTGAGCTGCACCGCGCAGCCCCCCATCGAGAGCGCGGAGGTCTCGGGAGTCCTGGGCAAGGACGTGAGCGTAGCGTCGACTACTAGAGACCCGGACAATGTGTGGGTGACCTACTGGCTCAGCGTTGGCGGAGGCGCCTCCGCGGTGGTGTTCTACGACGATTACCCCGGCGTTAATAGGAGGAGGATAGTGGTCAACGAGATCCCGAGCTACAGCCTCGCGACAGAGATAGTGGCGAGCAAGCCCGCCATCCACGTGCCGCTATCGGCTCTACCCAAGCTCAGGAGGGCGCGGGAGGTCTCCATCTCCGTCGAGACGTACAAGAGAGAGTCCCGGGGCTACGTCCTGGACGCTATCGTTGGGAGCGGGGAGCCCAGGGTAGCCGTAGCGGTGCACCACGACCGCTGGCTAGCGGGCTTTAGGGACAACAGCATAGGGGTCCTGACGCTCCTGGAGATCGCGCGGCTACTGAAGAGGAGAGGCCTCTCGGCGAGGCTCATCAGCTTCACCGCGGAGGAGTTCGGAGACCCCGCGGGGAGCTCATTCTACTGGGCCTACGGTTCGCGGGCTTACCTAGAGCGTAGGGCCGGCGGATTGGACCTCGACTTGGTCGTGGTACTCGACGCTGCCTACGCGGAGCCCGTGAGGGTGGACTGCGTGGGGGTCCGCGGGGTGGAGTCCGTGCTGAGCCCCGTTAAGACCCTCGGGTCGGACGTGGGCGCCGGGTATACGGACGCGGTGTCCATGGCGAGTGGTGGGATCCCCTCGATAGTCCTCCACAACCTCGACTCGATCAAGCCCGTGTACCACTCCGACAAGGATAGGTACCCGGGCAGGTTCGTTGAAGCTTCCATACTCAAGATAGCGAAGTCGATCGAGAATTTGATAGAGAGATACGGGAGGGGAAACGTGGGAGGGTTCTACAGAGCGTACGTGGAGCACGTCAGGAAGGCCTCGCCGCCGGACTTAAGGAGCCTCCTGGAGACCGCCTCCGACCCTATAGCCCTCAGCAGATGCCTGGTCAAGCACTACACCGCACCGGTCCTCGAGGGGACCTACAGCGACCTCTATACCGAGGTGAAGCTCCTGACGTACTCGGAAGTCCTGAGGGGTATCGAGAGTAAGCGCAGATACACGTTTCTATACGATGACACCGTCGTAGGTCCCGATGACGTGGACAGGCTCCGGGAGCTCTCCAGGGCTATGCTTGAGGAGTCCCTCCGGTGCTACAGGAGCTAGAGTAGGGCCCCGGGCCACGACCTCCAACGAAGCGCGAGTTCTGGACTGTTTTCCCCACGTTCGCATCCTCTCTCCGAAGCCCCCCAGCATTGGGGCGAGCAGCGCTTTGAACAGCGCGGGGACTCTCCAGAGGGCGACCCCGCGCTGCTGAGCTCGACAGCCTCTCACGAGCCCGCGGCTATGAGCGAGGTGGAAGCCCCTAGGTGCAGAAGGGAACGGCAGACGTCCTGGGGTGGACGGTGACCTGCGATCCGAAGGTCGCGGGGACGTCGGGCTCACGCTACTCTGTCGACTCTCGTCTTTCCGTACCTCGCGACTACGTCTGCCAGCCTCTCAACGCTATTGGTGTAAACACGGTAGAGTATTTCGACGCCGCCTTCGTTTTTCACGAACTCAACGAAGCCCCTCCGCGGACACGCCCTGACGCCGTACCCCTGGACTGGGAACCTCAGTGCGAACCCGGGCGTCCCCAATACCCCGGTGCTGTAGACCTCGACGCTCCTCAGAACGTTGACATACCTCTTGACCAGCCTGCGGCTGGCGCTCTGGATGGTGTACGAGAGCGTTATCGGAACCTCGTAGAGCACCAGGAGCTTGACGACGCGCTCGGCAACGCCCCCGTCCGGGGGGAGGAGGCGCTGGACGAGCGAGGGGTATATGATGAAGAACCACAGCAGCGCTAGCACCAGGGAGAGCATGGAGATCCCGGAGACCTTGAGGAGGGGCTTGAGCTCGCTAACGAGCTCTAGGTCCTTCGACTGGAGCTCGGTCACCTCTTCCTGCTTTATTACCAGGATCTTCCTGCCGCTAGCTATGTCCCGGACGTCGGCGCCCTTCGCTCGCTGCCTGAGCGAGGTCAGCATGAATATAGCCATGAACGCTACGAAGTAGAGGGTCACGACCACTCCCTGATACTCGGGGGGGACGAAGAGGTTCACCAGTATGAACAGGAGGACCACTCCCTGACTGATCAACAGAGAGCGCGCCGTGGTCCTCCTCACCGGGTAGTACGACAACTCGCACACCTCCTACAACCCTCCGCGCGAGGTTTTTAATCTCCATGAGGTGCGAGGCTTTAAAGCCTCGACGATCCCAGGACCCCTCCGGGTGGTAGGAACGAGGGTACCTTGGGAGATCGACGTGCTCAAGGTGATAGCTAGGTACGGCCCCATTAGGGGCACCGTAAGAGTTCATAACCTAGTTCGCGAGCTCCAGGAGAGGCGTACGCTGGGAACGGATCTCGGCTTCGTGAGGTACAGCTTTGGGTACTACAGCAGGGAGCTAGAGGAAGCTCTCCGCAGGCTGGAGAGGCTCGGCTTAATCAGGGTAAGCAAGAGCGATGACGGGCTTGAGGTCTACGAGATCACCGACAAGGGGCTAGAGATACTGGAGATCCTCTCGGAGACCTGGAGCCGGGAGCGAAACAGCCCGCTCGCTCCCTAGACATAGGCCGCGAGCCCCCCGTCGTGGAGCAGGCTCCGAGTACAGCCGTCTTTACTAGGCGCTCTCCCAACCCCGCGGAGTAGCGCAGGGGCTTGCGGAGGTTCATTACTCGCGAGTAGCTCTATATCGGGTACAGGGAAACCCTCTCCCAGGGATTGCCGTAGTGACCGAGCCTAAGCCTGAAGAAGTGGAGCAGCCTGCTCCTCGCTGAGGCGAGAGTCGCTAAGAGCCACGCAGTCGCGCTATAGTACGGCCTCGTTCTCGCCCTCCTGAGGCCCTCGAGTACCCCCTCGGCGCTCAGACTGTCGACCTCTATGAGAGTGTACGCGGAGCCTATCACCTCCGGCACGTGAGCGTCGCTTCCCGCGGTCCTGCACCTCTTGCCGCGGGTCACGTAAGCGGTGTATACGTTGGTCAGTATGTCCGACGAGGAGTTGTAGGCCTCCACGCAGTCGAAGTACCTCAGCTCGAATGCCCCCCCGCTCCCCGCCCTAAACGCAGCGAACGGGTGGGCCGCTATCGTAACGCAGTTCTCCCCGGTCGCTAGCTCGACTACCGAGGAGAACCTAACGCGCTCCGGGTTACCGCTCCTACGCTTTAGCAGTCCCGCCGCGTCCGCTGGTACGCGCTCACACAGGACTAGCACGTCGCCCAGCTCGGTCCCGAACTCGGCACCCGGCACGACGACGACTCTACCCCTCCTCCTCAAGGCGATGTAAGACCCGAGGAAGGTGTTGTGATCCGTCACCGAGATGGCCTCTAGACCTAGTCTCTCGGCACGCCTGACCGCCTCCTCCGGGCTCATCCCCCCATCGCTCACGTAGCTGTGTATGTGGAGGTCGGCCTTGATGCTACCTAATGGTATCCCCCCGCGAGCTCCTCTCGAACCACTCCACGGTCAGCCTGAGGGCCCTTACTGCCTCCTCCGGGGATCTGAAGTACGGGATCCTCAGCCCCCTCTCCATAGCCTTCGCGTGCCTCACCGTATACTCTCCTCCGGGCGCTACTAGGACTATGGGTTTCTGAGCGCGAGCGCGCACGTCCCGCAGCAGCTCAACGAACCTCGGCGGGTCGAAAGCGGGCGATTGCATTAACGTTATCACCATTACCGAGTGAACCCCGCCGTCGCCCAACACTACGTCGATAGCCTCTCTGTACCTCTCCGGGGGCGCGTCGCCAAGGACGTCGACGGGGTTGTAGGGAGATGCTGCTGGTGGAAGCACTTCCCTCAAACGCTTTACGGTCTCCTCGGACAGCGCGGCCACTCTCAGTCCCTCCGCCTCGGCTGCGTCCGCCGCTAGCACTCCGGCCCCACCACCGTTCGTAACTACGGCGAGCCCCCTACCTCTCGGGGGTCCGAACCACTCGAGGAGCTTCAGAACGTTGACTAGCTCACCGACATTCTCAACTGCTATCGCTCCCGCCTGCCTCGCAGCAGAGAGAAAGACCTCGGGGCTGCCGGCTAAAGCTCCCGTGTGCGACGTCGCCGCTCTAGTTCCGGAGAGCGTTCTACCTCCCTTTAGTATAACGACGGGCTTTCCGGCTGTGCGCGCTTTCCTTAGACCATCTACGAACCTCCTCCCGTCCTCGACCCCCTCCACGTAGATAGCGATGATCCCCGTTCTGTTATCGTACGCGAGATACTCCACGAGCTCCCACTCCTTTACATCAGAGGCGTTTCCATAGCTTACGAACTTACTCATCCCGATTCCAGCCTCGGCCAGCCAGTCAAGCAGTGCGGCCCCCAGAGCCCCCGATTGGGAGATGAAGGCCACCGAGCCCGGGTCGGGCAGGGCCTGTCTGTCTCCCGGGTTGAAGATGGTGTTGACCCTGCTCCAGGCGTCGTAGACTCCGAGGCAGTTCGGGCCTACGATCCTCATGCCGCAGGCCCGGGCCCTCTCCACGAGCTCCCTCTCCAGTCTTGCTCCCTCCTCCCCCACTTCCCTAAAGCCGGAGCTGATCACTATGGCGGACTTGACCCCGAGCTCGCACAGCTCCTCGACGACCCTGGGAGTGCTGGCAGCGGGGACCGCGATTACGGCCAAGTCTGGTGCCTTCGGCAGCTCCCTAGCGCTCCTGTAGCACTTCAAGCCGAAGACGGTCTCGTACTTTAGGTTCACGGGGTATACCTCTCCCCCAAAAGCCTCCAGCAAGTTCATCATTATGGCTCTGCCGACAGTGCCCGGCTTCTCGGAGGCACCGATGACAGCTATCGACCGGGGGTTGAAGAACCTCTCCAAGTCGGCCCTCTCCAAGGCTATCACCGGGGTGCACTCGGCCTAAGCTATTTCGGCTTTTCGGAGGTAGAAGCTATAAGCCACCGGCGCGCTAGCGGTTTATCGTGAGGCACCTAAAGATCTTGAACCTGTGCAGACCCAGGCTCTCGACGGTCTTCTCCCAGCCCTCCCCGGCGGCGAACACTGCTACGAGAGCTACCGGCTGGGCCCCGCTCTTTCTGACCAGGGTCACCGCGGCTTCCAGCAGCTCTCTGTTGTTGAGCAGGAGGGTCGCCAGCACGATCTTCCCCCTCTTGGGGATACAGCCCCTGCTCACTGCTATGAAGTTCAGCCCCATGGAGCCGTCCCTGTAGTACTCTACCAGGGCCTCGCCGAGAGAGACGGCCCTCGTCGTCACGCAGACGTCTCCCCTGGTCCAGTGGGCTATCACCGCGCCCAGCATTCCCGACTCCTCGGGGAAGGCCAGCACGCCGTCTACGCCCTCGCCGTTTAGGAGCTCCAGGGTCTCGAAGGCAACGAGATCGAGGAAGCCTATGTTCTTGACCGCGCTCCATATGTCGCTCAGGTCCCTAGCCTTCGCGAAGCTCCTCTCGAAGGCGCTCTCTACCAGCTTCCTCTCCCTGATTACCTGCATCAACCTCTTCGCCGTCCCCTCCTCGGGCGTCGTCAGGAAGCTAGTGTACCTCCACAGCATCTGGTAGGGCACTCCTAGAATATCCTCTAGCTCCTTGAACGTGTAGAAGTCCTTCAGGGCTGAGAGAAGCTTCATGGCGAGTACTTTGACGTCTCGTCTCAGTGGGTGGACAGCCTCTTCGCCCATCTCGACCGCTCTGGTAGCCTGGGAGTTTTTAAAAACTCTCGGCCCGGAGGCTCCCGCGGGGTCCCTGACCGACTTCAAAGGCTTTCAGCAACTCCCTGAGAACGCGGCTTAGGAGAAAGTGGCGGGGGGTGGTAGCGGGGGGTGGATTTGAACCACCGACCTCGGGGTCTCACAGGGGCTACCCCATATGAGCCCCGCGGGCTACCAGGCTACCCCACCCCGCTGCCTTGACCCCCCAGTTGGTCTTAGTATCAGTTCGGAGCTTATAAGCTCTCAGCCCTTCCTTCTCGATCAGACCTCCCGGCTTTGGGGGATTCGGGGGGTTCCGCGCTTAGACTCCCCCGGATAACCTCTCCGCGGTTCTGTAGTAGACTACTGGCATTAGCGCGAGGGAGTCCAGCTCCACGTACTCGTCGTCTCCATGCATGTTGCCGCCCCTGGGACCTATGTCCACCGCTTCGACGCCGAGGGGAACGAAGTACCTGGAGTCGCTCGCTCCGGCGCCCTCGGCTAAGTGCGGGCTTACCCCTACCTCCCTGAGCGACGCGGTCAGCGCTTGGACGACCCTGGAGTCCGGTGGAGTGCACATGTAGCTACCGACGTCAGTCCTGACCCTGATGTCCGCTGCGGGTAGGAACTCCTTTACTACCTCCCTCAGGGACTCCTCCACGTCCTCTTTCAAAGCCATTGCGCGGACGTCGATGACTACTCTGTGGTAGCCCTGCGAAAACTCGTAGACGTTTGGAGTAGCGCTGACTCCGTACTCGCTGAACGCTCTCGTCCTGAGAGGGGCCTTGACTAGGGGTAATACGGCTTTCACGAGCTCCGTGAGCCCCTCGTCCACCTCCACCTCGTCGCCCGAGGGGTCCGGGACCACGTATTCGACCTCCACTTCAGAGGGGACCACGTTGGACTTCAGGAACCGCCCCCGGACGCTCCTGAGGAGCGCACCAGTCTCCCTGGTGAAGATCGAAGCCGCTATCAGTGGGTGGGAGTCGGCCCCGCTCACGAAGTAGGCTGCGTGGGCATGCTGAGACACCGGGTAGTACGCGGAAAACCTAGCGGTCTTGACCACGCCCCTGACCGAAGTCTTCCTCGACCGAGAGAGGACCTCTGCGCTGAACGCCTTCCTCCTCCTCACTATCGGGACCATGCCGACCCCGTCCCCGTTCACTAGGTACCTCGGGAGGAGACCGGCGGACTTCAGCCTCTGGGAAACGATGTAAGCACCGTTAGCCCCGCCCACCTCCTCGTCTCCGGTAAACGCGAACACTATGCCGCAGTCGGTCCCGGACTCTTTGAGCTTCTCGAGGGCTAGGAGGATGGACGCCACGTTCGACTTGTCGTCCAGCGCTCCCCTCCCGTAGGCCCTGCCGCCGACAACGGTCAACCTGAAGGGGTTGTAGCTCCACCTCTCGGGCACGACCGGGACCGTGTCTAGGTGGGCCATGAACCCCACGCAGGGAGGCTCCCTACCTAGGAGGCCGAGGACGCTGTAGTAACCGCTGGACTCCACCACCTCCGAGTAGATGCCGCGCTTGTCTAGCCACTCGGAGACGAAGTCCGCGATGTCCCTTGGGGGCTTGATCCCCCTCTCCGGGTCGTTCACAGTGTTGTACGATACGAGAACCTCCAGCAGCTCGATCACCCGCTGCTCCGCGCCCAACTGGGACACCGACACTGGGTTAGCGGAGCTCATAAAAAGTCGAAGCTGTGGAGGACCCCCACCTGAGCACCGAGGTTAATTGGGATCGAGCGCAGTCTAGCCGGGTCGCGCGACCCGCGGTGCCGACTTTGCTCAAGCTCTTCAGGCTGGGGGACCTCGTTGAGTGCCGAGTAGTGAGCAGAGTAAACAGGTTCGTCGTCGCTGTCAACGTGCGCGGCGAGCACGATCTGGCTCACCTGACCAACACCGGGAGGCTTCTCGACTACCTAGTCCCGGGCAGGAGGGGTTTGTGCGCTCCCATAGGTGGGCCGAGGCTTAGGTACAGGCTCGTGGCGGTGGAGGACGCGGGCGGCTACGCTATCGTGGACACCATCACTCAGAGCAGGGTCTTCGAGCACCTGCTGAGCAGGGGCCTTCTGACCTGGCTCTCCCCCGGTTGTGGGGTCTACAGGAGGAACTTCAGACTGGGAGGAGAGGTCATCGACTACATTCTGAGGTGCCCGGAGGGTCTGAGGCTAGCGGAGCTGAAGAGCGCCGTCCTGAGGATCGGCGGCAGCTACGCGTCCTACCCGGACTGTCCGACCGCTAGGGGCAGGAGACAGATAAGGACCTTGGCCGACCTCGCTCAGGGCTACAGACCCTTAGTGGTGTTCATAGCGTCCCTGCCCAACGTATCGTCCTTCAGGCCGAACAGAGCCGGAGACCCCGAGATTCCGGAAGTCCTGGAGTACGCTCTAGAGAGGGGGGTCGAGCTCAGGGCCGTGAGCTTCTACCTCGCTGGCGACGGGTGGGTAGTGCTCGCCAGCACCGACCTGTCCGTAGAACTCGACCGCTAAAGCATCTCCAAACCGCGCTTCGGTGTTGGGCGTGCCACCGAGGTAAAGCTTATAAACCCGGAGCCCGTGCACTTCTTGGTGTGACACATGTCAAACGAAGACGCGAAGGTCGAGCTGGTCAAGTCCCTGCTCAAGAAGATACACGAGGGCGCGGACCCCGAGCAGTTGAGCAGAGAGTTCAGGGAAACGCTGTCCCGCGTGTCTCCGTTCGAGATCGTGCTGATAGAGCAGAGGCTGGTGAGGGAGGGAGTCTCGATAGCTGAGATAGCGAAGCTGTGCGATCTGCACGTCAGGCTCTTCAGGGAGCACCTCGCCTCCAGGACTTTAAAGGGAGTCCCGGAGGGGCACCCCCTCGACCTCCTAATGAGGGAGAACGAGCTAATACTCAGGTGGGCCGAGCTCTTAAGCCTCTACGCCAACGCGGTCCTCGGATCCTCGGGAGAGGAGCTCGGCAAGCACCTCGGCGAGCTCTCGAGGATAGTCGGCGAGCTCAGGGGCCTGAGGAAGCACTACGTGAAGTTGCAGATGCTGGTGTTCCCCTACCTGGAGAGGAGGGGCATAGTGGCCGTGCCCAGAGTCATGTGGGCTCGCGAGGACCAGATAATAGTCAAGCTCAGGGAGCTCAGGAGGATCCTCGAGAACGCGGCGGAAGGCAGGAATGCGGCGGAGGAGGTCGCTAGCAAAGCTCTCGAGCTATCCGAGGAGATCAGCGAGCTGGTGTTCAGGGAGAGCAGGATACTGTTCCCAGCGGTATGGGTTCTCCTCACCGAGGGCGAGTGGGCGGCGGTCAAGGAGATGGCCGAGGAGATAGGCTACCTAGTCCCGGTGACAGCCGAGTGGACGCCGAAAGCTAAGCCGGTGATGCCTTACGAGATAGTCCCGGAGGTGAGGGAGGAGCAGGTGAGAGCTCTGCCGCCCGAGTTTAGGGAGATGGCGCTCAGAGGACTGGAGCCGGACGCCTACGAGATCAGGAGGCCCGGGGACATCGAGCTGAGCACGGGGTTCCTGAGCGCGGAGGAGGTAGACGCCATATTCAAGTCCCTCCCGTTAGAGATCACTTACGCCGACGCCGACGATAGGATCAGGTTCTTCAGTAAGAGCAGGTTCGCGAAGGGGTTCGTCAGGGTCAAGACCATACTGGGCCGGAGGCTACTCTTCTGTCACGCACCGAGACTCGAGTCCATGGTCAAGGTCAACGTGGAGAGGCTGAAGAAGGGGGAGGCCGACTTTAGGGAGTTCTGGACCAGGATCGGTGACAGGATCGTGAGGGTCATCGTAGCCGCAGTTAGGAGCGACGACGGAAGGTACCTGGGGACCCTGGAGGTAGTCGAGGACTTCACCGAGATCCTCAGGAACCCGGAAGAGGTAATGAAGAAGGTAATGGTGCTCTAGCGATCCGACCATGAGTTCCGTCCTCGAGCTATGCCACAGGTATATCATCCCGGCGCTCAAGAGGGCCCTCACCGAGGTGATGCACGAGGAGCTCAAGCTAAGCAGAGTGGAGGTAGCCAGAAAGCTTGGGATATCGCCGTCAGCCGTCTCCAGGTACCTCCACCGCGAGCGGGGAGCGATGGTTGAGGTATCCGGGAAGCCTGAGCTGATGAGCGAGCTGAGGAGGCTGGCTACCGAGATAGTCCGCGGGGATATGAGTCAGTACGAGATTGAGGTGGAGCTACTCCGGATAGCCTTCCGCGCGCTAAGCGGAAAGCATTTCTGTGGCTACCACCAGAGGCTCGAGCCTGAGATAGACCCCGCGGCATGCAGTATTTGTCCCGAACTCTTCTCGGCATTCTAATCGTGAGTTGAGGTTCCCCGACCCAGCTTCCATCCCCCTCCGCCGACGTCTGGCGATCCGCGCTCGACCGCAGCGATCCGGAACGTGCGGCGAGGAGCTAGGCTCGAGCAAGAGCCTCGTAGCGTTTTTAATATTTTGCCTGGGTAGATGATGCTAGAAGAAAGCTTTGCGGTGGAACCAGGGTAGCGGAGGGGGTTCGAGCAGTCTCGAAGCCTACGCCGTGAAGACCGTAGTCAGAGAGCTAGGAAACGTCACAGTAAAGGTGAGGATCAGCCCGAGGATCCTGGGCAGCGGCAGCTCTGCCACCCCAATACCGTACGAGGTGGCGAACAGGGTAAGCGGAGCATACCTCCTCGGAACCTATTACTCTGGCGAACACGGCAGGGCCTACATGAAGTTCTACTCCGAGGAGGACGGTAAGACTTACATAGTCTTCGACCCTGCGGGACACAAGCCGTACTTCCTCACGGACTCTCCCCCCGAGGAGCTAGCCGGCAACAGGAAGATCGTCGAGCACGAGTCTTTCGACTCCTTCGAGCTAGTCGAGAGGATGGACCTGCTCAGGATGAGGCGCGTCACCCTAACGAAGGTTGTGACCAAGGACCCTCTAGCCGTGAGGGAGCTTAGAAACTACGTCAACAAGGCCTACGAGGCTAAGATAAAGTATCATCAGAACTACGTGTACGATCTGCAGCTCGTACCAGGCATGAGATACACCGTAGAGAGCGGGAGGATAGTCCGCAACAAGGTTAGGATAAGCGAGAGCACCATGGCTCTCCTGTCTAAGCTCACCGAGGGGCATCCCCCCGAGAGGAGGAGCTACTTCATGGAGTTCGCGGAGCTCTTCGAGGAGAAGCCGCCGGAGCCTAAGATCCTCGCGATCGACATAGAAGTGTACACCCCGGTGGAGACCCGCGTTCCGGATCCCGAGGAGGCGAACTACCCCGTAATAAGCGTGGCCATGGTGGGTTCCGACGGCCTAAAGAGGGTCCTCGTCCTAGCTAGGCAGATGGAACTCGGGGATCCAAGGTCCCTCCCCAAGGACTGTACGGTCGAGCTCTTCGAGGACGAGAGGTCTCTCCTGCTAGAGCTCTTCAGGGCCGTCGAGTCCTACCACGTAGTCCTGACCTTCAACGGGGACTCCTTCGACCTGCCCTACATAGTCAACAGGGCCCTAGTCTTGGGGATAGAGAGGTTCGTGATACCGTTCGAGGTCGTAGAGGACTACGTAACGCTGAGGCACGGAGTCCACGTAGACCTCTTCAGGTTCTTCGACATAGAGGCCGTGCAGAACTACGCCTTCGGCTCGGCGTACAAGGAAAAGACCCTCGACGCCATAGCTAAAGCCCTCCTGGGGGAGTCGAAGGTGAAGATAGAGATGGGGGTCTCCGCACTATCCCTGTGCGACCTAGTGAGGTACAACCTGGGAGATGCGGAGCTCACGCTGAAGCTCGTTACTTCCAACAACAAGCTGGTTTGGAAGCTCATGGTCTTGATAATGCGCGTATCCAAGCTGGGCCTCGAAGAGGTCACCAGGCGCAAGGTCTCAGCTTGGGTCAAGAGTCTGCTCTTCTGGGAGCACAGGAGGAGGGGTTATCTGATACCCAATCAGTCTGACATCCTCTCGCTAAAGGGCGAGGTCAAGACCACGTCCAGGCTCGGGAAGAGGTTCGCCGGGGCCATAGTCATCGAGCCCGTCTCCGGGGTTTACTTCAACGTTACCGTGCTAGACTTCGCCTCCCTGTATCCCTCCATCATGGTGGTCTGGAACCTCAGCTACGAGACTGTGGATCCCCCGCAGGGCGTGTGCAAGAAGCTCGTCGACGTGAGAGACGAGTCGGGTCACACTCTCCACAGAGTGTGCGCAGACTTCGAGGGGGTAACGTCGCAGATGATATCTATCCTGAGAGACTTCAGGGTCAGGGTATACAAGAAGCTGGCGAAGGACAAGAGCCTTCCGGAGGAGCTCAGGAGCTGGTACGAAGTGGTTCAGTCCGCGATCAAGGTGTTCATAAACGCTAGCTACGGCGTCTTCGGCCACGCGAGCTTTCCCTTCTACACGCCAGCGCTAGCCGAGTCCGTGACAGCCATAGGGAGGCACGTCATCACCTCTACGCTGAGCATAGCCGAGAAGTTCGGCCTGAGGGTGCTATACGGGGATACGGACTCCCTCTTCGTGTGGAACCCAGACAAGGAGGCTCTCGAGAACCTGGTCAGGGAGGTCTCGGAGAAGTTCAAGCTGGAGATCGAGGTGGACAAGGTGTATAGGCACGTGGCCTTCGCCCTGAAGAAGAACTACATCGGAGTTAGGGAGGACGGCGGTGTAGACGTCAAGGGCCTCCTGGGGAAGAAGAGGAACGTCCCGGAGATAGTCAAGAGCACCTTCATCCAGGTGGTCGACGCCCTCAAGACTATCGAACCGAGCGTGGGCTCGATAGAAGCGGTCAAGGAGAGGGTTAAGGAGTCTATAAGGTCTCTCTACCTCAAGCTCAAGAACAAGGACCTCTCGCTAGAGGACGTCGCCTACAGCAACGAGCTGAGCAAGGACCTGAGCGAGTACAAGTCTGAGGGGCCCCACGTTAAGGCCGCGAGGATGCTGCTAGCCTACGGCAGGCAGGTCAAGCCTGGCGACGTGATATACTACGTAAAGGTTAAGGGGAGAGAGAAGGTCAAGCCGGTCCAGCTCGCGAGGGTAGATGAGATAGACATCGACGAGTACATGAAGGTGGCCAGGTCGACCCTGGAGCAGCTGCTGATACCTCTCAGCATCTCCTGGGACGAGGTCGCGGGCGCGCTACCCCTGGACCTGTACTCCAGGGGCGCGCGCTAGTGCTCCTCTCGGGTAGCTCCTTAAGGCAGATCACTCCCCCTAGCGAAACCAACTTAGACCACTTAGTGGGTTGAGAGGGCGCTCGTGCCCGCTCTCGGCGCGTGGAAGTGAAGGGTCTGGACGGAGAGCATCGATGAGGGGGTTCAGCTATCCTGAGCCCGTGCTGGACGGTAGATTGGACTAGAACCCGTTCTCGGAAGAGCTCAAGGCTCCTTGGGTAAGCGAACCCGCGGGGATGGGCTCTCCTCGACAGCTATCGAGCCTGCCGATGGTCCTAGATCATGGGGAAGAGCCCGTGCCCGCTCAGTATATAAGGGTCAAGAAGCCATTACACTTGGGTGCGGAGGATAACCCTATTGAACAAGCTGACGACCCTGCTCAGCAAGTTGGTGGAGCCATTCACGGGTCGGGACGAGGAGGGCAGGGTGATAGTGCTCACTCTTCTCGCGAGAGAGCACGCGGTGCTAGTGGGCGAGCCAGGCACGGCTAAGTCAGCCATGATAAGGAGGGTCAGCGAGCTCCTCAACGCGCGCTACTTCTCCTACCTGCTGACGAGGTTCACCGAGCCCTCGGAGCTCTTCGGTCCCATAGACATAAAGGCCCTGGAGGAGGGGAGGTACGTCAGGATAACTTTCGGCAAGCTCCCCTCGGCAGAGATAGCCTTTCTAGACGAGATATTCAAGGCCAACTCGGCCATACTGAACGCTCTCAACACGCTCCTCCAGGAGAGAGTGCTCTACGACGGCTACAGCGAGATGGTCGTCCCGCTCTGGTCCCTCTTCGGAGCCAGCAACGAGGTCCCGGAGGAGTCCGAGCTCCTAGCGTTCTACGACAGGTTTCTGCTGAGGCACTTCGTCAGGCCCGTACCCGAGAACCTGTGGAGGGACCTCCTCGACAAGTCGTGGGTCCTCGAGAGGACTATGTACTACGGCAATGCGGGGAAGTCGGAGGCAGTTATGGACATGAAGGAGCTGAGGAAGCTGCACGAGGCAGTGCTCGAGGTCGACCTAGACCCGGTTAAGCACAAGCTCGTCAAGCTCTTCGCTGCCTTCGAAACCAGGGGGGTACACATAACCGACAGGAGGAAGGGCAAGGCCCTCAAGGTCATAGCGTCGAACGCTCTGCTGGAGGGGAGGAGCAGGGCCCAGGAGCAGGATCTCCTGGCACTAAAGTATGTTGTCCCGAGAGACTGGGACGAGCTGGAGAAGGTTGTCACTATACTGTCGGAGGAGCTGAAGACTCCTTACAGGTATCTGAAGGAGTTGAGCGAGATAAGGGCCAACCTCCAGGAGCTCCTCAACTACGTCATCGGCCTCCAGGCGGTCGAGTCCAAGTACATCGACCAGAGGTTCAGACAGATACTGAGGGACGTGGAGCTCACGCGCGAGAGGGTCGCCGCTATGGCCGTGGAGTCTCAGGACAGCGCTGTCCAGAGGGCAGTAGAGGAGGTCCTCGACCTTATAGAGCAGATAGCGTCCATAATTAGGAGGAGGCTTCCATAGAATGCCCAGCGTTCTCAGGGGTGTCGACCATCGAGACCCGGTGGCCCTCTACAGGGGCGAGAAGATACTCCAGCTCGTTAGAAGGATCTTCGGCAAGACGAAGGTCGTGGACCAAGCCTTCTCTATAGACAGCTACTATACTCTGTACCTACCGTACCCTCTGCTCAAGGACTCCAACGAGGTCCCAAGAGAGGTCTTCAGGAACTACGTCTTCTTCAGGACCCTCCTCGACTCCGAGGAGTTCGCGAGGATCCGGTACAGCACGATCGGAGACTCCTCTCTCAGCATCCTGGCCGCGTCACTGATAGCCGCAGAGTTCGAGAGATCCCTCGAGCAGCTTCAGCAGCCTTCCGGGAGTGGTAACCAGGGAGAGGAGATCGAGGAGGAGGAGGTGAAGAGCTTAGCCGAACTCGTGAGCAGGAGGATATCAGAGACTGTGGAGACTATAAAGTCTATGAAGAAGCTGATGGACTTCGGGAGCGAGCCGGGCACCGGAACCGCCTTCGACTTGGAGGAAGGAGGCGAGGAGATCATAAGGTTGGCCCAGCTCGCCGACATCAGAGCCATCCTCGAGCTGCTCAGCAGGATACCTAACGTAACGGGGAAACTGCTTAGACCCTACGAGAGGTACAGCAGGGGGGAGGTCAGGGGTTTTGAGATAGGCGGGGACCTCGAGAGAGTGCACCCCTCGGAAATAGCCATGCCCAGGATTCTCTTCAGGCTGAAACTCTCTGAGGGCAGGCTGCTTCTCTACGACAAAGTGCTTCCGAAGCTCCTGGGCCCGGTGTACGCACTCATAGACAAGTCGGGGAGCATGGAGGGAGAGAAAATAGTCTGGGCCAAGGCAACTCTGCTGGCCCTCCTCATGAGGAGCAGGAGAGATGGTCGGGAGTTCTACCTAAGATTTTTCGACGGCGTACCGCACGGCTTGGTCAAAGTGGGCAAGAGAGTGAAGTCTCGCGATTTCGTGAAGCTCCTGGAGTACCTCGCGAAGGTGAAGAGCGGTGGCGGGACGGACATAACCAAGGCGGTGATATCGGCGTGCGACGACGTATCCGCCGGCGCTACCAGGGAGGTCTCTGACATAGTGCTGATCACTGACGGAGAGGACAGAGTGGCTGCGACGGCCCTGAGCAAGAGGCTCAGAGACGTCAACTGCCGCCTCCACACTGTTATGATCATGGGCGACAACAGGGACCTCAGGAGGATAAGCTACAGGTACTTGAGGGCTATCAAGCTCTCCCACAAAGAGATAATACAGATAGTCAGCTTTTAGCTGACGCGTACAGCGGGGGACGGGGAATCGCTGCCGGGCGCCGAGAGCTCTCGGCGCCCGGATCGTTTAAATAACCGATCCGTACTATTCTGAGATCCCCCCTTCGCTCGGGAGAGCCTCCGCTTCGCCTACACACGCGGAATCGCAGGCGGTCGCTAAACCCGGCGGAGGGAGGCCCTCATCCAGGGAGAGGCTGGTAGTATGGCTCTGCGTCGCTCGGGGTCGCTAAGGAAGCGGGGTAGCCCCGGCCCTCGGTCTGCTGGTGCGGGAGAGAAGAGCTAAGCAAGAACGACCACGCTCTCTTCTAGCTTAACACCTATTACCTAGAACCCGCGACTAGATCGGGTGCGGCCGGGTGCCATCCGAAGTCGACGTTAGCATAGTGATCCCCACTTACAACGAGAGGGAAAACGTAACGCGCCTCATAAGGATACTCCACAAGGTTATGACTGAGAGGGGGATCCCCTACGAGGTCGTGGTCGTAGACGACAGCTCGCCCGACGGCACCGCCGACGCGGTGAGGGCTCTCTCCCAGACCTACAACGTCAGGCTGGTGGTTAGGCCCGGGAAGCTGGGGCTCGCGTCAGCGGTCCTCGACGGAATGAGAGTGGCCAGAGGCTCGATCCTGGCCGTGATGGACGCCGACCTTCAGCACCCACCCGAGGCGCTGCCCGAGATGCTGAAGAGGATCGAGGAGGGGTGTGACGTAGTCGTAGGCTCCAGATACGTGGAGGGCGGATCCTCTCGAGGCTGGTCCCCGACCAGAAGAATCGTCTCGAGGGCCGCCGACCTAGTAGCCAAGATCCTGCTGCCGAGGACCAGGAGGGTCAAGGACACGATGTCCGGCTACTTCGTGCTCAGGAGGAGTGTAGCAGAGGGCGTTCCGCTTAGCCCGAGGGGGTTCAAGGTACTGCTCGAGATCCTGGTCAGGGGGCGCTACAGCAGGGTTTGCGAGTACCCGATAGAGTTCAGGGCCAGAACCTGGGGCGAGTCGAAGCTGGGAGCCGGGGAAGTGTTCAGCTACGTGCTGCACGTGCTGGACCTGGCCCACACGGCCGTGAGGTTCGCCGTAGTTGGAAGCCTGGGGACTTTGGTGAATCTGGCGACGGTCTACGCTCTCGGCTACCTCCTGGGGCTAGAGCACTGGATCACCGTGCCGATAGCGTTCGAGACCTCGACTCTCTTCAACTTCTTCCTCCACGAGCTGTGGACGTTCAAGTCCGCACTCCGCGGAGGAGTGCTCGGGAGGCTTGCGGGGTTCCACGGAACCGTGGTCGCTCACTTCGTGTCGCAGCTCACGGTATCGAACCTGCTCTACTACGGCTACGGGGTAGGAAGGGTCCTCTCCCAGCTGACCGGCATAGCAGTAGGATTCATCCTCAATTACGCACTGAGCAGGTGGCTCGTCTGGAGGGGATGGGTGGAGAACCGCAGCTTTGGAGGACCGAGCTCTTAACCTGCGGTCTAGGTTACGGAGGGCGAATAGACCGCGTAGCGTGGAGCGGGGATGGTCGCGGAGAGTGCTAGGATGCTGGCGTTGAAGGTCTTCGTGAGCGGGCTGGTCCAGGGAGTCGGCTTCAGACCCTACGTGGATGCCCTGGCTAGGTCCCTGGGGCTGCGTGGCTACGTCAGGAACGTGGGCGGATCGGAGGTGGAGGTCCTCATCGAGGGGGACGAGCGCGGAGTCCTGACGTTCCTCTACAAGCTGCTGCTGGAGGTCCCGGAGCCAGCCGAGGTAGAGCACGTGGTCGTAGAGGAGAGCCACACCGCTGGATACAGCGAGTTCAGGATAGAGAAGTCGGGGAGGACCCTCTACCTGCGCTCGATGATCCCGCCGGACTTCAGCATATGCGACGAGTGCCTCAGGGAGGTCCTCGATCCCGGTGACAGGAGGCACGCCTACCCATTCAACTCGTGCGTGTGGTGCGGACCGAGGTTCTCAATGATGTATGGCGTCCCCTACGATAGGGAGAGGACGGCCATGAGGGACTTCCCCCTGTGCCCCGAATGCCTCGGTGAGTACGCAGACCCGGGGAACAGGAGGAGATACCACGCTCAGGGCATCTCCTGCCCTACCTGCGGACCCGAGGTACGCCTGTACACGCGCGAGTGGGAGCCCGTCGAGGCGAAGAACGCGATCAGCGAGGCAGCCAGACTCGTAAACGAGGGGCACATCGTTGGGATCAAGGGAGTGGGCGGGTATCACATAGCCTGCTCGGCCACCGACGACGATGTGGTCCTTAGGCTCAGACTGAGGAAGAGGAGGCCGACCAAGCCTTTCGCGGTGATGGCCCTGGACCTGAAGACCGCGGGGAGGCTGGTGGTGCTCAGCGAGCCCTCCAGGAGGCTTCTGACGTCCCCCCAGAGGCCTATAGTGCTACTGCCGAAGAGGGAGGACTCCCCGGTGTCGAGGCTGGTATCACCGGGCATGGCACACGAGGGCATCTTCCTCCCCTACACGGCCCTCCACTACCTCTTTCTCGAGGAGGCTAGGGACGGGTTCTCGGTGATGACTAGCGGCAACGTGACGGACGAGCCGATGTGCTACGACGAGGAGTGCGCTAGGAGCAGGCTGAGCAAGCTGGTAGACTTCGTTCTGACCCACAACAGGACCATAGTCAATAGAGTGGACGACAGCGTCGTTAGGTTCACCGACGGTAGCCCGGTACTACTCAGGAGGGCCAGGGGCTATGCTCCGCGCTGGATCAGGATCCCGTTTAAGCTGGAGGCGGACGTCGTGGCCATGGGGGCCGATATCATTAGCTCCCCCGCTATCGCGTTCGAGGACAAGGTGGTGCTGACGCAGTACATCGGAGAACTGGGCAACGGAGACACCATCGGCGAGCTCGTCAAGTACCTGAAGTTCTTCGCTGGGACCTATAGCGTGGACCTAGCGAAATCTACGTACGTGGTTGACAAGCATCCCAGGTACGTGTCACGCGCTGTGGGGATGGAGATGGGGAGAGCGTCTGGTAGGATCGTGGAGGTCCAGCACCACGTGGCTCACGTGCTGAGCATCATGGCCGACAGGAGCATGCTCGGGGAGTCGTATATCGGGATAGCCGCGGACGGCGTGGGCTATGGCGACGACGGTGCTGTGTGGGGGTGCGAGGTGATGAACGTCTCAAGGAGCGGCTATAGGAGGCTCGGGAGGCTGTCCTACGTAAAGCTGAGCGGGAGTGACCGCGACGTGGAGTACCCGGCGCGAGTACTGGCCTCCTACCTGTCCAGCGTTCTGAGCTACGAGGAGCTCATAGAGCTCTACGAGAGGTACGGCCTCCTCAAAGCGCTCCCGGGAGGCAGGCTGGAGCTGGAGGTCCTCTTGAGTAGCCTGAGGAGGCGCTGGGTATACTCGTCTAGCCTCGGAAGGCTCCTGGACGCTGTGTCGGTCCTACTCGGTCTGGCGACCAACCGTGAGTATGAGGGGAGCCCGGCGATCAGGCTCGAAGAGGCATCGCTTAACGGCTCCTCGCTCCTCCCCGGTGAGATTGTCGACGAAATGGTACATGCGGGGGAGCTCGTCGAGATAGACCCCATCCCGCTACTGAAGAGGGTTCTCGAGCTCAGAGAGGAGGGCAAGCCCCTGAAGGACGTAGCGTATACGTTTCAGTACACCATGGGGAGAGCGATCGGGAGGGCGATACTCGCGGCCGCTAGGGGGAGGAGGGTTAGCAGGCTGATCCCGGCCGGGGGCGGGGCTGTAGTCAATTCGGTCATCGTCAGAGGGATCAGAGACGAGCTCGAGAGAGAAAGCTTCGTCCTGGTGCTGCCGAGCCAGGTGCCTCCGAACGACGGAGGTATAGCACTGGGGCAGGTGTACTCTCTGGTGTACATGGACCGGGCTGAGCGCTAAGCATGCGAAGAGAGCTCCTCCCAGCAGTACCTGACGGTACCCGTAGCAC
>CALKCU010000016.1 GCA_938083005.1 uncultured Sulfolobales archaeon | reverse complement strand
ATCAACGGGCTGGAGATCATGGTCAAAATCAGCGACCTACTCTACGAAGCGACGCGCTCCGGCGATCCGACCAGGTACATCGAGGAGATAAAGAGGTTGAGCAGCTCCGTCGAGGTAGCGAGAGAAGGGAGGAGAGCTAAGAGGCCTGCGAAGGCTAAGGCTGTCAAGAAAAGGGCGAAGACTGTGAAGAGGAAGAAGGCCGCCGAGTCGAAGTAGCAGGTCGCTCCTCAGGTAGCCGGGCAGATGACCCTCCACCACCGGTGGAGGGGCGGGCTCCAGACCTCGCGTCGTCCTAGCCGCGCTGGACGGGCTTCCTCCCCTCTACATGAGCCAGCAGGGCGCCGATAAGCTCTCCAGGCTTCATCGCATCGTAGAATCCTTTGAGCTCTGCCAGGTAAACCCTACCCCTGTAGAGGAACCTTACCGTATCTCTATCCTTACGTCTGTAGACGTCGAGTACTTTGATGCCCACCTTCTCCAGCTCCTCCCTATACCCCCTCCTCACATTCCTCACCCCTCCACACTACTGACCCGAGTTTAATTGCGTTGCGACCAGGCGACCGGGAGCGGGTGACGCTAGAGCGCGGTTGCCCTAGTCGGTCGTTGCCAAGCCCTGTTGGTCCAGCGCGGATCTGGCTACCGCACAGACCATCTAAGCTCCAACTGGGGTCCAACGTTAGCTGCGGAGTCCGGCACCGGCATCTTCACCCAGCGCGAGCGTATCGGGCGCTCGCGTCGCCGGCGTCTCCTACCTAGATGGCACCGCTGGGGGCGCCTTCCAGCCTACGAAGGTCGCCCTGCTCGGGGCTAACACTGCGCTGGGTACCAGGATTTGCCGGACGACCCTCCGGACGATCGGAGCGGGGACGTGCCGCTGAGGCCCGGACTTAAGCCGCACCCAACAGCGAGCGCCGAGGAGTCGAATGGGAGGTCCGCGGGCTGTTTCCCCGCGGAAAATCTATACGCTTCGCCTACCGGGGAGGCTATAGAAGTCCCACGCCGCCGAGACGGCGATATCACCGCGCTCCTGGCTACGCCGACGAACGTCCAGGGGCAAACCGTGCTACCGCGATTTAGCTCTCATTTCGACGAGCCTCCTCCCGATCGACTTGACCACTTCGTACTTGCTAACGTCGCGGGGGACCCTCACGACCACCAGTGCCGACGGCTTGTACCAGGCCCTCGGGTACCTCTTCTCCTCTATCTCACACTCGTACCCGAGGCTCTTGCAGGCCTCCAAAACCTCGGTCGGCTTGGGGTCGGGTACCGAGAGCTCTCGGGGGAGCCTTCTCCCGTATTTACGGCTCAGCGTCTGATCGAAGTAGCTGGACCAGACCCTTACCTCCTTGACTGGACTCGCCACGGAGCCTTACCGCTCGCTCCTTATCAGGACAGCGTTCACCACTCCGTCTCTCGAAGGCCTCGAGGTGACGCGCGCGGGGCCGATCTCGGTCTCCACTAACGCTCCCTTGGTGATTATGCCAAGCCTCACGTACTCCCTGTTAGCCCTGTTCTCGAGTACTCTGATTATCCTCACTTTCCTGCTCGTCCCAAACGCGGGATCGTATACGTTGGCATAGGCCGCGAGCCTCTCCCTCACAACGACGCTACCCCCCATGGCTCTCTCCTTGACTCTGAAGTCCCTGTCCCCGGCTTTTGTCAGCACCGGGTATCCTCCTAGCTCGTACTTCCTCTTCTTCCTCGAAGGCCTCCTCACACCGCCCGTTACCTTCTTGGAATCGTTCCCCTGGTAAATAGCCGTAGGGTCCCACCACAGACTCGAGAGCGCTTCGCCTATTAAGCTTGAGAGTCTCCGAAAGGCTTTTAGGCTTGAGTCTAGCTCCTCTAGCGGTAAGGGTCATGGTGAGGCCGGCCCTCAGGTCGAGGTCTCGGAGGAGGGTGACTAGGAGGGCTCCGTCCGGGGAGCCCAGAGTCTTCTACGAGAGAGACTACGGGTATGCTGCTCGCTGCGCCCTCTGCGGTGGACCCCTGGGGGGTGTTCCGAGAGACGCCAGGGAGGTGAAGCGCGGACCCAAGTCCAGCAAGAGGCCCGAGAGGCCCTTCGGCGGAGTCCTCTGTCCGCGGTGCCTGGCGCTAGCGTACAAGACCGCGGTGCGCGGCCTCTGACCTAAGGCGGTCGTTTTGGGGGAGCTCTGCGAGGCTGGACTGGTAGTCGCCGTAAGCGGTAAACCCGGGAGCGGAAAGACCACTCTAGCTAGGGGCCTAGCCAGGGACCTCAACCTAAGGTACGTCTCGATGGGGGAGATCTTCAGGAGCATAGCCAGGTCTAGGATGATGAGCTTGGAGGAGCTCAGCAGAGTGGCGGAGGAGGACTCGAGCATAGACTACCTCATAGACAGCACGGCCCTGGAGGAGGCTAGGAGGGGGTGCGTCGTTGTCGATGGGCACATATCGGCCTGGATACTCAAAGACGTGGCGCACGTGAAGGTGTTGACGTACGCTCCTCTGCTGGTCAGGGCAGAGAGGCTGGCGAGGAGGGACGGAAAGACCGTCGAGGAGGCCCTACGCGAGATTAAGGTAAGGGAGGACTCGGAGGCGAGGAGGTATAGGAAGTACTACAACATTGACGTGGACGAGCTCGAAGTGTTTGACGTCATAATCAATACGTCCTCGCTCGGCGTGGAGGAGATGTGCGCAGTGGCGTCCGAGATCGTCAGGACACTGGCGCCGCTAAAGCTGCGGAAATTTAAGAGCGGTAGAGAGGCTTTTTGAGGAAGCCGGGGTGCCCGAGCGGCCTAAGGGGCCGGCCTTGAGAGCCGGTGGGTCTATCGCCCGCGCGGGTTCGAATCCCGCCCCCGGCGCTCCGCTCCGTCACCATTTGGCCCATGCTTTATAAGCAACCATCGACCTCAAGTACAGCTCGGTGGGAACATCAGGAGGGGTAGGCTAGTGGTGTTTCTAGGCTATGGCCCCCGCTCTCAGCGGAACGCGAGGAAGCTCAACCTCGTGATAGAGAGGCTCAAGAGGTATTACGAAGTGTCTTTGATACACGTGCCGGACGACGTGTCGAACGATCTACCCTACATCAGGGTCGAGCCTCTAGACGGCTCGGAAGCCCTTCCCAAGCCGGCGGAGATAGACTTGGCGTGCGATTTCGGGGAGTAAAATTTAAATGGTCGCCTCTCCTCTGTACTCGGTGCTAGAATGCCCGAGGGATCGGCTACCGCAATAGTACTACTGAACACCGACATAGGAGCCGAGGACGAAGTGCTGGAGCAGCTCTCAAGAATAGATGGTGTCGTGGAGGCCAGCGCTGTTTACGGAGTGTACGACATAGTGGTCAAGGTCAGGGCGAGGTCGATCGAGGAGCTGAAGGAGATAATCACGAACAGAATCAGGAAGCTGTCCAAGGTCAGGTCCACCCTGACGATGATCGTAGTGGAGGGCAAGAGTTTCGAGAAGAGATGAATTGAAGGTCTCGATAGGCATCGACGGCGTAGACTCGCAGCACGGAGGGTGCACGACTCACGCGCTCTACCGCCTTTTTAAAAGGCTCGTGGAGAAGGGCTACGTTAGGAGCCTTCTAGACTACCCCTACCTCGTTAGGCTGAACCCGGCAGTACCGCGTAAGACCCGCGGGAACGGTGCGGTGGCCATAGGTGTAGAGCTCGCGGTCGACCGCCTCGACCCCCTGGTAGAGGAGCTCTCCGGCCTGCTCGTCGAGTACGTAGCCCAGGTCCGGGGGGACCTGTCGAAGGCCTGCGCCGCCGTAGTACCCTACGGTCTCACTGAGAGGCTCCGCGAAGTCTACACGAAGGCTTTGACAGACTTCGTGCACCTGGACTACCTGGGCAGCATCATTAAGTCCCTGGGGGATTCCGTCGTCCTACCCCTCGGGATGAACTGGGGATGCGTTGGAGCCCTGGCCGCACTCGGCTGGAGTAGGTCCGTCTGCACCTACGAACTCCTGGTATACCGGGACCCGTCCTATGTCGGGTCCCCCAGGAGAGCTCCCGACGTCGGGGCCTTGGCTGAGCTGGACTCCTCCCGGGAGTACGAGACCTTCTGCAGCTACGATCCCGAGAGTGGGAGGATCACCGCTACGCCTGGGGGTCCCGATCCCGTGCTCCTGGGGATACGCGGGCTCGACCCGGACAAGCTAGTCGAAGCCCTTAGGGTTCTCGCGATACCCGAGCCGATCGAGGGGTGGATGGTATTTAAGACCAACCAAGCCTCCGGGGAGCATATGATCCCGAGGGCCTCACTCGAGCTCAAGCCCCTGAGGACGGGGTGCCTCGCCGGGGTCGTTAGGGAGGTCGCCGTCAGACCCGGGGGAGACGTGGTGCTCAGCGTTAGCGATGGATTGGGGGAGCTCAGAGCGGCCGTGTTTAAGGAAACCGGCCTAACCAGGTACGCTCGCCTGCTGGTGGCCGGCGACGTCGTGAGGCTGTGCGGCTCCGTGAAGCTCTGGGACGACGACAGACCAACACTCCACGTCGAGCTCCTAGAGGTCGTCGATCTCGAGGAGAGGTACCTGAGGCGCAACCCTAGGTGTCCCAAGTGCGGATCGCGAATGGAGTCCGCCGGAAGGGGTAAGGGCTACAGGTGTCCCAAATGCGGCTTCAGAGCGGCGGATCTGCGGCCCGAGGTCTCGAGGTTGCCCAGAGGCATAGACGTCGGGGTCTACCTGCCGGGCTGCGGGTCGGTGAAGCATCTCGGAATTCCGATGCCCCTCTCGGGCCTAGACCTCGGCTGTCGAGAGGGGAGCTTGCGAGCGGTCTCGGACTTCTACCGCATTGATGTCGTTGGAGTGGTATAAGCAGTCCAAGCGTTCTCCAAGATTGCTTATATATCGTACCCAAGAGTACAACCTGGCGGCAGTTGATGAGCTCCCTCCTCGGAGGGGAGACTGTAGAGGTGCGGTTCCACGGTCGCGGAGGTCAGGGAGCGGTTACAGCTGCCAACCTGCTCGTGGACGCGGCCGTCAGAAAGGGTCTCTGGGGGGTAGCCTTCCCCTTCTTCGGCGCTGAGCGGAGAGGGGCTCCGGTAACCGCGTACGCGAGAATAAGCAGCAAGAGGATATACACCAGGTCTATGATCAGGAGGCCGGACTCCGTCGTTGTCCTGGACCCCGCTATAATGAACTACGTAAACGCGTTCGCCGGTCTAAAGGAGGGCGGTGCGGCAGTGATAAACTCGCCAAAGCCTCAGCAGCCTCCCGCTAAGGCCAGGCTCTACGTAGTCAACGCGACCAGGATAGCCCTCGACCTAGGTCTCGTGCTAGCGGGGTGGCCTCTCGTAAACGTAGCGATGGTTGGAGCCCTCTCCAGGATCCTTGGCATCGAGCTGGACTACATCCTGGAGGCGGTCAGGAGCGCCCTCTCGGGGCGGATCGCGGAGCTCAACGCCAAGGCGGCCGAGAGGGCGTACAACGAGGTGGTCGAGGTTGGAGCGGGCTAGGTTCCTCCTACCGCTCTCGAGACCTAAGATCGGTGTCCACGGGATCACGGGTAGCTGGAGGTTTAGGAGGCCCGAGATAGACTATGCTAAGTGCGTCGGCTGCGGGTTGTGCTGGCTCTACTGCCCCGATAGCGTGGTCGAGATCGAGAGCTCTGGTGAGAGGTTCAAGGTGAGCATAGACTACACGTACTGCAAGGGCTGCGGTATCTGCGCGTCGGTATGCCCGGTGAAGGCTATCAGGCTGTCGGAGGAGGTGTGACCGTGAAGAGGCTTACCCTCACTGGTAACCATTGTGTTGCTTACGCGGTGAAGCTCTCGAGGGTCAAGGTCGTCCCGGCGTACCCTATAACGCCGCAGACCACCATGGTCGAGAAGATCAGCGAGATGGCCGACTCGGGCGAGGCGGATATACAAGTCATAAGGGTAGAGTCCGAGCACTCGGCGCTCGCCGCGGCCTACGGCGCGGCCACAGCGGGCGTGAGGGCGTTCACCGCAACGTCGTCGCACGGCCTCCTGTACATGGTGGAGATGGTCTGGTGGGTCGCCCACGCGAGGATACCCATGGTCATGGCCATCGTCACGAGGACCATCGGACCCCCGTGGAACATATGGACGGATCACCACGACATCATGAGCCAGAGGGATACGGGGTGGCTGATAGCTATGGCTGAGAACAACCAGGAGGTACTAGACGAGACGATAAAGCTCTTCAAGATAACCGAGGACCCGGACGTGTCCCTGCCGGGCATGATAGGCCTGGACGCCTTCATCCTGAGCCATACGGTCGAGCCTGTTGAGGTGCCTGACCAGGAGCTAGTCGACTCGTTCCTACCGGAGAGGCGACAGCCGTACGTAATAAGGTCGGGAGATCCCCTGATTATGGGCAACGTGCCAGCTGATCTACTCGCCAACGCTAAGATGAGATGGGACGTGCACCTCGGGTTGAAGAACGCGGAGGACGTCATCGAGAAGGTAGACGAGGAGTGGGGGAAGCTCACAGGCAGGTACTACGGTGGCCTCGTTGAATGTTATAGGTGCGAGGACGCGGACTACCTGTTCGTTGGTGCCGGGGCCTGGGTGGGGGACATGAGGATCGCGGTCGATATGCTCAGGGAGACGGGCCTGAGGTTCGGAGTGCTCAAGCTGAGGTACGCAAGGCCATTCCCGTCCCGTAGGATACTGGAGGCCGTGAGTGGAAAGAGGGGAGTGCTAGTCCTCGACAGGGCCGTTTCCGCCGGCTCCGCGGGACCGATATTCCTCGACCTGGCGTCCCACATCTACTCCGCGAGGCCGAGCGTCCCAGTCAAGAACGTGGTGGCCGGTCTAGCTGGCTACGAGGCAAACTACGAGGACTTCGCCAGGATAGGCGAGTCCTTCGCGAAGGAGGTGTCGGAGAGCGGCTGGGTTTCCAGTCCTCTAGAGTTCTACCCCGGGAGGTGATGCGGCGTGCCCCTGACTATAAGGGACCTACCCAAGGAGAAGTACGTCCTACCCGGGAACGCGGCGTGCCCCGGCTGCCCCGAGACCATGGGACTGAGGTACGTAGGCATGGCTCTGGGCCACAGAGCCATCCTGGTCATACCCGCTGGCTGCACATCGATACTCCAGGGTCTAATGCCCGGCAACGGGCTCTCCTTCCCGATAATAAACGTCGCCTTCGCTTCGGCCGACGCTGTGGCCTCCGGAGTCGCGGCGGCTAAGAGGCTTTTGGGCGAGGACGCGGTGGCCGTGGTATGGGCCGGTGACGGGGGCACTGCGGATATAGGGTTCGCGACGCTCTCGGGGGCTGCCGAGAGGGACGAGGACGTGATACACATATGCGTCGACAACGAGGCCTACATGAACACCGGTATCCAGAGGTCCTCGCAGACCCCTCTGGGGGCCTGGACTACGACGACCTGGAGGGGGAAGAGGGAGCCCAAGAAGAACATGCCCCTGATAATGATCTCCCATGGAATACCGTACGTAGCGACAGCCAGCATCGCTTACCCCATAGACTTCATCGAGAAGCTCAGGAAGGCCACCTCGATCAGGGGCTTCAAGTACATCCACCTCCACGCGCCGTGCCCTACGGGCTGGAGGTTCGACCCCTCGGAGACCGTCGAGATAGCAAGGCTAGCCATCGAAACAGGTCTCTGGGTCCTCTTCGAGGCGGAGAGAGGGAGAGTCACCATATCGCCCTTCAGTAGGCCCTACGCCGACAGGAGCAGGAGGAAGCCCATAGTGGAGTACCTGAAGAGGCAGGGAAGGTTCAGGGAAGTGACCGACGAGCTAGTCAGAGAGCTGGAGAGGGAGGTCGATGAGTACTGGGGGCTGCTACTGAAGCTATCTGAGCAGAAGGTTCAGTAGAGCTATCGTGATCACGAAGACGAGCGAGACTATCACCAGCTGTTTTGGGGTTATCTCGAAAGCGGACTCGACCTCCTCGAAGAACCTAACTAGTCCCGCGGCCGGGGACACCGGGGCCTCTCTGCGCTTCCTCCTGCTGGCGGACACACTCCAACACCACTCCTCCCCGGGTCCGCGCGGTTATAAACGCTCCGGTGCCTGGCTCTGCGGGCGCGTCGTGATGACCCTCAGAGAGGTCCAGGAGCTGATGAGGGAGATGTTCTATGAAAGGGACTCGGCTAGGGGCGTCTACGCTACGTTCGCGTGGCTGGTCGAGGAGGTCGGTGAGCTAGCGGAAGCCATACTCAGCAACAGCAGAGAGAAGGTCGAGGAGGAGATAGCCGACGTGCTGGCCTGGACCCTATCCCTGGCAAACCTGCTAGGGGTCGACGTGGAGAGCTCGATCAGGAGGAAATACTGCCGCAGTGGGTCCGGGTGGGTCTGTTCTCCCACTCCATGCGAAAAGTAGGGGTCGCCGAACCGAACTTTAGAGGGACACCCCACCTTTTCCGCTGGACATGGGTGGACCCCTACTGCTGCGAAAGTTTCCTCAACAATACTAAAAAGTCTCATTTCCTTTAGAGAGACTATTGTTAAAAAAGGTTTGTATAAAGAATTTTCTATCTCTTCATAGTTTCTAGCCCAAAAGCTCTAACCTAGAGTTTAGGGAGCGCAGTTGCCCCACCCTACTAGGGCCCGCTCATCTGCACTGGAAATAGAGGGGTCTGGGTCGAAGGCTTGCTCTGGTGGGAGGAGAGTGGGATGGACAGGAAACTGAGGGGTAGACCTCGTGTAGCTGCCTACGTGCTAACAGCGAGCTCCGCGAGGTCCTAGCGTCCGGCTCCCGACTGGACCCTCTCCAGCTCGGCTAACAGCCTACTCGCTATCTCCTCGAACGACCTCGACAGTGGGGAGTCGGGCTCCTCGAGTATCAGTACCCTCCCGGTCTCCACGTACTCCGAGAGCCGGGGGTCCACCGGGATCCTAGCTATCACGGGTATCCCGTACTTCGCCGAGAGCTCCTCGACCGCGGACTCGCCGAAGATCTCGTACCTGCGGCCGCTGTCGGGGCAGTAGAAGAAGCTCATGTTCTCGACAAGCCCTATGGGTCTCAAACCCACGTACTTCACGAAGTTTATGGCCCTAGACACTACGCTCTTGACCACGGTGGAAGGCATCGCTACGACTATGGAGCCGTCCACGTCTCTCACCACCTGCGCCAGCGTCAGGGCCTCGTCCCCGGTTCCCGGGGGCAGGTCCACGATCATGAAGTCCAGGTCTCCCCAGTTCACCTTGGTCAGCAGCTCCACTATCGCCGAGGACTTCAGGGGTCCCCGCCATATCACCGGGGTGTCCTCCTCCGGAGTCAGGAAGGCTACGGACATCACCCTTATCCCGAGGGGGCCCTCGACGGGCTCTATCCACTCGAGGGTCGCTCTAGGCCGCGCGTTCCTGAGGCCCAGGAAGATGTGGGAGGAGGGTCCGTGGAAGTCTACGTCCAGTAGACCGACCCTGAGACCCCTCCTCGCGAGAGCCACGGCGGTGTAGGAGGAGACCAGGGACTTCCCCACACCCCCCTTCCCGCTTACCACCGCGACCTTGTACTTAATGCGCTTGAGGACCTCCCGGACCCTCTCGCTTAGGGCGTCGCTCGTACCGAAGCTCTGCCGGCCCACCCTCGTCCTAGCCCACCCTCCTGACGCTGACCAGCTCCATCACGAACCTATTACCGTCCACACCGGCTTCCACTCTCACCGGGATGTAGCCCGCGTCTACGCACCTCAAGGCCTCCACTTCGATGTACCTAACCCTGTTGTTGATTACCTTGTAGAACCTGTAAACTTGGGAGGAGACCCTCACGCTGCCCAGCGGGCCCACGTCCACCACCCTCTCGCCTAGGTCCTCCACCGTTGCGTTGATCCACGTGGTCCTGATCTCAGGGTTGAAGAACAGATCAGCGATGTTCTCGGCTCTAAACCCGAGGCCGAGCACCTCGGTTACCAGGTAGAGAGGTCCCTGGATCGCGCGAGTGAACAGCGCGAACGCGATCCTGCTCGTACCGTTCAGCGTGGTGACCTCCTTGGCTACGTAGGCGGTGACGTAGTCGAGCGTCCCCAGAGTGTAGGAGTCCGCGGGGAGGTCCCCCCTGATCCTGTAGACCAGGATTACCGACTCGTTCTTGAGGTTCTCCGCGCTAGCGAGGAGCCTAAGGACCTCGAGAGGGTTTTCCCCAGCCTCGGCGCTCCCGGAGGGCTGCGTTCCGGTCGCGACGTTCGCGACGATACCGTAAGTCAGGAGTCCAGCGATGACGAGGATCGAGCCCAGGACGACCAGGTCGTACCTTACTCTCTTGTACCTCTTCTTGACCACCTGCTTGCCGACCTGCTTCCTCTGCCTCCGGCTCAACGAGCGCCTCCGTACAGCGTCCACGTCCCTCAAAATAAGCTCGATACAAGACTCGAGAATCTCAAGGTCCTCCGCAGCTCTACCTCTAGATAGGCACCGAGCGGACCGACCATCCTACTGGAGCTGCGGAGGGACCCTCCTTATCTTGATCACCTCCTCGTACTCCTCGACTAGACCGTAGACCAGGACGACTATGTCTCCGGCCTTGAGCTTACCGCCGGACACCAGGACCTGGTAGAGCTTCTCCAGGCCCTCCGGGTAGGACTCAGCTTCGACCACGTACACGCTAAGCCCCCACATTATCGAGAGCTTCCTGGCGACCTCGGGTCTCGGCACGCCCACGTAAACTGGTACCCTCGGCCTCGCGATGGAGGCTCTCTTCGCAGTGGTCCCCCTCATGCTGTAGATAGCTATGGCTGCACCGAGCTCCTCCGCGAGCTCTACGACCCCCCTTACGAACTTGGCCCGGAGGTCGGCTGCGTATACCTCCCGGGGCAGAGCTAGGCCCGCCTCCGCTGCCCTTATTATCTTGCTCAACCACTTCACCACCTCGACCGGGTACTTGCCGACGGCCGTCTCACCGGTCACCATTAGCGCGTCGACACCGCTCTGAACAGCCTCGTAGACGTCGACAACCTCGGCCCTCGTGGGGACCGGGCTCTCGAGCATGGACTCCAGGAGCTGTGTAGCGACTATCACGGGCTTCCCGTGTTCCCTGCTCTTCCTGATTATAGCCTTCTGCAGCAGTGGTATCTCCTCGAGACCCAGGCTCATACCGAGGTCCCCGCGCGCTACCACGACCCCATCGGACTCCTCTACTATGGAGTCGAGGTTCTTCACAGCGCTGGGGGTCTCTATCTTTGCTAGGATACCCGCTCCGCAGTTCAGCCTCTCGATGATCTTCCTGACGTACCGGACGTCGTCGGGGGTCCTGACGTAGCTAAGCCCGACGTACTCGAAGCCCTCAGAGCACGCGAACTTCAGGTCGTCGAAGTCCTTCCTGCCGAGGATCGGTAGATCGAACTCCCTCCCCTTCACGACGAAGGCTTTCCTAGACGATAGCACGGAGTCCGTCTGAGCCACCGCGTCGAAGTAGTCGTCGCCAACCTCGGTCACTCTGAAGGACGCTCTCCCGTCGCTCATGAGTATGACGTCGCCCTCCGAAAGCTCCTCGACGACCTTTCTAGGAACGTCCACGGGCACCCTCACGGGCTCCCCCTCCGGGCTGGGTACCGCGGTCAGGGAGAACCTAACCAGGGACCCCTTTCTGACGGCCACGCTCTCCTCTAGCTTGCCCAGCCTAAGCGAGGAACCCATTAGGTCCCCGATTAGGGCTATGTACTGTCCGCTGCCGGGCTCTACCCTTCTGACCATCCCGACATACTCCGACCACACGCTCGCGTCTCCGTGCGCGAAGTTGATCCTGAACCCGCTCACTCCCAGGGACACCATCTTGCTCACTACATCGCTGCTGCTAGACGCGGGACCCAGAGACGCTACTATCTTAACGTTCACTCCCGCCACCGAGAGTCCTCTAGTGTGAGCCGAAAATAGATCCTGGAATCAAGCGCGGGGATCCGCTCGCGGGTCCCCCCACCGGAGTCCCGGGTTCGACGGAATGGAGTGCTACCCTCGAGAGGGGGGAGTGCTGACGCCCCGGACCCTCAACGCGGACTCGAGTCGACACAGGGGACTACCGCAAGCCTCCCTAGGCTTACCGAGGCTCTCCTCGATAGTTGATACGTCTTCCTCCTCTAGGACCACCTCGAGCTTCCTGGCTATCTCACACGCTCTCTCGTGGTTGAGCCCGTACCGCAGGAGCGCGGTCTCTAAGATCTCGTGCTTTCTGATGATCGCGTTGACGACGTCGAGCCCGCGCCGGCTCAGACCCACACCCTCCCTACTCTTCGTTATCAGTCCCATGCGGAGGAGCTTCCCCAACATTATGGAGGCCGTGGGCTTCGCCACGCCGAGGAACTCCGAGACCTCGAACAGCTTCACGCAGCACGTACCACCGCGCTTCGCGGTCAGGTGCGTTACCACGACCAGGTAGTCAGCCAGCTCCGGGGTCAGCTCATCGCCCATAAAGCCACCTCATCGCAGCGCCGAAGGCGATTACGCCCAGGCTTATAAGCCCTATGCAGAGCGACGTTTGAACGTTGAAAGCTAGAGATATAGCGTACCCGGGAACAGATACCGCCAGCCCTAGTAAGAGAAAGACCGGCAGGCTGATCCTCCTGAGGAGGTACTGCGAGGCGATACTCGGTGCCACGGTTAGCACGCTTACCAGGACGATTCCGTAGACCTTGACGGTCACGGAGAGAGCCAGGGACGCGACGGCGTAAACGAGGTAGTAGTACGCCCTTACGTTGAGTCCCGAAACGGCTGCTAGCTCCGGGTCGAAGCTTATGTACTTTAGCTCCAGGTCGAAGAGGGTTACCACCAACACCACCACCAAAGCAACCGCGGCCATATAGACTAGGTCCACAGGCTTCACCAGGAGCACGGTCCCCCACAGGGCTCCCAGGGCTTTAGAGACCCCGAGGGGCGTGGTATAGACGAGCCCCCACAGCGAAGCCACGGTCACGACCGCCGAGAACGAGGCCACTAAAGCTAGGACGGTGTCCCTAGGTACCCTCTTGCGGACGAGCTCGGCGACGAGGGCTGAGACCGTCATCGAGTAGAGGAATACTGTCGCCTCCATGGGGACTATCCGCACTACCTCCTCGAGGAGAGCTCCCAGTAGCGCTCCAGCCATTAGCGAGTGCGCGATCTCTATCGCGAACATCAGGGTTTGGGAGACCGTGAGCATGTAGCTCATCGAGCTGAACACGGGACCCGCGAGCAGGATAGCGATCAGACCCCTCAGGACTACCGGTTCGGCCACCACTCCGGAGTGTCACCCGCGTACGGCATGGCTTTCGGCGAGGATGGTCAGGCCACCGATCCTCACGGCATCGGGATAGGCTCTCTTCAGGTTCTCCGGGGTCAGCACATCTCTAGCAGGCCCGTACGCTATCACTCTCCTGTTGATCAGAATGACCACGGGCTCCGAGTACATGCATAGGGTCAGCTCGTGTGTGCTCATTATCACGTCGACCCCCAGGCGCTCGTGGAGCCTTAGGAGGAGCTCCGCGAACTCGCACTTTGCGCTGAAGTCCAGCGGAGCCAGGGGCTCGTCGAGGACGAGCAGCCTGGGTCTCCTGGCTATGATACTCGCGATGACGGCTCTCTGCAGCTCGCCTCCGCTAAGGTCGCTCAGGCGCCTGTCGGCGAGGTCCTCTATACCCATGGTCTTGAGAGACTCCAGAACCAGCCTCTCCGTTTCACTATCTATATACCTGGGAGGACGCCTAGTAGACAGATAACCCATGGCCACCAGCTCCCTCACCTTGACGAACGGGCTAGGCCTACTGGTCCCCGGCTGAGGCATGTATCCGACGAGCTTCGAGAGAGAGGCTCTATCGGAGAACGGGTCGACGCCGTACACTCTCACATAGCCCCGGGCTGGTCTCAGGAGACCCACCAACACCTTGATCAGCGTAGTCTTACCGGCCCCGTTGGGCCCTAGCAGGAGTGCGTAGAACGGGGAGCGGAGCTCTAGAGTCGCGGCTTCGACGGCGTAGTACCCGTTGTAGGCAGCGTGAACGTCGACCACCTCCACCCTACCCTCCCGCGGCTCCACGGCTTCTCGCCCTGAGCGCGAAGACCAGGAGTATGGCCAGAGTCAGCATGATAAGCAGCGCCGCTGTCACGTAGGGGTAGGGAGAGGGGCTCTGCCCGGTTCCGCGCTCCGCCTCGAGCTGCGGAGCGAGCAGGCTTAGGGATACTACTAGGGGCACCAGCTCCGGGGACTCCTGGATTAGAGGAGAGACGGGGACCGCGACGACTCTAATACCGCGCCTGGCGAGCTCCTCGACCATCCCGCGGTACTCGGCTAGCTCTATATCGGACACTACTAGGACATCGTAGGACCTCCCGTAAGCCTCCACGGTGTCGAGGACCTGCTTGATCTCGACCGGGAGCCCGTGCTCGACCACCACAACGTACCCGAGCTCCAGACCCGCGTCTGCGATAGCGTACTGGAGCAGCGGCGTTAGCAGGCCTATGCGGACAGCTCCAAGCCTCCTCCTGGCGCTATCCGCGATCCCGGAGAGCCTATCGAGGTAGCCCAGGTACTCTCGGAGTCTCTGCTCGTAGTAGTCAGCGCCCTCGGGATCAACTCCGGCCAGGGCCTTGTATAGCGACCGCGCGATGGACTTCAGTCCCCGGAGGGACAGGGAGTACTCGTGGGGGTTGACCCTCCCCGTCGAAGGGATCTCCAGGAGCTCCAGCCCCTCCCCGGAGTAGTCTCGGTAGGTCAGCAAGACCCAGCCGTAGAGCCCAGACTCGTAGAGCTCCTCGATCCTCTCCTCTATCGGTAGGTGCGAGGGACCCGTCATCACCACTACCCTGGCGTCCCTCAGAAGGTCGAGGAGCTCCGCAGGGGAGGGCTCGTAGTGATGCGGGTCTACACCCTGAGGTATCAGCACCACTACCCGGACCCTCTCGCCACCGACGGCTTTTACTACGGCGGCGAGCGAGGGATGCGTAACGGCTACGACGAGCTCTCTCAAACCCGCGTGCGCAACGGAGCACGGTAGCACCACGGTGATCAGTAGTACTAGCAGCGCGATCCCCAGGCTACTCAGACTCCTTCCCCTAGGTTTTATTGCATAAAACAGCCTTAAAAACCTGGTTGAATGGACCACGTTCCTAGAAACGCTTGTGCGTGGAGCGTGTAGGACCGTCGGCTTGAGTGAAGGCTCCGGGGGCTCCGGCGCCGCAACGTACATGCGCTCGCGTTCCGATGGTAGTGCGATCGCCGGCTGTCCACAAACCCTCCCCACCGGTCCCGAGCGCAAGGCAGGTCTGGGCTGCTCGATTCGCATGGAGCCTCCGAGCATCGCGCCGGGGGCGTTCTAAGGCCATGAGCGGGGTTCCCGAAGACGTTCTAGAGAGTTCGGACCCCCGTGAGGAGGCTTTGATCGACGACGATGACGCTCACCCTCGGGTCGCGAAACCCGCGCCTCTAGACGAGTGGGTGGGAGATGTAAAAGAGCATAGCCGCGAGGTTACGATGCGGGCTACTCGGTCAGGGCACCGCCTATCAGACCGCCCACGAGAGCGATGACGGCACCGCCTAGGTACCACGTGATCAGACCCAGACCCATGAGGACGCCGAGGAGCGCGCCGCGAGGCCCGAGGAGTGTCACTCCCAGCAGCACTGCGAACATAGCTAGTACGGCGCCACCCAGTACTCCGGCCAAAACCCCGCTAGAGCGCCTCTGCCCGCGCTCTTCGCTAGGGCCCCGGCGGCTAGTCCGGTGAGGAGGGGGCCGATTATCGGGAGCCAGCCGAGGATCAGCATTACCATAGAGCCGGCGAGAACAGCTATCCCGAGACCGCGACCCACGCGTTACCACCCCGTGAGCGCAGCCTGGACGGCGTATAAAGTAGAGGTACTCGACTCCACGGTCCTCGCGCTAAACTGAGGCCCCGGGCGAGGCCGCACCGTTCACTGCTGGACCTCGCGCGGATGGCCCAACTATTTTGGACGCGGAGGCCGGGCCCTCCTCCGCGCGACCGTTTCGGCTCCAGGCGCTGCTCGCGTAACGCTCGACCCTCTCCCCGCCCTACCCGGAGGCCCAGCGCGCTCGGTATGCGGAGTCCTAGCCGCTCGCTTATGTGCTGGACCCTTTGCTCGGGCGGAAGCGGTCTCTCAAAACCCAGTCCCCCGCGAGTCTACGGCGTCCGCGTGCGTTCATCGAGCTTTGGCGATGCGCGCTGCGGTGAGTGTGCCCGGCGCGCTCGGGGGCGAGGATTCGGCGGTGACGGACTCGCTGAGGCTCCGCGTCTCATCGATAGCTGGCGACCGCGCGGCATGGATATCGCTGACCGGGATAACGCCGCCTAGAGGATGCTGGTGGTGGACCGGCCGGGACTTGAACCCGGGACCTCTCGGGTGCAAACCGAGCGCTCTTCCAGGCTGAGCTACCGGCCCGGAGGACTCTCGGCTAAGAAGCGAAATAAGCTTTAACCTAACGCTTAAAAACTAGGTTAGAAACGCTCTCGGGGGCCCGTAGCTCAGCCAGGCAGAGCGCCCGGCTCATATTGATCGCCATGGGACACCGGGCGGTCCGGGGTTCGAATCCCCGCGGGCCCACTCTTGAGCGCGCCCTTAAAGTGCGGATAAAGATTTCTCGGCTGCAGTGGAAGGGGACTAGATGGGACGTGCCTCCTTGGTGGTAGAGATCTTGGAGACCACTCGCGCTCTCGTGCCTGGAGACGGCTTGGTGAGCGGCTTATTCGGGGAGCAGACCTTCTCGCGAACTTGGCGGGGGCCGAGCGAATTCGGAGGCCTTAACCTGTCTGCGCTCACCCGGGAGAGCCGGCTCGGAGAGAAGAGACGTAAGGTTTCGCGGAGAACTTAGGCGAGCATGGTGAAGGGCGACGGGACTTAAATGCTCCGCCGCCACGAGAGCAGAGCTCAAAGAGGTCTGGCTTTTGAGGGCTATCGCGCAGTGTTCAGATCGCTTTCCAGAGGTTCTCGGCTAGACCCCTTACCTCTAGCTGCTCCCTCAGTTTTTCTATTATGGGCCGGAGCGCTTCCCACTCCCCATCCGTCAGGGGCGCGGTCCCCGCTCTCTCTGCTATAGTCTTAACCAGCTTCCTCGACCTCTCTTCCCCAGCTTCAGTCTTCGGCACGACTAGCCACATGTAGTAGATTAGGGAGGGCCTAAACGCTCTCGGTATTTCCACGTAGAACTCTAGCATAACGCTGTCCTCAGTCTCAACCCCGGACCTGTATATAATCTTCTTCGCCATCGCGTAGAGGAGAGTCGTCGGCGCGAGTAACGCGAGGGTCAAGTTCTTTACGAGCTGACCGACGCTGACGGTTATGCCCTTAGACTCTCCGAGCTTGCTGAGAACCTCCCTGGCTCTGTCTCTATCGAGCTCCTCCAATTGAACGTTCATCCTCTTGAGCATCTCAGTTAGCGGCTTCCTGGCTGCCGCGGCGATGATGGTCCCAAGGCCGAAGGCTTTGCAGGCCCTATCGATAAACCTTTTGCTTACGTACAGCACGAAGGGCTCGGGTACCACTGTTTCATCTCATTCCCAACGGGGCCCTCCCGGCTTAATATACTTATCTGCTCACCCCATCCCCTGTAGGAGCGAGGGTCTCATGCGCGTTTTACCTCCCATCTCTTTCGGGAAACGCGAGGAGCTCGGTGGCAGTTCTCCGCGAAGCGGCAGTCAAGCGTCTACGGGGAACTAGAAACGGAGGAGGAGGACTGCCGTCGCTATACATACGCGGCGAGCTCGCCATCCGGCTCCACACGGCATCCAGCACTTATAATGCCCGCCCAGCTACTCGGCGGGGAGGCATGTGGGCTACGAGAGGCTGGTCACCGGGGCTACAGCGGTGGGGCTGAAGCTGAGGAGTGGGGTAGTTCTAGCCGCGGAGAAGAGGGTCTCATACGGGGGCTACGTAGTTAGCAAGGTCGGTAAGAAGACGTACCTTCTCGCGGACAGGTTCGGGGTAGCCATGGCCGGGCTCTTCGCTGACATACTGACGATCACCAGGTGGCTGGCGGTCGAGATAAGGTCGTACGAGATCCAGCTCGGGTACCCGATCAGCGTCAGGGGAGCGGCGAAGCTCCTCTCGACCCTCCTCTACCAGTACAAGTACTACCCGTTCCTCTCGGAGGTGATATTCGGCGGCATAGACGAGACGGGGCCGCACCTCTTCGTCATGGACCCCCTGGGGTCCCTGATAGAGGACAACTACGCTGCTATCGGGACCGGGGCCCCCATAGCCATAGGCGTTATCGAGAGCAGCTACAGGGAGGACATGGAAGTCTCCGATGCGGAGAGGCTGGCTTTCAACGCCGTCAAGGCTGCTATCAGCAGAGACGCGGTCTCGGGGGACGGAGTCGACGTCGTCGTCGTGACCCCCGGGAGGTCCTACGAGAAGTTCTACCCGGTAGCTTAATCGATGGTGTTCGACCCCGAGAGAGCGAAGAGGCTTCAGGAGAGGCTCTCCTCGCGTGTCGTAGTCTCGAAGCTGGACCTCTCCAAGGTTAGGTACGTGGCCGGCCTCGACGCGGGCTACCGCGGGGAGAGGGGAGTGGCCGTAGCTGCTCTGCTGAACTACCCGGATCTCGACCTCGTTGAGTACGTAGCAGTCGAGGGGGAGGTCGGGGTACCCTACATCCCGGGTCTGCTGGCGTTCCGGGAGGCGCCCCTGATGATCAAGGCCTGCGAGATGCTAAGCCGCGAGCCGGACCTCATCGTGGTCGACGGTCACGGCGTTACCCACCCGAGGGGCTTCGGCATAGCCTCGCACATAGGCGTCGTCCTCGACAAGCCCTCTGTCGGAGCGGCGAAGAGCCTGCTCTACGGCAGGGTGGAGGTCCTAGAGGGGGAGAGGGTCGTGCTCGTCGGTAGAACGGTCGGCGGCGTGGTCGTGAGCCGCGGTAGGAGGGAGATCTACCTCAGCATAGGTCACAGGGTGAGCCTCGACGAGCTCCGCGTCCTCTCCAAGGCTCTGTTTAAGCAGCACGACCTCCCGGAGCCCGTATACCAGGCGGACAGGATATCCAAGGAGGTGAGGCGCTCTGCGCCTGAGAGGTAGAGTGGTGAGCGGTGTAGGCCTCGGGAGGGTTTTCGTCAGCAGACACGTCTACTTCGTGATCCTGACGGAGATCCTGGGCGAGGAGCCGTACCCGGGTACGCTCAACATCGACGTGGGGATGTCGACGCGGGACGTCGAGCTGCTCTGCGAGCCGCACCACGTGAAGAGCATCATCCACAGCGGCAGTGTACTCGGAGGCTTCAAGTACTGGCTGGGCACGGTGGGAGCCGACTCGGGTTCTCCCGTCGACGTGCTCGTGCTGAGGCCGGACCTCTCGAGGCACGGTCCTAGAGTGCTCGAGCTGGTTTCCTCGAAGTACCTCAGGGGGGCCCTGGGGCTTAAAGACGGGGACTACGTGTGCGTGGACCTGAGGTGTCAGTAGTCAGGTTCACCTGCTACAGGTGCGTTCACTGCTGCTTCTTTACCGAGGAGAGGGAGTGCCCCGTTCTCCTGTGGTACGAGGTGCCGTACTTTAGAAAGCTCGGAGAGTTCGTGGGAGTCGAGCTCCGCCTCAAGGAGGTGGGACAGGGCTTCTACCGGGTGATCGTGAGCGGGTTCTGCCCCTTCTACGACGTCGCTAGCAGAGCGTGTCGGATACACGAGGAGAAGCCTCTATCCTGCAGGATGTTCCCCCTAATCGTGAACTTATCGTCGCTCGAAGTCGCGTCTTCGCTAATGTGTCCGTGGGTTTACGCGAATAAGGGGGTCCTCGGAGAGCTAGGTGGAGAGAGCCTGGAGCAAGCGTTTCCCGAAGAATTTAAGGCCCTGAGGGAAGTGGTGCGGGTGTACCTCGTGTCGAAGAGCGCTCCCAAGCTGGCTGTCTACTTCACCACGTACTTCAAGGAGCTAGCGTCGGAGGTTATCAGGTCCATATCGGAGAGATACGACGTGATCAAGGTCTCCGAGAGCTCCGTGGTCGAGGGCTTCTACTACCTGCTCATCGAGGGAGAGGTCGACACGGACTACCTAGACAAGCTCTTGAAGCGGGACGAGATCACCTGGTACAAGCTAGAGAGAGTGCCTCCGATAAGCTAGCTCGGTGCCGAGAGAGCGCAGGGCTCTACCCGGCTAGCGGTGCGGGGATTTCGGCTGACCGTAGGTCGTGCGATCAGTAGCCTCCGACGCGGTTGAGCGCGCGAGAAGAGCTCTGGGTTAGGAGCCCGTTGCCCTCCGCGTGTGGTGGGCCCGGGGGGACTTGAACCCCCGACCTACGGGTCTCTTCAAGTCATCCCGCGAGGTCCTAAGACCCGGACTGGAGCCTCGGCCTCGAGTCCGCCGCTCTGCCTGGCTGAGCTACGGGCCCACGCCATTGTTACTGCGCTGTACCAGGTTTTAAGCGTAGCGAAGCTTCACGAGCCCGGCGCCGCGAGCAACCGCGTGAGGCCTCTGGCGGGCTACGCGGGCTCTACGTGGACTGTCAGGTCTATGTCGACGCCCATGCTCTTGAGGGAGCGCTCTACGGCGTGGGCTATCTCGTGAGCCCTCCCCAGGGGGATCTCCGCTGGTAGGGCTATGGTTAGGTCACCGTAGTACTTCCCGGTAGCCACCTCTCTTATCCTGATGCTCCTGATCTCTACGTTGAGCTCCCTCGCCGCTCTCCTGATGCTCTCCGCGAGGAACCCGGGCGCTTTGTCGCTCACTACGTGTAGCAAGCTCCGCACCTCTCTCACTATCCCGACGTACAGGTAGGTGAGCAGCGCAGCGGCTCCGGCGGAGTCAACCAGGTAGTTGACTACCGCGCCCCCGAGCGACGATAGCACGACTACCGCGCTCTCCATAAGCTCCACCGCGGTGAACTTGGCGTACGTCCCGTACGATCCCCCCATCCTCCTAGAGAGGGCTATGGCAGCTGCGTAGGGGATCGCCCCGAGCGCCGCGAAGACCGTCGCCAGTATGTGGACCTCGTAGCTGGCTATGCTGCTGTAAACGAGGTCGACGAGCATGGCTCCCCCGACCATCGAGTAGAGGGCCACCGCGAACATGCTCCCGCCGACCGACATCCTCCCGTGCCCGTAGTGGTGGTCCTCGTCAGGAGGTCTAAGGCTCAGCCTCTCGTACTTGGTCACCGCGAGCACTGCTAAGACGTTGGCTATGCTAGTTAAGGCGTCCACCAAAGCAGCCTTCGATCCGAAGACCAGTCCGCTGACTACCTTGAAGGAGCCCCCGAGAACGCTCAGGAATGCGACTATGGGGAACAGCCTCGCGATGCCGGGCCCTCCAGTGCGAATGCTCTCGCCCGCTCTCGAGGTCTCCGGCATCCCCCTTCACCACAGCGCCTAGCTAGAGCGCTCTACCCGTCTCCGCAGGCGGAGAACTGAGGTAAGCGGGCCTCACGCCCCCTCCTCGGTTTACGCTGGGAGTCACTCTTCCTCCTCCTTGCGAGACTCGGCAGCCGTGGCCTTCGCGTACTTAGCGAGAACACTCCTCAGCTCCTCGAGCTGCTTCTTCAGTATCCCCTCCATCTTCTCAAGGCTTGTCAGCCTTATCTCGAGCTCCTCCTTCTTCCCCTCTAGATCCTTTATGGCATCCTCCCGGCTCACCTTCACGAACACGTGGCCCGTGCTTCTGTAGACGACAGCGTCGTCCGGAAGCTCTCTGAGCAGCGCTAGGGTCCTCTCTATCTCCCTTATGTAAGATATCACTGTTCCCTTTTGGGTCATAACCGAGGCCAGTTGAGCCTCAACTTCCTGGTACTTGGCCAAAGTCTTCTCTACTTCAGGCGGTAGCCTCTGCACAGTCGCTCACGTGAAGAACTGGAAGCGAAGAAAATAAACTCGAGCGACAACCGGGGGACGCCTCGCGGCGTCCCCTTGCGAGAGACGGGCTGTTACGCGTAAGCGGAGTTGGGGGAGTCTAGCTCCCGGGCAGTTCGAGCTCTACGGAGAGCCCTACGCGATCTGGTCGGCGGGTTCCTCTCGGACTCTGATTATGCCCCTGGACTTTAACTCCCCGAGAACCCTCCTCACGACTCTCCTCACTCTAAACCTTCTGTGCGGAGACCCGTAGAGCTTGCTCGCGGCACCCCTGATCGAGAGACCTCTGCTCAGCAGCTCCAGTATCTCTACCTCTCCATCACTGAGCTCCCTCCTCAGGTATCTCAGTCCGAGCCTGGCTATGTCCGACGGGCTGAGGCCGTGGTACACTTCATCGCCTCTCAGCTCGTCGAACTTCCGCACCACTTCTAGCTCGATTACCGTCACGTCGTCGTCCATGCTGATGCCCTTGTAGGTCCTCTCGAGAGCGTCGAGGAGCTCACCGAGGCCACCGAACCCGTCGAGCTTCGCGTCCTCGTCCGCGAGCTCGTGGACCTTTTTGTACCTGACGCCGGCTATCCTGGCCTTTGCTATGGGTCTCCCACCGCTGTGGACTATAACCTCGTCGTACTTCGGTATCACGATCCCTAGTCGTATGGTAGATCTCTTAACGCCCCTCAGCAGCATGTCCGCGAACTCCCTGCTCAGCATCAGGTGTCTCCTCAGGAATACTCTACGCGATCCGGCGCGACTCCCACGGACCTTACCGTCGCGGCGCTCGTCCAAGCCAACCGCACCGCGAGCCGGTAGTGGGGTACGGAGCGAGGCTTAAATGCCGCTGGTCCGACGCGGTAGTCTAGGAGCTCTCGGCCTCTGGGATCCGGCCCCCTCCGGCTAGATTTACTATCTTCCTAGAGATATCACAAGAGATCCTCCGGAGCTCAGCTGGGTCCCCGACCTGAGCGCTCCTAACGTTTACGCACAGAGCCGGCTCGCTCCCGTAGAGCTCCTCGACAACCCTACTGACTCTCGAACAGTCCACATCTAGAGTGCTCGTCGTGATGACGACTAGGGACCTCGCTCCGCGACGGTGCCTCCTCAGAAACTCTTGAACGGGTGGCGCCAGAGTGTTAAACCATACGGGCGAAGCTACGACTACGACATCGTACTCCTCCAGCCTAGGCTCCTCCGGCTCGAACTTCACGTCGGTGCCCCTCCTCACGAGAGTCTCGTATGCTAGCCTGGGATTGAAGTGGAGAGGTCTGGAGTATTCCTCCGCGGGCAGAACCCCGTACACGTCTACGGGGGCGCCAGCGCTCCTCAGGGGCTCCGCTAGGCTCTCAGCGACGGTCTTCGTAACGCCGGTCCTCGAGTAGTACACTACAGCTACTCTAGCGACCGCCACCTACGCTACCACGGGGGGTCTCGCGCTGGGCTAGAAATCCCTGCGCACCGCGAAAGGCCGCGGGCTTTCCCCACGACCCCGGACTTGCCGCATGCGCGTGCCGCGCCTTTCCGTCGAGCGTAAGTGTTCCAGCGTCGAGGACCGTCGCATCGCCCTCTGGTGGGGCCGCGGGGATTTGAACCCCGGACCACGGGGGCCCAAGCCCCGCATTCTACCAAGCTAAACTACGGCCCCCAGTTTCCCTAGGGTTGACTGCTTTAAAGCTGTATCCGGGATTTCTCTTGATAGGGAAGAGGCGGAGCGCGGACTCGGTGGCCGGTGCCGGCTATAACCCGCCTTCTGTACTGCGGTAGCATTGGACTATGCGGCCTACCCGCACCTCACACGGCGACTCATCGGTGCTGCTCGGCCTTGCTCCCGGAGGGGCGGCCGTTTCAGCGCATCCACTCCCATACTCAGCGGGTTGCTGACGCTCCGTCGCCGGAGCGCCCTCGCCGCCTCACGGACACCCGGGAGTGGCCGTGCCGTTTCTGTGCCGTCGCCGCGGGTCTCCCCGCGCTCCTTGCGGAGCCTCCGTGCCGTGTGGAGGGCGGTGTTTCCCCAGTTCCCCGTAGCTACCAGCCGGCTCCGGCCACCGCCCTCTTCTGGGGTTACAGAGCCTAAATAGCGTGAGCGAGCTAAGTCCGAGCCTGCCCCGGAGCTCTCGAGAAGAGCTTTAAGTCCAGCGGGAACGCTTCCCAGGCGACGACCGTGGCCCTCCCACTAGCGTACGTGCCGATAGCCGGCGCGAGCAACCCCGTCTTGGTGGCTAGAGTCGGTGGACTGAGCTTGGACCTGGACGTGGAGGCAGTCCCCTCGGGAGGTGCTGATAGGATAGAGCTCCCCGAGCCCGCGGCGGAGTACGTCGCGAGCTTCAAGGAGGAACTGGAGAGAACCGTCTCGATGAGGTTCAGGCTCGTCTGCAGGGGGCGAGCGGATTACGACGCTCTCGCTTACGTCGGCGCGACCAACGAGATCCTTCGCTCGCTCCTCCGCCTAGATAGAGATTCCCTCGACCTGGCCTACTCGATAGACTACAGACTGGGCCTCCCAGACCACGTGCCCGCGCTGAGGCTGACCGATCTGATCGCCTCGCACTATGCCTGGAGGTACGGAGAGCCCCCGGTGGAGCTGGGGGAGAGTATAGTCCTCAGGGTCAGGAGGATCGCAACACTGGGAGATCTCCCCCAGCCGTTCCTAGACGTGAGCAGAGAGGCCCTTGTACACGTGGCTGGCAAGTCCGTGATAGCGCTCGCTAGAGTGTTCATGGAGGGAGACGCCGAGAAGGCTGAGAAGATCATAGAGTTCGTCAACGGCTTGTGGTACTCGGTGTACGGTCTTAGAGTCCCCTGCGGAGAGCCCCCCTCTACCTACGTCCCCGGGCTCAGGGGGGTATACTGCGTCGAGCTGGGGCTCAGTCCCAGAATCTCCTCGTTTTGATGTAGAGCTTTTCTAGCTCGTAGAGCTTTACGTAGAACTCCTCGCCGCTGTACTGAAGGGCCTTCTTGGCCGTATCCGGTCCAACACCGTGGGCTACCAGAGCTTCGACGGCTCTCCTGCCGTAGTCTAGGACCAGCATCGCGCTGTCCATGAGCCTCTCGAATACCCTCACCTCTTCTTCGCTCAGCCTGTACCTGTACTCGTTGCGGAGTTTGATGGCTTTTCTGGCTACCGCGACGACCTCCTCCGAGACGCTCTTGCTAACTCCCACCAGTCCGTAACCGCATCTGCCGCAGTTGACTCTATCACTTAGGTCCCCCACTCTAGAGGTCCAGCTGTGCCCGCACTTGAGGCAGACGAGCAGCACCTCCTTCCCAAGTATCCTCCTCCTCACCACTTCGGCAATGACCTTCCTGGGTATGAAGCCTCCCCTTACTCTGTCGTACGCTCTCTCCACTCTGAGTCCCTCGGCGGCTAGGGGCGAGAGCTTAAACGACGACCTCAACTCGACGCGGATCCTACCGCTCCTAACGCCCTCAACAAGCCTCGTGACCACCCCCGCATCCACGTACCGCGTCAGCCCCTCCCTCACCGCCTCGGTGCTGACCACCCCGTCGGCGCGGAGCCCGGCTATAATCGCCCTCACGAGCTTCGGGTCAGCGTCTTCGGGTATGAGGTTGAGCCTGCGCCCAACGTTGAAGAGGAGTAGGTCGAAGAGTCTCGATCTCTTCATCCCCTCGACCAGCACCTCGGAGGGCTTCTCCGTACTCAGGGCTCTCAGGACGCTTTCGAAGACCTCATGCGGGGGTAGCCTGTACGGGATCTCGGCGATCACTCTATAGGGGTCCGCCTTGAAAGCCAGGCTCGTTCCGCATACCTGCTCCAGCTCGCGGAGGACTAGGTACGCGAGACCCCTGTTGCCCTTCGTGCCGAGGCAGCTCAACACTACAAGCAGGGGCCTGTTTGAGTCAAGGTACTCCACGACTAGGACCCTGTCAGACGGCAGCGGGTGACTACCCCGCTTGTACTCCTCTAGGACCCTCTTCACGTAGTCCACCGCCTCCCCGCTCATGAACGAGGAGTACCGCGTATCGAGCCGACCGGTCGCGACAGCGGCTCTCAGCGCTCCGCACACCTCTCTAGCGACCCTGTAGTCCACGGGGATAGTCTCCCCGGTCCAGGACGGGATTAGCGCCTCCCCCTCCGGCACCTCCTCGATGTAGACTCTGCGCGCTCCCGGATCTACGGCGACCACTCTCCACAGTCTTCCTCCGAGGACCAGGCTCGCTCCGTCCTCGAGGTTCGCCACAAACTCCTCGTCGAGCTTTCCGACCCTCCTCCTGGACAGAGAGTCCACCGCGTCGTAAGAAGACACGTCAACTATGGTCGTCGAGGTCATGTAGAACACTCTGCCCTTGGGCGCCGTCTCAAGAGCGCCGTCGTCCCGGACCCTGAGGTAGCCGAACTCGACCGCCTTGTCGACAACCCTCCTAAGCTCCTCCGGGTCAAGGCCCGAGTAGGGGTATGACCTGGTGAGGACCCTATAGGCCTTGTCGACCGTGTAGCCTCCTTCTAAGCCCATGCCGACGAGAATGTGGACCAGGACGTCGTAGGGCTTCTCGAACGGCCTAGCTTTCTCCAGCTCCCCGGCTAGCGCTCTCCTGATTATGACCGCCGACTCCATTATATCGTCCAGAGAGTCATCGCAGATCACGTAACCCAGAGCCTTCATCCCCGGTCCGTGGCGAGACCGCCCTACCCTCTGGACCAGCTTGAGGACTTGCCTAGGCGACGAGACCTGGACGACAGCGTTGACCGAGCCCACGTCTATTCCTAGCTCGAGGCTCGACGTCGCGACGACGCAAGGCAGGGACCCCTCCTTCAGGAGAGACTCGACCTCCTCGCGCTCCTCCCTAGATAGGCTACCGTGATGTACCCCGACCCTCAATCCTAGGTCGCTCAGCTTCCTGCCTATGTACTCAGCCTCGTCTCTCGTATTCGTGAATGCTATGGAGGTCCCGTACTTCCCGACTATGTCCGCTATGGCATTGACCTTCCCGGAAGGGTCTGCGGAGTAGTACCCGGAGACGAGGTGGATCTCGGCGTCCCTAACTTCATCGAGAACTGCTTCCTCAACCGGTCGCCCGTAGGCCAGGAACTTCTTGGCGGTCTCGAGGTCCCCTATGCTAGCGGAGAGCCCTATCCTCTGGAAGCTGCCGGCTATCTCCACCAGCCTCTCTAGGTTCGCGGAGACCTGGGAGCCCCTCTTGCTCTCCAGGAGCTCGTGGAGCTCGTCTATCACGACCCACCTGACTTTCCTCAGGGCCTCCCTCAGCTTCGGGTTTACGAGGATGTAGGAGAACGTCTCGGGAGTCGTTATCAGTACGTGCGGAGGCTTCAAAGCGATGAGCCTCCTCATCGAGGACGGGGTATCGCCGTGCCTCACGGAAACCTCTATGCCCAGCCTGCGAGATATCCTCACGACTCTCCTCATAATATCCCTGTTGAGGGCCCTGAGTGGAGTGATGTAGAGCACCGCTACGCGCTCGAAGTAGCTCCTCCTGAGGATCTCCGTCAGTATCGGGAAGACGGCCGCCTCGGTCTTTCCCGAGCCCGTCGGGGCCACCACCAGAACGTGCCTCCCCGAGAGCACCTTCGGTATGGCGATCTCCTGGATCGGGGTTAGAGAAGTATAACCCTCTTCGAGCATCACTCTTCTCAGCCTCTCGTCGAGCATGTCTAGCGGATCCCGCGGTCGCGTCACCCCCTCGGGGTCTGCGGTATGAGAGGAAGCCGGCGCGCTGGGCATGGAACAGGTCGTCCCCGAGTATCGTCAGCCGCCGCTCACGGGACGAGCCTCTTCTTGTCCCTCGGAAAGGCTACCAGCTCCCTGACGTTCTTGGCGCCGGTCAGCATGAGCCCGAGCCTGGCTAGCCCCATCCCCCATCCGGCGTGGGGAGGCATCCCGTAGTCGAACCACTTAAGGAAGAACTCGAAGTTTTCCGGGTTGAGCCCTCTCTCCTTCAACCTCTTCACTAGCAGGTCCTTCCGGTGGACCCTAGTACTCCCCGAGGCTATCTCGAGGTGCCCCCAGACAAAGTCGAACGACTCGCTGAAGACTCCGTCGTCTTTGGGCATCGTGTAGAAGGGCCTGGTTTTATCGGGCCAGTCGACAATAAAGTAGACCTCCTCCCCTACGAGCTCCGAGAGCCTCCTCAGGTGAGGTGTGGAGAGATCCTCACCGGGATCTACCCTTTCCCCGCTTTCCGCTAGGACCCTTGCAGCGTCAGCGTAAGTGATCCTCCTCACGGGCAGCCTGATTTCCGGAGGCTCGTAGCCGAGCACTCTGAGCTCCCTTGGTGCTACCTCCCTGACCTCTCTCGCAGCCCTCGCTACGACCCTCTCGAGGATCCTCATGGCGTCCTCGTAGTTTGCGAACGCCATCTCGACGTCGACGGATATAAACTCGGCGAGGTGGTAGGGGGTATCCGACTCCTCAGCTCTCCACGCCGGAGCTATCTCGAAGACCCTCTCAAACGCGCCCGCTAGCAGCTCCTTGTAGAGCTGCGGACTCTGCGCTAGGTAGGCCTCGCGCCCGAAATAGGCGACCGGGAAGAGGGTAGCCCCTCCCTCCGTCGCGGTCGCGACTATCTTCGGAGTGAAGACCTCTACGAAGCCGGCACTGTAGAGCTCCTCCCTCATCGCCCTCAGGGCTACGGATAGCACCTTGAACATGGCCTTGGTCTCCTCCCTCCTAAGATCCAGGACCCTCTCCCTGAACCTCGTATCGACGTCCGCTGGGACCTTGCCGCTCACGTCCAGGGGCAGAGGGGCCCTAGCGAGGTTGAGCACCACTATCCTGGTCGGGACCACCTCGAAGCCTCCCGGCGCTCTAGCATCGGCCCTCACTTTCCCGACTACCGAGACGGCGGACTCCAGGGTGAGCTCGTAGAACAGCTCGCACAGCTCCCTCTGGTCCTTGCTTATGACGACCTGCACGATACCGTCCCTGTCCCTCAAGAGCAGGAACTTCTTACCCCCCAGGTCCCTCTTTGCGTGGACCCACCCGGCCACAATAACCTCGGAGCCCTCCAGGTGAGGCCCGAGCTCGGAGGAGACGTGGGTCCTGTAGACGGTCAGCTCTCCACCACCCTTATCCTCACGTTGACCCCGACCATCTGCGAGAGGAGGTGTTCTACGTCTTCCTGGGGCGCCGGGAGGTGCTTTATGTCGGACCTCGGTATTCTGACCACGTACTCCATCGAGCCGTCGGGGAGCCAGAGCGTGTTCACGCCCAGGACCCTAGCGGGCTGGATGACGTTTCTCACGAGGTCCTTCGCGCTAGAGTTCCTGGCGTCTACCACTCTGACCCTTACGTTCAGCTGACCCTCTAAGTGCCTGGACAGCTTCAGGAGGGCCCTGCTGTCGACGGCGTTGGGCGGCATGCTGATCTGCACGACGAGAACGCTCCCGAGGTTCGCCGACCTCACGTACTCGGAATCCCGCAGGAACCTGAAATCGGGCATCCCCTCCGCCTTGAGGAGGAGCCTCATCACCTCTACGTCAAGCTCCGTTACGATGCCGCTCCTGACTAGCGACTCGCACCTAGGACACAGCACGCCGGACCTCACGCAGAGGTGGTCCAGGGGTATCTTCAACCCTTACCATCTCCGCTGGGCTGTCTATCGTATATTCCGTGGCTTAAACTTTTAAGTGTAATCCTCTCGTAAAGGTGGGGTAGCGGATGCCCATCACCGACCCGGCGCTCCTCAAGATAGTCGAGGAGAGGGTACTGAACAAGCTGATATGCAGGAAGTGCGGAGCCAAGAACCCCCCCGGAGCGACCAAGTGTAGGAGGTGCAGGAGCCGCAACCTTAGGCCTAAGAGGAAGAGGATAGGAGTGAAGAAGTAGCGACACGCGCAACGCGGAGGGAGACCGTTCTTCCGAGCGGACCGAGGTCTGGGCGGCCCGGGGACTCTCGGAAGCCGCGGCTCCACGCTCGTGGATTCTTTAAGCCCTACGCGTACTACGCGCCAGGTGAACGTGTGTTTTCGAGTAGGGCGCTGAGCAGGATGATCGGCCTGCTCCGGGCCGAGGGGATCGACGGTGTAGTGATCGGTAGCACCTCCGTAGAGCTGGCGCTCGGCAGGGAGAGCTTCGAGGGGGACGTCGACCTCTTCGTGACCTCCACGTCCGTCCTGGTGAACTACAGCGTCCTGGAGGAGCTGGCCAGGAGCCGAGGCTGCATCCTCGGGTCCACATGGCTCGGCACCCCCAGCATCACCTGCTTCGTTGACGGCTACGAGGTCACGGTGGATCTCTACGAGAACCTCTACGACTTCTATATACCGGACGAGATCATCGAGGGCGCGGTCGAGTACGACGTCCTCGGGACCAGTGTGAGAGCGGTAAGGCCGGAGGACTACGTTGTTCTGAAGGCCGTCGCCGGGAGGACCGAGGACCTGGAGGCTCTGAGGAGCATCGGGGGGCTCGCGAGGAGCCGGAGGCTCAAGCTGGACAGGGAGCTGGTCGAGTCTAGGGCTAGACTATTCAGCGACGCTCAGGTGATCCTCAGGAGGCTGAGCGAGTACCTGTGGTCCCAGCGGTAGCTCCGGGCGACCAACGTGGAGAGGGGATGCGGTACTACGTTACCTTACCGCCTTGAGTTTTTTCATCAGCTGAAGTAATCCGCTATCGGAGGAAGGGTCTCGACGCAAGTATGCCCCGGTTTCTATTTGATATAATGCTTCAGATGAACTTTGATGTAAATTCTATGTAGATCCCGAGCTCCTACCTGAAGTAGTTGTGCAAAGTTTAATAACGTCGAGGATAGCACGGTGATGGTGAAAAAGTAAATGAGCAAGAAGCCCCCTGTTAAGGTGAAGGACCCGCACACAGGGCAGGAGCTAGAGCTGGTACCGGAGAAGGTCTGGACCCTAGCTCCCAAGGGTAGGAAGGGAGTCAAGATAGGTCTGTTCAAGAGCCCTAGCGGGAAGTACTTCAGGGCCAAGGTTCCCGAGGACTACCCGGCTTAACCTGGCGGTCCAGCTCGAGAACTCCCAAACCGTTTTTGCTCTCCCGAACCCCCATAGACTGGGGTCCTCCCTCTTAGGCTCTAGGTTTTCTCAGAAGCCCCGAGCCCGCCAGCCCCAGGCGAACTAGAGCCTTGTTCCCGGGCAGAGAGCTTGTACGCGGCGTCGCCGAATGGCGCCGGGGGGAGGACTCGAACCTCCGACCACCGGGTTAACAGCCCGGCGCTCTACCTTGCTGAGCTACCCCGGCACCAGAGACCTCCTAATGCTCCGACCTTATAACCTTTTACAACCCCTCCGTGTCACGACAGTGCCCGGTCTCCCGGCTCTCCCGACGCTCGGGAGAGCCCGCGGAGTCCGAGCTCTTAGCGGTGGTCTAGCTTAACTAGGAGAGCCCTGGGATCGGGGGCCATCCTCACTAGAGCGTAGCCCCTCCCGAGGGTCCTCATCCTCTCTACGCGCTCTCCGCTCGCCCTTAGCATCCTTCTGACCTCTTCCCAGTACTCGGCGCTCGTTGAGGGGAGCACCACGAGTAGACCGAGGTTGTCGACTAGGGGTCCCAGGACCTCGGTGAAGTCCCTTATCGCCTGCGTAGCCAGCGCCACCACAGTGCCGAAGCTCCTCCCGATCCTTATGAGCTCCTCTACCACCTCCAGAGATCTGTCCCTGAGCACGGTCCAGGCCTCGTCCACCACAAGCATTCTCCGGTACCTAGACCTCTCCGGGGATCCGCTGGGCAGGAGCCTCACGGCCATCGAGAGGACCTTCAGTAGCATGGGCAGCACGTAGGGGTCCACGGAGAGGGCTACCGAGACGTCCACGATGTTCACTCCGTCAAGCTCCCCTAGCAGGCTTATCAGCCCCCGCCTCCCCCCGGACACCGCCGCCAGCGTCGAGAGCACCTTGCCGGTGGCGTACTCCGAGTACTCCTCGGGGCAGTACCTAGAGAACCTCTTCAGAGAGTCCACGAGCTCTAGATCCCCGCTCTCCGGGATCCCACCGATGCTACTCAAGGCCGTATAGAGGCACTGAAAGACCTCTCTTCTACCGAGCTCTCTGTGGACCGCCACGAGGTCCAGCAGCACCTCCGCGACATCCTTGCCGAGAGCGTCGCGCACTCTCCTCAGCAGCTCGACGAGCCCCAGCGAGACGTCCCTGCCCAGGACATAGCGGAAGGCCCTCCCGCCCTTCGATTCGAGGAGCTTGGCGTACTCGCTCTTCGGGTCTAAGACCAGCACTCCGAGCCCGGCCCTGCTGAGGGATAGCGAGAGCTCGGCCAGGAACGTGGTCTTGCCTATTCCGGAGGGCCCCACCACCAGCACATGGGGAGACGTAGCCTCGTCCGGGTTCCAGTAGACCTCCTCTCCACTCTCCAGGTCCACCCCCAGCCTTACCCCCGAGGACCTCAGGGAGGGCCTCGCTCGCCCCAGCAGGGGGATGAACGTAAAGACCGGTACCGAGACTAAGTCCACCGCGACTATCTTCCTCTTGAGCCTATCGACCACTCTGCGGAGGAGACCGCGCCTCCGCTGGGGCATCTCGGCTAGGGCCAGCTTGGTGATCACTCTCCCCGCGTCGACCTCCTCGAGATCCACCCCCAGGGTACTCAGCGTGCTCCTCAGGACCCTCAGCCTGGTCCTCAGAGCCTCCAGAGCGGTCTCGAAGTCCTCGGCGCAGGAGGAGACGGCCACGTAGACCTCGACCTCGAAGGGCTGGACGGAGTCCTCGAGGACTCTGTTCCTCAGCTGCCTGGCTCTCGCCGCCCTTATCTTGCTATCGTACTTGAACGGATTGACCTCGTAAACGATCATGCTCTCGGTTATGACCTTTTCGAGACTCTTTGCGAACGCCACCCTGTCCACAGGCCTCACCGCAGTGTAGAACTCCAGGGGGAAGCCGAGGTTGAGGGCGTTGGCGTACGCCTTGACGTACCTCACCGCGGCGTGGTCGTCGAGGTCCTGCACCGCGGTGCTCACGTTCGATACCTTAGTCACTCTCTTGACACATACCTCGGCGTCTCCCCTGTACACCAGGAGCCCGTCTCTAAGCTCATAAGTCCCTTCGTCCATGGACTAGCTCCTCTACGTAACGCCCTATCGACAAGGCTGTCCAGAGGGCCAGCCTGAACACGCTCCTCCAGTCCACTTCCACTCTGCCCGGGCCCAGGCCGACGGAGAACCCCGTCAGCAGGTAGAGCGGGTTGAGCCTCAGCTCGCGCGCCCTAGCGTTGCCGAGGTAGACGGAGACCCTGTAGCCGCTCTCGTACTCCATCCTCAAGCGGAGGTCCTCGCCGGCGGTGACCTCGTATTTGCCGCAGTCCGCGTAGAACCCCCCGGCGACGACTCTAGCACTCCCGGAACCGCTAAGGCATCTCCGAACGGCGTCCCTGAGGACTCTCCCCGCTCTGAGCTCGAACGCCTCGCCGCCCTCGCTTAAGACCTTAGCTACATCGAGTAGGGCGGGCTCTTCGCAGTCCTCCACAGCGATGCTATCACGCCCCTCGAATGTCCTCCCGTTCGAGCAGTAGAGCCTCAGGTAGGAGTCCGGCGCTCTTACCACGCTCCCGGGGCCCTCACTGGAGATCGAGACCTCCTCGTCGGGTCTCCACTCGATGACCCTGAACTCCCCGGGGTCTATGTAGATCGTCGCTATCTCCTCGGGCTCGACAACTCCCGGACCGCTGGTCAGCTTTACGAACACTCCGCCGTCGCCGGAGCACTTCCCCGTGAGCCTCACAGAGACCTCGTTGAGCCCGGGGACTACCACGTCTCTGCTGAGCGTGACGCTAGCCCCCTCGAGACCTGTTGCTGTCACTCTGAGGGGGACGGGTAGCGGGAAGCCGCTGAGGACCCTAAAGGTTGTTCGGCCGAGGCAGTTGTGGTCTACGCTCCCCAGAATCCTCCCCGACTTGACCACGGCGACGTACTTCTCGAGGACCTCCCCCAGCTCTAGGCTACCGAACTTGACGTACTCGTCGACGCTCCGACAGTAGGTGGGACACTCCACGGTGACCCTGACGTAGCCCTCCCACCCCAGGATCCTCGGGTATATCCTAGCGCGGAGCGCCCCGTCGTCTACGACCCTGTCTAGGATCCCGATGAGCTTTGGGGCGATCGAGAGGCGGCAGCTCTCGAACCATGGCTTGACCCTCAGCTCTACCGGCTCTCCCTCGTTGCCGCCAGCGACGTCCACCTCCACCTCGATGCGGACCTCCGGGTCCAGGAAGACGATGGAGTCCTCGGTGAGGCAGGCGACCCCCCTCCTAGTCGACTTGCACGATCTCAGCAGGGGAGAGTCGAGAACGTAGGAGTCCTTGCCGCTCAGTATTCTGACCACTCCCGCCCTACTCACGGCGGAGACCACGTCCCTGAACGAGGATAGCTCCCTGACCGCCTCCTTGAGTACGGTGGTGTAGGCACCGTATCTCACGACCTTGAGGCCCTCTCTGTCTGCCACGACTACTCCGTCGCTCAGGCATGCCGCCGAGACAGGCTCTACCACTCTACCGAGGACATCGATGATTCCTCTCCTGACCCTCACTAGGAACCCCTCCCGGTCCACCAGGTAGTCCCCGGTCGGGCAGCTCGCGATGAACCTGAAGAACCCCGGCAGTAGCTCCACTCCACTAGTGGACACGGAGATGGTTAAAGACCTGTTGGCTACGGAGAAGCCCTCCGCACCCGCGCTGACCGCGAAGCCCCGGAGGTCCGCGGGGCGCAGGCCATCTACGTCGTAGAGCCTGACGAGCCCGTCGACGAGGTCGACCACTCCAGCGCGGCACCTGCTCCTCCTGCATACGATGAAGTAGGCCAGAGTCCCGGACTCCCCGACTAGCCCGCTGCCCCGGAACACCCTCCCCCCGGCTGTGAGGGACACCTCGTGACCGGAGCCCTCAACGCGGACCCCGCCTACGCTCAGGACCGACGGTGGGGAGCCTATGGTCGCCACCAGCAGGGGCTCCTCATCGAGGGAGTAGAAGCGAGCACTTCCGTCACTTACAACCCTAAGCGCGGGTCTGCCCTGCGCGCTCCTGAGCAGCTCCACGCCATCGACTGGTCCCAGCTTGCCGAGAACCTCGTCCAGCTTCACTATCCTGGTCACGAGAGGGACCATCACGGAGCCACACCGAGCGCGCAGAGCTCCAGCAGCACCAGTCCCGCTAGGAGTGTGTTCTTGAAGGTGCCGAAGACGGCGAACGTCGCGACCGAGCTATAGAGGAGGGACGACGCGAGGCCGTAGATGCCGATCCCCCCGCTCGCCAGCCCCAGCGCTGCGACCAGGGACGTCGAGAAGCTGAAGATGAAGGGCTGGGAGAGTGCCGTGACCAGGACCAGGATCCTCACCGCGGTGCCCTGCTTTACCAGGGAGAAGAGCTCCTCGACTATATCTTTAAACGCGATCACTCTGACCGTGTCCACGCTCCCCTGCTTTACGGACCTCAGGAGCATGTGGTAGCAGAGGGAGGGGAGGACGCCGCGGCCGTGCGCGTCAGCCAGGCTCTCCTCCACTAACCTCTTGGGGTTGCTGGAGTAGGGTATCTTGTCCGCCAGGACGACTAGCCGGGACGGCAGCGACATGACGACCGAGTACGCTTTAGCGTACCTCGCAGTCGCGACTGCTCCCAGAGCGGTGAGGAGGAGGCCCAGCAGAGTAGCCGAGGTCCTGGGTCCAAGCAGAGGGAGCGAGAGGAGAGGCGCCATCAGTAGGGGGGCCAGGTACCCGAGCTCCCTACTCTCGGAGGACACCTTCAGTAACCTGGGAGCCAACCCCTCCGCCGCGACCAGGGCAGCAGCGGGCGCTGCTATGATTAGGTAGGCGTGAGGGGTCTCCGCGCTGCTCAGTGCCGTCGCGAGGGCGATCAGGGGGGGCGAGAGGCCGTTGAACACGACCGCGGCCAGGCTCAGGAGGGTCTTGAGCTCCAGCGAGCTTCTCGCGGAGTTCTTGAGCTCTCGGAGGACCTCCCGAAACTTGCCGTAGAGCCACGAGCCGAGATCGGCGCTCTCGCGGACCACCATGTACTCCAGGAGCAGCTTCCTCATCGGCCTCGGGGCTCTCGAAACGTACTCTCTGACGCCCCTCGCGCCGGGGAAGAACCTGGTGAACAGTCTGAGCCTGGAGCACTCGTTGCACAACGCTGGGAGAAACGAGCACAGAGACCTAGACTCCTCCTCCAGGTCCCTCAGCAGGTCGTCACCGGGGCTCACCCCCTCTAGCATCATGAAGTACGCTAGGTCCTCCCCCAAGTTCCTCACGTAGCCGAGGTAGAGCAGGTACTCCGCAGCTAGGGGCGCCAGAAGGAGTGTGAGGACCGCCGCGGGGATCGCGTAGTAGATCAGACCCGGATTGCGGAGGAGCGGTGCCGCGCACGAAGCCGATAAAGCAGCTATGGTCGGTACGGCAGAGACCCTCAGCACGTAGAGGGCCCCCTTGCGGGGCTCGAGCCTCGGCTTACCCCTCCTTATCCTCACCGAGTTCAGCAGCTCCAGGTACCCTCCCAGGACCCTAGCCACCGAGAGAACGGGGGAATCGGCTAGACCCATAGGTCTCTCGCTCTAGTAAACCTCTTGGTAAGCGTCTCCAGGTCCACCTCCTCACCGTATCTGTAGATCGTGTTGAGGACCAGAGTGCTCGACTTGAGCACCGGCTCGTCGACCCTGACGACGACCCTCCTCAACCCCTCCCCCTCGAGGAAGCCCAGCGTGACGAAGAGCCAGATCATGGCGAGCTGCTGCGGGGCCAGCTCTATCGGGGGCGAGGTGAGCCTGACGATAGCCTCCTCGGGCGAGCCCGCGTGGAATGTCGTGTTGTGAGTCAGTATCAGGGAGCCCGAAATGGCGTAGAGGTGAGCTCCCGGGACCTCGACGTCGTACAGCAGACTCTCCTTCTCGACCACCTCCACCCTCCTGACCCTCAGCAGCACCGGCCCGCCACCGCACTCGGGGCTCGCTAGAAGCCTCCTGACCTCCCCCTCCTCGGCGAGGATCTCGTAGTCGCCCGACTCAGAGCTCCTAACCGAGGGCTGCAGACCGAAGGTCTTGAGGACGAGGGCTAGGGACTCCGCCAGCTTCCGGCTCGGCGCGCGCATCCCGATACCATCCCCCGTGCGCGGGCTCCGAGAGCTCTCGAGGTATCCCTCCACCAGGCCCGCTCTGAACTCCCTACCCGATTCGAGGGCTAGATTCAGTGGCACGCGCTTGGCGTCGGAGTCTTCGCCCGCGATGCGGGCGAGTAGCTGGGCCAGGACCCGGGACCTCGCGACCACACGGGCAAAGCCCCCGAGCGGGGCACTGGCGGTCTCGATCTCGGCGCTTTTGAGACCCACGCCCTCCAGGGACGCGAGAAGCTTGCTCAAAGCGTCCGCGCTGACGTCGAACCGAACTCCCACCGGGACCCCAGAGCGGTCCCCCGCGAGGGAGCCCGCCGCCAGGTAGGCTCCCACGACGTACCCCAGGCTCTTGCTAAGCCTCAGGTGGATGGCCTGGCTCGTTAGCGGAGCGGGCGCGCTGGGGGGTCCGGATCCCGGGTCTCCGGTGAGCACCGGGACCTCCACGAAGGCATTCTCGCTGGTCGATCTGGGGGGATGGGGGAGCGCTATCAGCAGGTCGCCGGGCTCGAGCTCTCTCGCTCTCTTGAATTCTAGACCCGATCCTCTGCCCGCTACGACGACGATGTGCTCTTCGTGGACCTCGTGCACGGCTCCGCCGTCGACCTCGACCCTCACGAACCTGCCGGACCCCCTCTTCACGACCACCGCGGATATCGGTCGCCACGTCGGCTCGAGATCTGGTCCGGGCGCTACGACTTCTACTCTGCCGTAGTCGCCCCTCAACACTCCGTCCACCAACTCTCCGATCTCGTAGAGGTCCACCCGCCCGTCGACCCTTGCCAGGACCAGCTGGTCTCTCGGCAGGCATAGACCGCCCAGCCCCATGTTCATAGCCTGGGCCAGCACCTTCGCCTCGGCGCCCCGGGTCTCGCCGATGACCAGGAACCGGCTGACCGAGGCCCTGAGAGCAGCCTTAGCTAAGGCCATCTGGTCCACCCCCCTATCAGAACCCCAGACGTTGGCGGGCACAGCGTACCTGACCCAGCTGGCGCCCTTCGGCACGTCCACCTCGGGAGTGTCTTCGATTATCGCTATCTTCCAGTGCCTGGGGATGACCGAGTACAGTATGGCCTTGAGCAAGGTGGTCTTACCAGACCCCGGGGGTCCGAGGATTACCAGGGACCCGCCCCTCCTGACAACGAGCTTTACCAGCTCAGCCACAGGCTCCGGCACGGTCCCGGTCTTAACGAGGACGTCGAGGTCTACAGAGCCGTGGTGAACCTTCTTCCTAATGACCACCTCCCCGGTCGGGTGGGCCACGTCGGGCAGGACTAGGTGGACTCTGTGACCGCCGTCCTCCTCGGGGAGTGTGAAGTCCATGACGAGGGCCTTCCTATTCACCACTCTGCCGGACCTCTCGGCTATGAGCTCCATATAGCTCATCAGCTCCTCGTGGGAGGATATCACGATGTTCGTCTCGATGTAGTCAGCCGAGGGATCCCTCTCGAGCACGTACTTGTGCCTAACCCAAACCGGTCCCGGGCCGACTATCGATACGTCCTCCACGTAGGGGTCGTCGACGAGGACTTGGAGCTTCTTGTACTTGAGCTCCCTGCTTACCACGTATGATACGAGCTCCGGGTCGTAGCCCTTGAGGTACGCAAGCACGGCCTTGGTGACGTCGTAGACTCCCGCGCTCCTCCTCGGGTCTACGAGCTCCAGGGCCTTGCTAACGAGCCTCGCCACGGCCTCGTACTTCTCCGGGTCTATGTCGCTGACGAGGTAGTGGTAGTTCCCGGAGGGGTCTCTGACTATGCTTATGGAGGAAAGCCCGACGTTGTAGCTGAGGAGGACCTCCAGCTAAAAACACCCCTGGGTTTGTGTTCGGGGGCGCTAGGCCTCTCACAGGTTTATCGAAGTCTCGACGCGCTTTCCGGTGGCAATCTCGCTCGCTGTCACTACAATGCTCTTGACCCTAGTCGAGCCTGAGGAGACGGTGATGACGAATACCCTCTCACTACCCGGCTCTAGTACGGTGCCGGCAGTGCTGCTGGACCACTCTACGTCTCTCACAGACCCGTTCACCAGCACGGCCTTGAAGCCCTTCACCTCGTACGAGGTCTGACCCTGGTTACGCAGACCTATCGTAATGACCTCCCTACCGTCCGTGTAGGTTCTGCTGATCACATACCCGCTGAGGGGCTGGATAACGTTGATGCCCTCGAGGCTTCCCGCTCTGCTAGAGAGCCATCCCTGAAGCACCATCACTATGGGGATTATTATCGCTATGAGGGCTAGCACTATCACCAGCTCGCTTACCCCCCTTCTCAACCCCCTCTCTACAGCCATGTCTGTTCCCAATAGGAGCTCCCCTTAAAAAGAGGTCCGCGCTATCCAGGGGCATGTGTGCCGGAAATGGGCCGCTTCTTCAGCGGTGCGGCGTTCTTAAGAAAGCCTCTCCTACTCCTGGCCGGGGACGATGGGAGCACCGCTCCGCTGGTTCTACGGCTGCTCATGATTGTGCGGGGAGTAGCGGAGCATCCGCGGGCGAGGCAGAAGTCCCTGAGTGCGCCGGGCATCCAGAGACGAACGGTCTCCGGCTAATGGTCCTGCCGCTTTAAAACTCACCGTCTTCCCGAGGATCGCTAAGGGCCCGGAGTGAGCAGGATCAAGAGACTGCTGGACTCCATGAATGCGGGGCTCTTCACCGCGGAGGATGTGGCAGCGGATGCCGGAATGACGGAGTGCGAGGTCCTCGCTGCTCTCCGGGTCCTCGAAGAGCTAGGGATCGTGGAGCCCGCGGGATCCGACGGGTGCCGCAGGGCCTACAGGATGACGAGGCTAGGTGAGAAGCTTCGCAGAGCCCTCGCGCTGGCCGAAGGCCTCGCGCTGGAGGAGGCCGGCGGAGAGGTCTCTCGGCATAGCCGGGCGGCTCTCACTATAGAAGGCAGCGACTGACCCTGCGCCCGGCTAGCTGGCGGGGGTGGAGCCGCGAGCCAGGAGCTCCAGGAGTGCTTTAACATTCCACTCGTGGCACGATCTCCTCCTCGCATCCACCGGTATCCCCATGGACCTCGCACTCTCTACGGCGAGACCGGCCTTCTCGACCTCGCACTTGCTGAAGCCGCGACCGCGCCGAAGGTTCTTGACTATCCCCCTCTCCTTCACCAGGCGCGGAGGCCTAACGTAGGGCTCTACCCCCACGTCGTACCCCCCGACGATCCCCAGCGACCTCAATAAAAGCTTTGAGACGCTTAAAGCTGGCCAGAGCACTACGCTTGGGACCTTGATCAGGCGCTGCGACGCGTGCGGGGAGGCCGAGGCCAGGGTCGCGCAAAGGCATACCGGGAGGGCGCTGTGTAGTAGGTGCTTCAGAGAGGACTTGCTGAGGAGGCTGGGGGAGGAGGTCGAGAGGTATAGGATGTTCTCCCCCAGCGAGAGAGTGCTCCTAGCACTCTCGGGGGGCAAGGACAGCTTCGTCCTCCTGGATCTGGTCAAGGAGGTGCACGATCCTGGGAGGATGGGCATAGTGACGGTGATAGAGGGAGTAGAGGGCTACAACCGAGCGGACGACGTGGCCTGGATAGCGGACGTCGCGAGGAGTTACGGCATAGACCTCCATGTGGCATCCTTTAAGGAGTTCGCGGGCCTCGGCTTAGACGAGCTAGTCTCCCTGGATAGGTCGAGGGGGCTGAAGACTAGCCCCTGCACGTACTGCGGTGTGTTGAGGAGGAGGATAATAAACCACTACGCGAGGACCCTGGGCTACGACAGGGTGCTGACCGCTCACAACCTGGACGACGAGGTCCAGACCTACGTGATGAACCTGCTGAGGGGCGACAGAGTAAGGCTTATACAGGGGCACCCGCTGAGCCCCACACTTAGTAGGTACTTCGTCAAGAGGGTCAAGCCCCTCAGGAAGATATACGAGTGGGAGACCGCTGTCTACGCGTTCATGAGGGGTTTCAAGTTCCAGGAGACGGAGTGTCCCTACATCAGGTTCAGACCTACGCTGAGGGCCGTAGTGCGGGACTATCTCTACGAGGTGGAGAGAGCTAGGCCCGGCTCCCTCCTCAGGATACTCGAGGCTGTGGACAGGTACGTTGAGAGGGAGCTGCTACCGGAGGCGTCGAGGCTGGGAGAGCTGCCCCAGTGCTCCGTATGCGGCTCGCCCACAGCCTACAGCAGGAGGACGTGCGTGCTCTGCGACCTGCTGCAGAAGATCGGACTGCCCGCCCGGCTGCCCTTCTAGCGATCGGATCTCCGGGGACCTCGAGTCGGTGCTACCGCTCTCCCTCTTCCATCGGCTTGGTGTAGTAGTACTCCCCGACGCTCTTGAGGTACCTGTCTAGGTACGAGTCAGGCTTATTGATCCTCGGCCTCCCGGTCCTCACGTCTCTCCTGAACGTCACCTCGAGCTCCCTAAGGAGCGAGTTCATCCCTCTCCTCACGTCAACGGGTCCGAAACTCCTCCCCCTGACCCCCGGCTCGCCCGAGAACACTATGAGCCTGTCCGATATGTAGTCTATCAGCATCAGGTCGTGGTCTACGACCAGGCACGCCGCTCTCCTCCCCTCAATTATCTTCCTTACGGCCCTAGCCACAGCTAGCCTCTCGTCCACGTCGAGGAAGGCTGACGGCTCGTCGAGTACGTAGAGCTCGGCGTCCCTTGCTAGGGCTACGGCTATTGAGAACTTCTGGAGCTCACCGCCGCTGAGCTCCCCGATCCTCTTCTCCTTAAGCTTGTGGAGCTTGAACTTCCTCACCACCTCATCAGCAAACCACTCACTGGAGGCTATCCCCTCCTTGGTGATGCTCTCGAGGGCTTCCCCCACGTACTCCCAAGGGTACTCCTCCCCCTTTATGTACTGAGGCTTGTACGATATCCTCAGCCCCCTGAACGGTACGTACCCCGAGTCCGGCTCTATCTCGCCCACTATCAGGCGGGCGAAGGTCGTCTTGCCGATCCCGTTGGGACCCACTATCCCCACCACCTCCCCGACCCTTATCTCTCCCTGGTCGATGCTGAGAGTGAAGCCGTCAAGGGACTTCGACATCTCCGGCCACACGAGGTAGACTTGCCTCTGCTCCACCTCGATCGCGCGCTGCTCCGGCCTCATGTTGAAGACCACGGGCTCCGAGCGTATCCTCATGTTCTCGGCGGGGAGATAGCCTCCGAGGAAGTGATTGACTCCCGACCCGACGGAGTAGAGCTTCGAGTATACCCCGTAGACTCCGGGCTCCCCGTAGACTATGGAGACGAGGTCAGCGATGTAGTCTACCACCGTCAGATCGTGCTCCACGACAATCGCGTACGCCCCGCTAGGGACGTACCTCCTTATGGCTCTGCTGACCCTCAGCCTCTCCCTGACATCGAGATAGCTGGCGGGCTCGTCGAACATGTACACGTCGGCGGCCCTGAGGAGGGCCGCCGCTACAGTCACTTTCTGCAGCTCTCCGCCGCTCAGCGTGGGCACTCTCTTGTCGAGCAGGGGCTCTATATCGAGAGCCTTCTTGAGCTCTCCCAGGATACCCCTCTCGTCTATCCTCTTGAGCACCTCCCCTACGTACCCCTTGACATAGACCCTCACAGCGTCGACGTGCTGGATCTTGTGCACTACCCTGATCCTCCCATTCGCGAGTCTGTGGAAGTAGTTGTGGAGCTCGGAGCCCTTAAAGAACTTGATGACCTCGTCCCAGCTCGGCTCCGAGCCGAGATCGCCAAGGTTCGGAACCATCTCGCCCGCGAGTATCCTGAGAGCCGTCGTCTTGCCGATCCCGTTTCTACCTATGACACCGACTACCCTGCCCTCCTGCGGCACCGGGAGCCCGTAGAGCTTGAAGGCGTTCGGCCCGTACCTGTGGACTACGTACTTCTCAAGCTCGTCTGGCAGGTTCACCACTGTGATGGCATGGAACGGGCACTTCTTGACGCAGATACCGCACCCCACGCATACCTCCTCGTATATCACCGCCTTACCTAGATCCTGGGGGACCTCGATGGCCTTCTTGCCCGTTCTGTTGATGGGGCAGAACCTAACGCACTCGAGCTGGCATTTTCTCGGATTGCACAGGTCCCTCTCGACGGTGGCTACCCGGACCAAGAGCCTATCCCCGCAGTGGCCGGAGGGCTGGGAGAATGTACGCGGAGGGCGGCTTTAAACCTAAAAACGGACCGGTGGCAGAAGCCTGATTACTCCTCCCACTCCTCTTCCTCCTCTTCCTCCTCCCACCACTCCTCCTCTTCCTCCCACCACTCCTCCTCTTCGAACATGGGGGACCACTCAAGTAACCTCTCCGATCGGGTTTTTTAAGCTTTCGGACCCCAAGATCCCCGAGCCTAGAGGTGTGGTCACGAGATTATCTTGAGCATACCGTGCGCCAGCCTCTCTACGGTCTCCACAGGCACGCTCCGGGGCTCTTCTGGGGGTTCGCAGCGATCGGCGATGGACCTGACAAAGGGGTCTCCCGAGCTCTCCGCCTCCGGTAAGCACGCGTAGACGGCCACGTACTCCCTCGAGCGATCACTCCTGAGAAGCTTGAGCACGTTGCCTATCTGCCTGTCCCCAAAGTAGTAGAGCAAGAACTCCAGGGACTTCTTTTTGCTTACGTTGATCCCGAGCTCCATGGAGCGGAGAGCCAGGTAGGCCGCTAGGGCCGAGTACCCGGTCCCGTAATAGTACCTCCTCGGTAGTACCTGCGCCACGCACCCCTCGTTGACCGAGTCTACGTAGCCCAGCAGGAGCTCTGCGAGCCTCTCGTCGACCATGCACGCGAGCACTCTCACCGAGCTTATTCGTTCAAGGTACTCCACCAGGGGAGCGATGGACCCGCCGTGGCTTATGGGGAGTATCTGGAGGGAGTCCCCGTCCCTCACCACGTAGTCGTACCCCCCCAGGAGCGCGTAGTCGACCTCGTTAACGAAGAGAAGGAAGTAGGGTTTGAGCCTCCCCTGCTGGTCGACAGCCTCTTGGAGCTCCGGGACTCTGGCCGAAGCCGCGGAGAGGACCTCCCCTAGGGTAGAGCTGTCCGGGACCTCTACCACGACCTCGCCCGACCCGGCCAGGTTTCTCAGGAACCCGTAAAGCTCGATCCTAACCCTCATCCGAGATCTCCGCTTCCTGCGGGAGGACCTCGGCCTTCTTCGAGAGCTTGACTAGTCGCGTCAGGTAGCCGGCTACCTGGTTTCTGAGCTTCTTAGACTTGACGTCTAGGTACTTGGACACCAGCTCTTTGTTCTTCTCGAAATCCTCCGAGACCTCCCCCGGGTACAGCTCCAGCAGCTTCCGAGCGGCTCTCTTAACCACGGAAGTATACACCTTACCCATACAGTCGGCTACCTAAGCTAGCTCCCGGTGAGAGCTTTTAAGCTGGAGAGAGTCCCAGACCGCGCTTAGCGGTCCTAGCGTCCGAATAGTCCCCAGCCCCCGCTCGGTACCACTCCCACCGCGCGGGCAGTTTCGCGGGAGACCCCGGGGCGGATAGCCTACGTCCACTCTTCGATTCGCGCTAGCTCCAGCGGAGCAGACACCGGGGCGCGTCTTCGACGTGCCGCGATCCCTCCGCGCGACAAGCCCGTGAGGGCGGGAGCCGCCGGCGGGACTCGAACCCGCGACCGCCGGCTTACAAGGCCGGCGCTCTGCCAGGCTGAGCTACGGCGGCTTCCGCTATCCCATGTGAGGAGAAAAGCTTATAAGCTACCACATCAAAAATATAGTAGCAGTCCAAGGTGGGCAGAAATAAGCTTTTCGGTGGTGTCTGATGGTGCCTTCTGAAGAGTCGCATCAGGAGGTAGCCGGAGGAGAGGTAGTGGAGGAGAGGTGTCCCCCGAACAAGATAGTGTTTGACGAGACACGCGGGCAGTACGTCTGCACAGAGACTGGCGAAGTTATCGAGGAGAGAGTGGTAGACCAGGGGCCGGAGTGGAGAGCGTTCACTTCAGACGAGGAGAGCAAGAGAGCCAGAGCGGGTTCCCCCCTCTCCCCCATGATACACGACGGCGGCCTGACGTCGGTCATAGACTGGACAGACAAGGACGCTACCGGGAAGAAGCTCGAGATGAAGAAGAGGCTGGAGGCCATGAGGTGGAGGAAGTGGCAGCTCAGGACGAGGATACAGAGCTCTATAGACAGGAACATAACGCAGGCGGCTGCGGAGCTCGAGAGGATAGCGGACCAGCTCGGGCTGCCCAAGTCCATAAAGGAGGAGGCGGTATCGATATACAGGAGAGCCATAGAGAGGGGGATCATCAGGGGCAGGTCCGTCGAGGCGGTGGCGGCGGCCTCCCTCTACGTCGCCTGCAGGATCCACAAGATACCTCGGCTCCTTGACGAGATATCCTCCGTTACCAAGGCTGACAAGCGCGAGATCTCGAGGTGCTACAGGATGCTCGTCAAGGAGCTGGAGATAAGGGTCCCCCCGACCGACTCGGCGGACTACGTACCCAGGATAGTCTCGGCCCTCGGGCTGAGCGGTAGGGTGGCCAAGAAGGCCATAGAGCTGCTAGAGGAGGCGAGGAGGCTCGGTATCACGGCCGGCAAGGACCCAACCGGTGTGGCCGCTGCCGCCGTCTACGCCGCGGCCCAGTTGCTGGGGATAAAGAGGACCCAGAAGGACATAGCGGCCGTCGTGGGGGTAACGGAGGTGACGGTGAGGAACAGGTATAGAGAGCTCGTCCGGAGCCTAAAGCTGCAGCTCCCAGAGGAGTGAAGAGGGAAGGAGAAGCAGTTTCACAAATAAACGTTGTTCAGCTTCAGAGCCTTCGACTACCCAGTCTCCTCAGATTCTATAACTATTATATTCTCCGGGGGTATGCCCAGCTCCTCGGTGAGGATGTGCCTTACTCTGGTAGTCTGATTCCCCTGTAACTCTATGTGGTCGTTCTTGACCGTGCCGCCCACGGCCAGCCTCGACTTTAACCTTGAAGCGACCTCCTTCAGATTGTAGACGGCACCGTCCAGCCCCTCTATCACCGTTACCTCCTTGCCGAACTTCCTCTTCTCTACCCTTATCTTGACGATCTGTTGCCCGGAGCTTATCTGAACGCAAAGCTCCTCCGGTAGCCCGCCGCATATAGACTCCAGGCTTAACCTCCCCCTACTCTCCATTCCGTACCCTACTTCACGTAAAAATGGTAGCTGGTGTTTATAAGGCTTAGCTCAGACCCACCCCCAGGCTCTCGAGCTGGGAGACGGCGTAGCCTAGACCAAGCCTCTCAAGCGTGGACCTCTTCGGGATCCCCCTCTCATCCCAGCCCCTTAGAGCGTAGTAGTGCATCAACATCTTTGTGTAGCCACCGGAGTCCAGCTTAGCGCCCTTCAGCGGACCCTTGGTGAGAGGCTGGACGAACCACTTCGCCGGAGGCATGTCCATAGAGTGATCCCACCTAAGCCCCGCTGCTGCGTACTCCCGCACCCAGAAGGCCCTCACGAGCGCGTAGATCCTGTCCGCGACTTCGTGTATAGTGTCCCAGGTGTAGGTGTAGCCGGTAGCGGCAGTCAGGAGCCTGGGGTAGTAGTCCAGACTCAGTCCAACCTCGACCCACGGGAGTCTGCAGGTGGTCAGAGACTCGAACATGCCCCCTCTTATGTTCTGCAACCAGACCAGTCTCTCCACCTTCTCAGCGGTGTATTCGAACCTGCCCATCCTGACCTCCGTAGCGATGAACCACGCGTCCTTGTGGTGGGCCCCTATCGGTGAAGTGCCGTAGGCCAGAGCCATCCCCGGAGCCGCGTGGCAGTCGTAGGCCGAGACCTCGAGACGCTTAACGTGGATGGCGTACTTCCAGGCGTCGCCACCGATCCTCTCAGCCATCGCGGCGACCCCCTCGGCTAGGAGATCGCCAAGACCCTCCCTATACGCTATCTGCCGGACGAGCTCCTTGATCCTGGAGTAGTCCCCCCATTCGATCCTCTCCTTCAGTAGCCCCTTCTCGCTCAGCTCCATGGAGTAGCCGATCGCGCTCCCGAGGCTTATGGTGTCGATTCCGTACAGATCCGCCAGCACGTTTATGTGGGAAACCTTGTTTAGCGGGGCAAGGCCTATGTTCGAGCCCAGCATCGCGACGTTCTCGTAATCGAGCTCGGCCTCGCCAGCGTCGGTATAGGTCACGTACTTGACTACGTTGCCGCATGGCATGTTGCAGTTGGGGCAGGCCTTGACCCTGACCTTCATGGACTCCATGATGTAGCCATCTATGCCCTCCCAGTACTCGAAGACTCCCTCGCTGAAGTTGTAGGAGGGGAGGCAGGAGTTCTTCTGGGACCACTCTATAGTGCCCATCGTGCCCTGCCTGCACCAGAACTCGTAAGCCGGGGACTCCTTGATCTTCCTATAGGCCTCGGCCCCCAGATTCACCAGCTCCTCTACGCTCGCGGGCTCCGGCATGGAGCAGCCCTTTATGGCCACAGCCTTGAGGTTCTTGGAGCCCATCACGGCGCCCATGCCCGGCCTCCCGGCCGACCTCCCGAGCTCGCTGAGCACGGTGGCGTACTTCACCAGCCTCTCGCCACCGGGGCCTATGCTCAGGACGCTTACGCCCCCGCCCAGCTCCTTCTTCAGCCTCTCCTCGGCGTCCTTAGTCGTGAGCCCCCAGTAGTCGCTCCCGTCTCTGAACTCCACTCCCTCGCAGGTCAGGTAGAGTATCGTCGGCTTCTCGGCCTTCCCACCGATGACTACGGCGTCCACTCCCAGCTTCCTGAGCTCGACCGCAGCCCTGGCTCCTATATTGCCGTCTCCGTAGCCGCCAGTGAGCGGAGACTTGGACGCTATCTGCAGCTTACCCGAGGACGGGAGCGGGTAGCCGGTCAGAGGACCGGTCGCCAAAACCAGGTGGTTGTCCGGCGAGAGCGGGTCCACACCAACCGGGTTAAGGTCCCACAGCAGCTTAACGGCTAGCCCCCTCCCGCCTATGAAGTTCCTCAGGACATCCACAGGGATGTCCACGTAGTGGAACTTCTTTTTGGATAAGTCTACGTAGAGGTATCTCCCGGACCAACCCTTCAAGGTACCACCGACAAAGCTCCGAGCGAAGCAATAAATACTCCGTGGGTATGGGGTATTATGCGTATAGCGAGCGCCCCGGACTCGGGACGCTCTCCCGGGATCCCTCCGCTACTGCCTCCTGAGGGCGCGGTCTATCTCCTTAAGCTTCTCGATGTTGGGTAGCTCCGAGGGGTCCGGGCTCTCGACCGAGGTCCAAGCCTCGAGTATTTCGCGCGTCAGGATCTCGGTGACCAGCCTACCGCTCATCGCGAGGACGTTGGCATCGTTCCACAACCTGGCCCCGCGGGCTGTCTGCGCGTCGTTACATAGCGCGGCCCTTACCCCGTGGACCTTGTTGGCGACTACGGAGACCCCGGTGCCCGTGTAGCAGACCAGCACTCCCCAATCGGCCTCCTTCCTGGCCACTGCCATAGCCACGGCGTAGGCCACATCCGGCCACGGCTCCGGCCTACCCGTCTTCGGCGAGCCTACCACCTCCACCTGGTAGCCCCTCTCCCTGAGGTACTCGAGCGCAGCCCTAACGCACGGGTACAGGTCGTCCGAGCCGACGACGACCTTCTTCACGTCGCTCGCCCGGTAGAGGACTGGGGCTCATCCAAATATAGGGCAGCGCGGCCGCTGCAGGTTGGCGACGAGTCCTTGAGGGAGGCCTGCGGGGTCGTAGCTCTCCTCACGGACTTCGGCACCTCGGACCCCTACGTACCCTCGATGAAGGGGGTGGTGCTGAGGGTCTGCCGGAGCGCGGTCCTCGTAGATGTGACGCACGAGGTTCCGCCCTTCGACGTCGAGTATGGCTCCTACGTATTGCTCTCCGCGTACAAGTACTTCCCTCCGGGAACCGTCTTCGTGGCGGTCGTCGACCCGGGGGTCGGTAGCTCCAGGAGGGCTGTGGCTATAGCTAGCAGGAACTACTACTTCGTGGGACCAGACAACGGGCTCCTGGTACCGGCGGCTGAGGATGACGGGCTGGAGGGAGCGGTGGTCCTAAACCGAGAGGAGCTCTACTGGAAACCCGTCTCGAGGTCCTTCCACGGGAGGGACATCTTCGCACCGATCGCCGCGAGGATAGCGTGCGGAGCCGGCCTCGGCTCGCTGGGAGACCCGCTAGACCCGGGGGACCTCGTCAGGCCCAGGCTTCGGGTGGGCTCCGAGAAGGTGGGCGACTGCGTGAGGGTCTGGGTGGTCCACGTAGACAGGTTCGGTAACGTGATACTCTCGGAGGGGTTCGGGAAGCTAGCTGACCTCCTGGACATACGTGTTGAGGATAGAGTGGATGTGGTTGTTGGGACCCGCGAGCACGTGGCCAGAGTAGAGGAGGTGTTCTCCGTCGCGCCCCCCGGGACGCTGGTGCTCTACGAGAACAGCTTCCAGCTCGCGGAGCTAGCGGTGAACCTGGGGTCGGCTAGGGAGCTCCTCCAAGTGAGTAGGGGGGACCCCGTGCTCTTGTGCAAGCGCCAGTGAGGTGCGGGAGGCCTTGCCCCCTATACCTGCTCCTCCCTGAAGAAGGCCCTCCCCAGAGACTTGGGGTCCGCCAAGAGCCTGCTCCTCCCGCGGATGGAGGACACGACCACCATAATGGCTATCGAGGTGACGTAGGGTGCGGCGGTAGAGGCCTCAATAGGGAGTCCGAGCCTCTGGAGGTGGGGGAGCAGGACGTACGCGGTCGAGAAGAACAGGGAGACGAGGGCCACTAGGGGCGGATGTCTCCAGCCAGCGATCGAGATGGCATAAGCGAGCCAGCCGTGGTTCAGACCCTGCCCCTGGGACCACCCGCCCACCCTCCACAGGGTAAAGAGGGCCCCGCCTAGGCCTACGAGCGCGCCGCCCAGGAGACCGGTCAGGAGCCTGGTGCCGGTCACGCTGACGCCGACCTGGCTGGCTAGCCTCGGGTCCTCCCCCACGGCCCTGATCATGACCCCGAGCTTAAGCTTGTAGAGCAGCAGGTAGACCGCGGTCACCGCTAAGATCGTGGAGAGGTAGGCGGAGGCGGCGCTGCCGTGCCCCGCGCCCAAGTAGGCCACTCTCACTCCTCGGAGGCCGAAAGCTATCCTCCCGATGTTGCCCACTACCGCTCCCAGACCGTAGCCTATGAACATGAAGGACAGTCCTATAGCCCCCTGGCTCACTGGCAGGACCGTGCTCAAGGTCGTGTAGAGAGAGTAGAGTAGGGCGACCGTTGCCGCTGTGAGTAGCAGTGATAGCCACGTGGCCGGAGCGCCGCCCTGGAGGAGCGCCGAGAACAGCACTGCGTACGTGTAGGCTAGCGAGGAGCTTAGCACGAAGAGACCGTCTATGGCTAGGTTGAGGACCCCGCACCTCTCCACCACCGCGCTCCCGGTGGCGGCGAGCGTGTAGACTACGTACGCGGGTGCTAAGATCTGGACGAACCACTCCAGGAGCTCCCTCATCTCTCGATCACCAGCCTGACGGAGTGGTCCCTAGCGACCCTGGCTATGGTGTAGACGGCGAGAGTGATCCCGATGAAGATCTGGGAGAAGGCGTGGGCCGAGACCCCTGGTGGTAGTAGACCCTTGAGGCTCAGCTGCATCCTGTACCCGAAGCTGTTCAGAGCCGAGACTATCACCGCCGACGGCACGAGCAATCTGACATCCCTGAAGGAGAGCCAGGCCACGAGAATGGCCGTGTATCCGTAGAAGCCCGTCTTTCCGTCGCCTATGTTATAGGGCAGGCGGTAGTCGTAACCCAGGAGCCTCAGCGCTCCCGCTAAACCGGCTATGAAGCCGCTCAGAGCAGCCACGGTCAGGATGACGGTCCTGTCGTCGTAACCCAGAGACCTTAAAGCGACCGGGTTAGTCCCCAATACCTTTATCCGCAGCCCGAGTCTAGTGCGCTCCAGCACCAGGTAGACCCCGGCGAGCACTGCGGCAGCTGCTACTGCGACCTCGTATCTCAGGATCTCCAGGCCCGGGACGACGGTGAGCCTCGCCGCCTCCGGTATCATATCCGTTCTTATGTAACCATAGGTATACCTACCCTTCCACGGCCCCCCGGTCAGGTAATCCGAGAGGCAGTAGGCGACGTAGTTCATCAGCAGCAGCACCGGGACCTCGTTAACCCTTACGAAAGCCTTGAAGAACCCGGGTATCACGGACCATAGAGCCCCGAGCAGCCCGCCCAAGATCACCGCTGCGAGCTTTACGACGGCGGCGCTCGCCCGATCGCCCTCCAGTAGGGTTCCGCTAAGCGGGGAGAACATCACGAGATACATCGCGCCCAGCATTCCCAGGACGTACTGCCCCTCGGCACCGACGTTCCAGTACGACCCGTAGAAGGCCACCGAGATCGCCGCGCCCAGGAGGGTTAGGAACAGGAAAGGCTCGAGCAGCCCGCTGTACGATGCCAGGGTCTGGTAGAACGTAGCGAAGAAGCTCGCAGGTTCCAGCCCAACGGTGGCCCAGATAGCTAGATACGATACGACCAGCCCGAGTACTAGGGAGACCGTGAGGATCGCGGGCGTCGACGTGATCATCCTCTCCCTGTAACGCTTGGTCACCACTAGGGAGACTCTGACCACCTACATCACCATGAGCTTCTCCAGAGTCTCCCTCTCGGCGGCCTCCCTGCTGTAGACGCCGACTATCCTGCCACTGTTTATAACGGCCACCCTGTCGCTCACTCGGAGGACCTCGTCTAGGCTCTCGCTGATGTAGACTACGGAGAGGCCGCTGAGCCGGGAGCTCCTCCTGAGAGCCTTGACGAAGCTCAGAGCGAACCTCTCGTCGAGCGACCTCGTCGGGTTCAGCGCCACCAGGGCCTTCTTAGCGGACTCTAGCTCCCTAGCTATGGTAAACCTCATGACGTTGCCTCCCGAGAGCACCTTCGCTTGGGTCCTGGGAGACGCGGCCGCGATTCCGTACTTCTCGATAAGCTCTCTGACCCTCGCCGCGAGGGGCCTCAGCGAGAGGACCGGCCCTCCCCCTTGCTCAGCTAGAGCCAGGTTCTCCATCAAGCTAAGGTCCCCGGACAGGCTGTAGTAGAGCGGGGCCTCCGGAACGAACCCAACCCCGGAGGCCCTTATCGCTTTGGCGCCTTTGTTGGTCACATCGATACCGTCCAGGTAGTAGCGCCCCCTCTCGACGGGTCTGAGGCCTACGAGGACCTCGGCTAGCTCCCTCTGACCATTCCCCGAGATCCCCACCACTCCCAGGATCTCCCCGGGGTTGACCTCCACACTCACACCTCGGAGAGCGTGGCCGCCAGTCTCGCCCACGGCCCAGACGTCGTCCAGCAGGATCACCGGTCTCCTCTCCACGGTCGGCCCTCTCGGAGGTTCCCCCTCGGGTAGGTAGTCAACATGGTTCAGGCTGGCGCTACTCCCGAACATAAGCCCCCTGACCAGGTCCGCATCGAACTCGCTCCTCTCTACAGTCCCGACGATCCTGCCAGAGCGCATAACAGTGATTCTATCGGCCACTTCGATAGCCTCGAAGACTTTGTGCGTTATGAGCAGGATAGTCCTGCCCTCACTCCTCAACAGTCTCAGGTAGCCGTAGAACGCCTCCCTGAGGGGCCTGGGCAGGTACGTGGTGACCTCGTCCAGGAGCAACACCTTGGCGTCCAGCAGAGAGGCCTTCAATAGCTCTACTATCTGCTTCTGGGTATAGCTTAGCTTGCCCACCTCGGCCTCGGGGTCTATACCGATACCCATCTCCCGGGCCCTCCTGGCTACAGCCTCCTTTACTCTCCCCATGCTCGACAGGATGCCGTAGGACCTCAAGGCTATGAGTATGTTCTCGGCTACCGTGAGCCTCTCCACCAGGCTGGGGCTCTGGGGTATGTAGACTATGCCGTAGCTCACTGCCTTCACGGGGTCTAGGAACCTGAAGGATCTGCCCGAGACCTCTATACTGCCCCTGTCAGGCACGTATATTCCAGCCATGATCTTGGCTAGAGTAGACTTCCCAGACCCGTTCTCTCCGAGGAGAGAGTGTATCTCGCCTGGGTAGAGCTCCAAAGAAACGTCGTCCAGAGCGAGGACTCCGGGGAACCTCTTCGTTATACCAACGACGCGGAGGACCGGCTGACTGGAGGGAAAAAACATGTTGTTTAACCTCCCTACCTCGCTCCCAAGTACTTGACCCAGCTCACGAACCAGTCCATGTTCCAGAGGTCGAAGTGTCCCAGCCTCATACCGGACGGTATCGACACTCTATCAGCCCTCTTGCAGTAGTCGGTAAACGCCTCGGGCCCCCTGTATCTGCACCAGCCCTCCAAAGGCCCGACGAAGGGATCAAAGATCGCCGCGATCTGGTACCACTTCTCCTTTCCGCCTATGTCTACGTAGGTCAGGTTTTCTAGCTTATGCGTTAGTGCCGAGAACTGGAGTGTCTGCAGTAGTGGAGCCTCCTTCATCTGCCAGTACCTCCTCATTACTAGGTCGTACACGGACAGCCTCTCGCCCGTGAGCTTGTCCCTGACCGCTATCTCCTTGAGCTTGGGCGCGTGCTTGGGATTGATCATCATGACGGTCCCGTTCTCGAAGACGTGGGCACCGAGCTCCACCGCCCCGCCGTTGAGCAGGTACCAGTAGTCGACGTTTGCCAGGTTGGTCGGGTTCAGGACCCCGCTCCTTATTTTAACGAGTATGTCCGCGTATATCACTTCCCACCTGACGAGCTGCCCGGAGACAACCACATCGGGGCCGTACTCGTACATGGGTCCGTAGTGACTGAAGACGTAGACCTCCTTACCCCTCTCGTAGAGACTCTGCGCGTACTCGATTACGGCCGTGCTGTCCTCAGTGAACGCTAGCACGTCGACGCCCATGACCTCGACCAGGTACCTAGCCGCGTCCATGGCCTTGTCTGGCGCGAACCAGGCCCCTATCTCTATCACGTACACCTCTATGTCCCTGCCCAGCTGCTCCCCCACCTCTTTAGCGCCTATGGCGAAGGCGTTGATGTGCCTTATCACCTCGGGTATCGTGAACGCGGCCACGTAGCCTATCTTCCCGGTCCTGGTCAGCGCTCCGGCGATCAGCCCGTTCAGGTAGTAGACCTGGTAGAGGTCGGCGAAGTAGGTGCCCAGGTTCGTCCACCTCATGTAGCCGCTGCAGTGGAAGAACATCACGTTGGGGTACTTCTTCGCGGCCTCGTAGGTCTTCTCCATGAACTCGAACGAGGTCGTGAAGATCACGTTGTAGCCCGCTCTCACCAGCTCGTCAATCCTCGACAGCAGCCCCGCCTCGGTCACTGACTCGTAGTAGGTGGTCTCCAGCCACTCCCTGAAGAGGCTCTCGACGACTCTCCTACCCAGGTCGTGCATGTAGGTCCACCCGAAGTCGCCTATGGGGCCAACGTAGATCCACGCGGCTCGTATCCTCTCCGGAGGGGCCACCACCGTCGGTGCGGGAGTCGTGACCGTCGTGACCACGGTGATCGTGGTTGGCACGGTGATTGTGCGCACCGCAGCTGGAGGCGGCGCCGGAGCAGCTGCCGTACCCGCGAGGTAGCCAACCACTCCAGCTATTACCACTGCTACGACCGCTAGGGCGTACAGGATGCGGGGTTCTGCCACGCGGTTCGCCTCCGAGAGCGTTTTTACACAGCAAGCTTATAAACTTTCTTCCTAAAGTTGGGAAAACCGGTCATTATTTTACGTATATACGTTAACTCGGTTTCGCCGAGACGAGGGTCCTCCCCCTCACAATGCTGAGACCTTCGTCCAGAGCGCGCACGCTTATCGCTCGGACGGGGCACAACACCTCGCAGCCCTTGCAGTATATGCAGGCGCTCTCGTTTACCTCCAGGCGGGAGCCCGAGACCCTAAAAACCCCGGTGGGGCAGTACTCCGCGCAGAGGCCGCAGAGATCGCACTTGCTGGAGACGCTGATCGCTATCCTCAACTCATTTGAGCCTCTCGTACTCCTCAAGCCTGGACTTGATCAGCTTCGCGAGTTTCTCTACGTCCACAGGGCGTATTCCCGAGCTAGTTATGGCGTAGGGTATCCAGAAGGGATTCGTCGGGGCCCCCCTCAGCTTCTTGACTAGGAGCTCCTTGAGCGGTATCCCTATTTTCCTCAGCTCCTCGTTTATCCTCGTGTATACGACCCCGTCGAACAGGTGCTCTATGTTTCTCGCGAGCTCGGCGCTCTCCTCGGTATCCGTGTGGAGGACCATGACCCCTAGGACCCTCCTCAGCTTAGACACGTGGGCCCTGACAGACTTCACCAGCGTGACTATCTTGGTAATGTCGTGGAAGTAGAGCAGGTCGTTCAGGGAGTCTACTATGAGGATCCCGGTGCCCTCCAGCTTGAGCTCCTCTACCGAGCTGAGCAGGGAGTACACCAGCTCGTCCACCTTCTGCACGTTGACGCTCTTCTTGGCGTACGCCGAGCTCAGGTACTTGCCGGTGGTGTAGGTGTACCCGTCTATGATGTTGAGCAGATCCCTGGAGTGGAAGTCGCGACCGGGCCACCCAAAACTCTCCAGCTGCTCCACGAAGGATTCCGGAGAGTCGTCTAGGGCCACGTAGACGCACTTCTCGCCCCTGGACATGAAGTTAGCCGCCAGGTGGGCTATGAGAGCCGATTTCCCGGTACCGGACTCGCCGGCTATTAGTATGGTCGACGCGCGAGGAATCCCCTCAGGAGCGCCCGCATCGAGGGGCTCTATCCCGGTCGGAATCCTGCCGCTCAAGCTCGCACCACGACTATCTACCCTGTTCCTCCTTTTAACATCAGAACAGGCTGCTGGAGGTCGGAGAGGCCTCGCGGTCTCTCGCTCGTCCCGGATATTAGTCGACTCACTTCGTGCGCCTCCCTGGTGTCATGAGCGGTCGCTGAGCCCGCGGGGCTGGACCCCCATTTAGTCGCCCCCGGGAGCTTGGGCAGAGCTCTCACCGCCTCCCCCCTTGGGGGTAGGAGAAGTTCGCGAACACCTTCCGGGGACGCCACTAGAGGGACAGTCCACCGGTGGACTCAGCTATACTCGCGTCCTCCTCGCTAGGGGTTTACCGCTCGCAAGATCACCACCCTTGCCCGCAAAGTCGGTTGAGCTCAACGCTACCGACCCTCTCCGCCTCCTCCCGGATTCTTATCGCATGTCTATATTAGATCCCTCGGGAAACCGCCGTGGGTTCGAGGATGAACGTAGTGTTCATCGCCGGGCCCGCGGGCTCGGGGAAGTCTACGCTCACGTCGTCTCTAGCTCTCTGGCTCGAGAGCTTCGAGCACTTCGTGTGTAAGGTCAACCTTGACCCGGCCGCCGAGCTGCTGCCCTACGTGCCCGACGTCGATGTTAGGAGGTACGTGAACGCCAGGGACCTGATGTTCAAGAAGGGGCTGGGGCCTAACGGCGCCCTGCTGGCCAGCATGGACGAGCTCCTCAACTACGTCGAGGACGTCAGAGCGGAGATCGACGAGTGCCGAGCGGACTACGCCCTAGCCGACCTCCCGGGGCAGCTCGAGGTCGTGGCGTTCAGGCTGCTTGGCCCGCGGCTCCTCCACGAGCTCTCTTCGGGGAGCAGGGCCGCGATGGTCTTCCTGATAGACGCGAGACTCGCCTCGAGGACCTACTCAGCGTACTCCCTCCTGCTCCTCGCGCTCTCCGCGATGTATAGGCTCAACCTCCCCATGGTCTTAGCGGTTAACAAGGTGGACCTCGTGGTAGACTTGACGGCCTACAGCGGGACGAGGCTCCACGAGAAGCTCCTCGAAACGTTGCCTATCTACAGGCTCCTGTCGGAGTACGAGGAGTGTTCCTCCTTGGTCACCGGCGAGAGCCTCCTCGACGCCTCGATCTCGCTACAGCTATGCGAGCTGTTCAGACGGTTCATCAAGTCCCCGGTGCCCGTCTCGGCGCGGGAGGCCGTAGGGCTCGACGAGCTCATAGCCGAGATAGAGAATGCCTTAGGCGAGTACAAGTGATGGATGGGGTCCCCCGCTCGGGAGCTTCCTAGGTTTATACGCCATAAGGAATGGGAAGGCTGCGGAAGGAGGAAGCCAGGCGCGGCGGAGAAATCAGCGGCGGCTAGAACCGCCTCTACCAGCCCACCTACGCTCAGAGCAGCCTGGATCCCTTAGAGGCAGCTTCTGAAGTACGGCTCTCTCAATTCGGCCGCTTTCATTATAGCTCTCCTCACTCCATCCGCGTCTCTGGCCTTGATCGATGGCCTCGTGTCCAGGTAGACGTCGCCCCTGTAGAGGCATAGCTTTAGCCTCCCGTCGGGTCCCACGCGGATCCTCGTGCACCCGGCGCACAGGAGCGGGTACCCGTATCCCTTTATGACGTAGACCCACGCTCCTGACGGGAGAACGTAGACCACCCTGTTCTGGAACGCCTCAACGCGCTTTTCGATGCTCACGGCCTCGAGGTGCTTCACTATACCCCCGAGGTCCGCGTGCAGCTCCTCGTAGAGGTCCTTGGTCATCCCGAGCGGTATCAGCTCGATCACGTTGACGTCCACGCCATTCTCCGAGGCGAATTCTATCAGGCTCGAGGCCTCGTCGATGTTGGGCTTTAGAACCAGGTAGTTTATCTTAAGCCTAATACCGTGCTTCAGAGCCTCCCGTATTCCGGCGAGCACCTCATCCAGGGAGTCGCGACCCGTTATGGCGGCGTACACCTCGCGCCTGAGAGAGTGGAGCGATACGTTGATGTGGTCTACGCCAGCTTTAGACAGAGGCTCCGCGAACTCCCTCAGCAGGTACCCGTTGGTGGTTATGGAGGGGACCCCGCCGTGCTTCTTCACGGACGCCACGACATCTACGATGCCTCTGTAGAGCAGCGGCTCGCCCCCGGTGAACTTGTAATACCTCAGCCCGAGCCCCGCCGCCACCTCTATGAAGAAGTCCCAGTCCTCCGGGGAGAGCTCCTCGCCCGAGTCCTCAAAGAAACCCTCCCTGTGGCAGAAGACGCAGGAGTAGTTGCAGGAGTTAGTTACGGAGATGCGAAGGTGAGTCAGAGGCCTCCCGAATCTATCCCTGAGCACTAAGGCACCCGAGTAGCGCTCCCGCCGAGTGTAATATACTCAAATGGAGCTGAGTCGCGTCAGGCTCCCAGGCACCGATACTTTCGGCTAGCTCTCTCGGCGGCCGTAGCACCTTTACCCAAAAGCACTGTAGGTATTATCCGAACCCTCCCGATGGAGTAGGCCTTGGAGTGTCCCTACTGCGGAACCGAAAACTCCCTGGTCTGGGACGAGAGTAGGGGTACGGTGGTATGCTCGGAGTGCGGTACGGTCGTGGACTCCATATATGTCGGCGGAGGAGGCTTCGGGCGCGAGCTGGAGTCTCCGAGGGAGAGAACCGCTGCGAGAAACTTCGGGAGAATCTCCGACGCGTCGGTCAAGTACTTAGAGATACTGAAGGAGATAAAGCACAGACCAGCACTCTACGTCGACAGCGATTCCTTCGGTAGATACCTGGTCCTGGGGAAGAGGGTTAAGGTAGTGAGGAGGAGAGTCTACCTACCCAGGAGCAAAGCCCTGGAAGCGATAGTCGCGGTGATGATGAAGTACCCCAGGCTGTGCTCCAGGACGGACAGAGCGAAGTACGCCATCGCTGCCATAGCGTATGCCCTAGTCGCCGAGGGCTCTGCGGACGTCTCCAAGCTCTCCAGGGACCTGGGCTTGAGCAAGACTCACGTAAGGAGGCTGCTGAGGGTTGTCCGCAGCTCGCGAGAGTTCCTGAGCGAGGTGGAGAGGATCGCGCAGGCTCTCCACGCTAGCCATGCCGGAGGGACCCCCGCGCCTGTACTACCCGCGCTCGCGGGCCCGGCGGCGTGAACTGAAGGCTACCCCTGCTCACGGAAGAGGCTCAGAAGCTTTTTCCTAACGATGGCGTTGACCATAGCGCCGTCCGCTCTACCCCTGACCACCGACATGACTCTCCCCATTACGAAACCGAGAGACCTTTCCGGACCCCTGGCCCTTATGGTCTCGATGTTAGACTCTATTATGCTCTCGACTATTCTCTCTACCTCCTCTACACTCAGGGTCCTGAAAGGCTTCAGCGCCTCCTCGAGGCTCGAGCCGGAGGCCACGGCCTTGATCACCTCCGGGACGGCCTCCTTCGCTATCTCCCCTCGACCTACGGCTCTCAGGATCCCGGCCAGGTCGACGTACCTGACCCTCTCGACGCTTAGTCCCTCCCTCTTCAGAGACTTCATGTGGATGAGAATCGTCGTAGCGATAATCTGCGGGCTGGTGACCCCCCTCAGATCGTCGACTAGGTCCAGGTAGAGATCCAGGACAGGCTCCCTGATGAGCTGCGCCGCGAGGTCCCGCGAAAGGCCGTGCTCCTCGACTAGGACCCTCAGCACCTCCTCAGGCTTGGGTATCTTGATTCTCTCTACCTCCTCTAGCAGGGAGCTGTCCACTCTTATCGGGCGTATGTCCGTCTCCGGGTACATCCTGGCCGTACCCGGCTGCGGCCTTAGGTACCTGGTTGTGCCGTCGGGGTTCGCGGCCCGGGTCTCCCTGGGGACGCCCACGAACGCGTACCTAAGCCTGTCCACGACAGCGCTGAAGGCCCTCTCGGCCCTCTCGCGATCGCTCACTATCAGTATGAAAGCGTCCTTGAGCTTGACGAGGCCTAAGCGCTCGTAGATGGAGTCCAGGTCGCGCTCCGAGATCCCGTACGCCGGGAGCTCGTCGCTGTGGATTATCCCGCTAACCCCGCCCCAGGCCCTCGCGTAGTCAGCCAGCTCTGTGCCGAACCTCCTGCCGGGGCAGACCTCGGTACCCAGTATCCCCCTGAAGCCCGGGAGCGGTAGCGCGTAGACTCTCATGCCCTTCTCTACACCGGACCTTACCACCCTGCTCTCGCAGTCCTTCAGCACCTCGGTTACGTCAACGAACGAGTCCGGGACGTCTTCCGGCCTAAGCCCCCTCCTGTGGAGCTCGTCCTTAATGCCGAGCAGGGAGAGCTGCCTCATCACCTCGTACGCCACGACCTTCGGGATGAGCTCCAGCTTGTCCACCCCCTTGACCTCAGTCCTAGCCCCCTTCTCTATCGATATATTAAGGTCCTGCCTTATCGTGCCTATGCCCCTCCTGACCTTGCCGCTCAGCCTCATTATGAGCCCTATCCTGTACGCTACTCTGAGGGCCTGCTCCGGGGTCCTGATGTCCGGTGCTGTGCTCACCTCGATGAGGGGTATCCCGAGCCTGTCGAGGTTATAGACCACGAAGCCCGGTCCCTCGTCCACCTTTCTGGCCGCGTCTTCCTCAAGGGCTATCGTCTGGATCCCCACCGTACCCTCCTCGTCCTCGACGTAGCCGCCGAGGGCTATGATCGCAGTCCTCTGGAACCCGCAGGTGTTCGATCCGTCCACCACTATCTTCCTCATCACGTAGATCTCGTCGACGGGCTTCGCGTTCAGCGCTCTAGCTATGGACAGAGCTGTCGCCAAGGCCTCCTTGTTGATGTCGTGCGGAGGCTCCTCGTCCAGCTCGACCAGGCAAACGTATCCCTCGGGGGCCCTGTAGACGATCCTCCTACCCCGAGCGACCTCGTACGCTGCCGCGGGGTCCAGCTCCCCGAGCTCGGACTTGCCCAGCCACAGGTTGCGGATTACCTCACGGTATACCGCGTTCTCGGGTGCCAGCTCGGCCGGGCAGCCGCAGAACAGCTTCGACTTGGTGCTCAGCTGCTGGTGTACCTCGAGCCCTACTCTAAGCCCGAGGCTCTTGTAGTCGATCTCCATGGTACCACCTCGGGAAGGTCTCCAAGCCCTGCGCGCCCCCTATCTCGTTAGCCATGTTCGTGACGAGCATGGAGGCTATCCTGCGGGGGTCCTCGCTCGGGTAGTTCCCCCAGAGCCACGAGAGCTTGACGAAGGCTACCTCCGAAAGCATGTCGTCCACAGGAACCACTCCGACCTTGAGAAGCCTCCGACCAGTCGTGTAGACGTTCATGTTCACTCTCCCGAAGATCGTTTGCGTAGCCATGGCCACGACGACCCCCTCTTCAGTAGCCCTCCCAACGCTCTCCGCGCACTCCTCACGGATATGGCCCAGCCCGGTGCCCTCGATCACGATACCCCTATACCCCCTGTCCACCAGGTAGTCGATGATCCCGCAGTCCAAGCCGGGGTAGGACTTGAGGAGGGCTACTCTGTCGCTGAACCTGCTCATCACGCGGACGTCGGGGCTCCCGGTTCTGGGGATGTAGTTCCTGTTGATCAGCTCGAACCTCCTCTCATTTACGTAGACCTTCGCCAGGGGCAGGTCGTTGATCGTCTGGAAGGCGTCCCTCCTGCTCGAGTGCATCTTCCTGACCCGGACGCCCCTGTGGACGAGGGAGTAGAGGTCGTCACTGCTCCCGTGCATGGCCACGACCACCTCGGCGAACGGGGCGTCTCTGATCACGATGGGACAGGCCCTGAGGTTGTAGAGAGCGTCCGTACTCGGCCTGTCACTGCTCCTCTGAGCACCAACCATGACTACGGGGTTCCCCAGGCTCCTAAGGGAGAACGCCAGCGCCGCTGCCGTGTAGGACATGGTGTCCGTGCCGTGGGCCACGATCACTCCGTCGGCTCCCGATCTCAGGCGCTTACCGACCTCCTCGGAGATGCGGGACCAGTCCTCCGGCGTCATGTTCTCGCTCAGCTTCCTCATCAGGTCGACCGCCACTAGCTCCGCGGACAGCTCGCGCAGCTCCGGAGCGAACTCGACGAGGTCGCCAGCGCTTAGCGCGGGCCTGACGGCACCCGTTTCGTACTCAACCCTGCTCGTAATGGTCCCCCCGGTGCTAACGAAGGCCATCCTGAGGGCGCCCTCGCCCTTAATTACTGTGACCCCCTGGGATCCCTCGTGCTCGGCTAGCCTCAGGTAGCCCTCCGCCAAGACCTCCACGGTCGCTCCCTCTAGGGAGACACCAATATTGTAGCCGTTTGAGAGCTTCAGCACTACGTGTCCCTCGGAGGCGACCTCGGTCGAGGGCAGCACTACCCCCTCGACGACGAGACCCGCTCTGGTGTGCACTCTCACCAAGTCACCGGGCCTTACGTTGACCACTCCTCAGACCCGCCGAGAAGGGGGTAGCGCGCTATATTAAAGTCAGGATCGGCTCGGCCTCAAACCGCGCAGTCTCCAGCGGGCGTGCGCTATCCCCTCGAGAACCCTCCGGACCAGAAGGAAGCTCTTCCCCGCCAGCGGGGCCGACCCCGCCCACCGGGATGCTCGCTCCACCGGTGGCGCGTAGGGCCCCAGAGCTACGGGCGTCTCCCTCTCATCACTTCCAGAGATCATTGTCGAGCGTCGCGCTCCCGATGGGGGAGGTAAAGGGACCCCGATCGGACAGCGCGACTCAGAGCATATCGGTATCCCCGCGCCCGCGGCTTCTCCGCGCGACGCCGCGCAAGATCGTTACGAGCCGGCGACCAGCGAGGGCAGTCCAACCGAGAGCTAGCCTCTCTCGCTGTCGGGAATGCCCGGGAGAGCTTTTTTAGGGCCCGGATCCCGGTGTTCTGGGGCCTATGGCTGGCGTCGCGGACCTCCTAGCGGTAGTCTACGCCTACCTCCTAGCCTTCATCATACTGACCATCATAGTAGCCTCGCTGAGAGCCTCCATGTGGCTCCTCTCGAGGAGGGAGGCCAAGCCCTCGGCCGCCCCCGCGGCGACCGCTGCTCCTAAGCCTGAGGTCGTCGAGGAGGCCGCTAAGCCCCCAGCTACCAGTAGAATAGCGGCGGCTGTAGCGGCGGTGGCTACCCACCTATCCCTTCAGAGGGTCGGTCCCTCCGCGAGCGCCACCGCATCCTCTCTCGGCCCGGTGCCCCAACCCTGGGTCCACCAGTGGAGGGTCCAGGTGAACAAGAGCCTCAACGAGCTCTGCTTGATCAGATTCCTGCACAGGAGGCCTCAAACAGCCTGAGGCGGGATCGCGCTTAGGCGAAGAGCTCCCATCCGCGCGCACCAGAGAGCGAGGGCTACCGCTTAATTTTTGTCGTAAATCGAGTACTGCTAGGAGACTCGTGAGCCGAGCGCTGGGTTACGTCCTCGAGCTCTTGGACGGGCTCGAACTGGTAGAGCAGGAGAGGATGGCCATAGTCCCCGCGAGCCTCCTCCACCTTTTCGCTAGAGCCCTCGAGTCCTACCAGCTGGTATTCGTTTTGAGCCCCGACGGGAGTCCCCAGCCCCCCGGCAGGTGGAGGGCTGTTAAGTGTAGGCAGGTCCAACTGGAGAGAGAACTCGTCCTAACGCCCCGGGCAGAGCTAGCGGACTACGAGGAGCTGGCGCGCGTGATGTCATCGTACGTTAGCTCCAGGAGGACCTCCTTCGTAACGGCGGTCGCCGGTATACGCGATGGGTCCCTCGCGCTGGCTTACAGGACGCTGGAGTTTGTGCGGAAACTGAGGGCGGCACCGCACGTACTCCTAGTCTTGAGCCTCGATCACGGGGACCTGAGAGACTTCGACAAGGCAAATATAGCCGCCATGGTTGGTAGTTTGCTACCCTACAGGAGGTATACGATACTTCCTTTCTCTATAGATAGAGTAGTGGAGAGCTCGAGGAGAGCGCAGGTGGAGGAGTACGTGAGGGAGTGCCTGTCCGATCTGATAGGGGGGCTCCACTCGAGCCCGGTCACGGGTACCTACGTACCCCTCTGCTTTAGGCTCGAGCCCCTCTCTCTATTCAGAGACGTGCGCCGCGCGCTCAACCTCGTCTTCTACGTGTTCACGGGCCTCCTGGAGCTCCCGGTGGAGAAACTCTCCGGGACCATTCACGTGTGGAGGGGTATGCGCGAGAGGACTCGGGAGCTAGAGGAGGAACTCGAGGGCAGAGCAAGGATAACATACGTTGACAGCGACGCGCTCGAGGTCAGAGCTCTTGTGGAGCTTAGCCTGAGAGACATAGTCGTTGAGGGGCTAAACATTATAGCTAAAACCGCTTCCGCGGAGGAGGCCGTCAAAGTGTTGGCGAGCTCCGCGCTCTTGAGCACGGCCAGGGTGTGAGCAGCGATGTCCGGGAGGGCGCAGCTGGAGAGAGCTCTCGCGATCGGGATCTACCTGGCCGTCGCGGGCCTACTAGCGTACCCTAGCGCGCGCCCGGAGCTCCTGCCAGTTCTCTTGCTGTCCCTCGTGCTCACCGCGCTCGCCGGTGGTGGCCGCCCAGGAGTGGTGCCGGCGCTCTCGCTACTGTACGTCGCGGCCCACCTCTACGTGACCTACGCCTCGGGGCGCGCTCCGCTCGATGTGGGGGGCTCCTTGATCCCCCTGCTCCTCATGTTAATAATCCCCTCCTACCTCTCCGTAACCGGAGTGCGCAATCTGGGAGAGGCCCTGGTCTCGTGCTCCCACGTCGTTGCCTACATCCTAGCCGTAGCGTGGGCGCGGTCCCTATCGGTCTCCCTAGCCCTCTTCGCCGGCCTCTCAGTCCTATCATCAGCTCCCGTCGCGGCCTTCTCGGTTACCTCCTACTCGACCCTGCTGATGGCTACGGCGCACGCCGTCCAACTCTCTATCGCCGGCCGGTCCGAGCTGAGCGCCGTACCTAGGGAGCTCCTGGGCGTAGATAGGGAGGTCGTCGTGGCGGAGACGGTCCTGAGACTTAGCGTAGCCTTGGCGGTCTACGCCCTGGGCCTCCTCCTCACCAGGCTGAGCGACAGGCTCTTTCCGGCGCTCGCCGGGCGGTCCCCGAAGGGGGTAGTCCTGGGGGTACTGAGGAAATGCGTCATCGCCATCCCCCTGGCTTTCGCCGCCGTGTATGCGTTCAGCCGCGAGCTCGCGAGCTTAGTCGAGCCCTCAGTCTATACGCTCGCCATAGTCGCGGCCGTCGGCCTCGTCAGGGATTACCAGAGGAGGGTCGCGGAGGTCTACGATCACGTACTCAGGTCCAGAGACCTCGCCGAGAGCTTGGATCAGAGGATAGGCGCTCTCGAGGAGATGGTGAAGTACTTCAGCGAGGGGGAGCTGGACTCGCTCAGGGGAGCCGGGGAACTCGTTAGAGAGGCGAGAGCGGCGATCCGGGAGTTCGCCAGCGCGTCTGCCTCGGTCATCCCCAGCTACTCGAGAACCGTCAGAGCCTACGAGAGGCTCGCCGAGCTGAGCGGAGAGGTGGACCGGAGGCTCGAACTGTTCTTCGAGGAGCTGCGAGAGCTCCTCAAAGCCTCATACGTGGTGGGCCGAGAGAGCCTCGGAGAACACTTCATCACGATATACGAGGGGCTAGCCGCCGCTTACTCCAGCACCGAGAGGTGGAGAATTCTCAGCAGCCTGGTGCCTACGGTACCGGAGTTCCTGAGGCGCCACTGCGATTCCGCGAAGAGATTCCTGGAGCTCAGGGTCCCCGATGCTTACGCCGAGCTGTTCGGCTTTAGGCTCGCTCTCAGGCGGATCGAGGACTGCTCAGAACTGGGGGTCAGAGCGATCCTAGCCTACCGGGACCGCATTTCAGCCCTCCTCATGGGGTTGGAGAGGCAGGTGGACGCCGCTCTCGAGGCGCTGGGGAGGTTGGCCGAAGAGGCGGGCAGACTAGACGAAGCCTCTAGAATCCTCGGGGTGGAGAACCCCTACGCGCGCGAACTAGCCGGAATCTATCAAGAGCACTTCTCGCATGCTTACGCGCTGAGAGCCTCGGACCCCCTAGCGAAGCTGAGCTGGATCGTAGACGTAAGGAGGAGGGTTCAACCCACGATTTCGGCACACTTGAGGAGAGTAGTCTCGCTTAGGCTCGGAATCGAAGAACTGGATAGAGTTCTCGCTAGCTCGCTAGAGCCCGCGAGGGAGGCTATAGCTCACATCGACGATAGAGAAGCTCCTCTGGTCGACCTGCTACCGGCTCTCGGTAGCGCTCTCAGGTCGGTCTTTAACCTCGCCAGTCTCCCGTACGGCATCGGTGCCATCGTGGTAAGCCTCTATAAGCTCGAGAGGTTGAGGCCTCTAATAGAGGAGTACGTGAGAGAGGGACTGAAGAGAGGCTACGAGTTCGAGAAGATCTTCCCGCTGAGGGACGATCTTCGCTTCCTGTGGACGGTGACGACACGCTCGGGTGGTGGGAGTGCTTTGTAAGGACGAAAGGGCTCTCTCGAGATGCGAGGTAGAAGCTGGGGACCGGGGTGTGGTGGTGCGCATACGGGTAGATAAGAGGGGCTACGAGCTGGACTTGAGCTCCGCCACGGCTTTGACCTACGAGGAGCTCTCAGGTAGGCTCCTAGTAGTGCTCGCGAGCGGCAGGACGGTGGAGATCCAGCCGCAGTCGTTGGAGGACCTGGACACGGTCTCCAGGCTCCTAGCTTTCCACGTGATTTCGAGAAACCCCCCGGTCGTAGACCTCGCCGGGCGAGTGCTTAAGGGGTTCTGCAGAGCTGCCTGCGCTATGCTGAGGCTCCTGTCTGCCCTCCGCGAGGCGGAGCGCGGCATTGATTGGGGGACTGCCTCGAGGCTGGTCGAGGAGGTGATCAGCGCGATCGGGTCCGACGAGCACCTCCGGGCTAGCTTGAGTGAGAAGGAGGTCTACAGCCTCGAGGACTCTGTCTCCGGACAGGACATCAGGGGAGCGGTGAGCAGCGTTAGGAACCTCATGACCTCGCTCTACAGGTCTGCCGAGCAGATCTTGTCTAGGGTTCTGCCGGGTACTCTCCCCGAGGTACTCCTCGACGCGGTCCTAGTGGGAGTCCTAGGCTACGCTCTCAGATCCTTCGAGCTGCCCCTCAGCGAGGGGAGAGCGGCGAGCCTGGAGGAGGTGACCGAGTTCTCCCTCGGGAGGTTCGCAAAAATCGTGGGAGCGGGAGAGCCCCTACTCAGGGAGCTCGCTAACTCCCTTCGCACCAAGCGCGACGCTGAGGAGATAGTAGACGCCATAGTTAGCGTACTGAAGAGGAGCTTCGCGACCCCGGTCCCCGGGGACCGAGGAGAAGCTCGTCGAGCCTAACGAAGCTCTCCCTCCTCACCCTACCTCCCCGCATCCCAACTCCCTCTAGTCTCAGGAGCTTCAGCTTGAACTCGCGGCCCTCTCTACCGCTTATCGTGTAACCTCCCAAGTCCCCCGAGCTCCTGACCACTCTGTGGCACGGCACGACGATGGGCCACCTGTTCCTCCCGAGCATTCTCCCCACGGCCCTGGGAGAGGTCCCGAGGAGTCTGGCTAAAGACCCGTAGGTGGTCACCATGCCGAGCGGCACGAGTTGGAGCAAAGCGCTTAAGACTTCCTCTCTCGCGCTCTTATCCAAGCCGCTACCCGGTCTCGGCCCTCTTCGACTTTATCACTATGACGCCCTTCTCCTCGTTCCTCTCTACTACGTACTCCTCTCCCCACCTCTCCACCATGGACTTGGGTATGTAGAGGTTCAGGGGAAGGGTGTAGTACTCGTAGGAGTAGACCTTGCCGCGGATAATCTTCCTGCCGGAGATCTTCTTTACCCTAACCTCCCTCCTCCTCACCGACATTCCTTACCCGTGTAGCTCCACTCCTGGAGGTTATTAAGCTTTTCTCACGAAAGAGGAATACGGTTTCCCCACCGCGAGCGACCCTCTCCGCTGGCGAGACCACTACGGGGGAGTCCTGCTCGTACTCTCTCCGGAACTTGAGGGCTAGCTCAGCCTTCCCGAGCTCGTAGCCGAGGTAGGCCGCGTGCTCCGGCGTGAGGTCGAACTTTCTCAGGACGGCCCTCGCGAGCGACGCCGGGTCCTCCCCAACGAGCCTGGCCAGCGTCCTCCCACTCCCGGTCTCCAGCACGTCGACGACTATCACCTCCCCCGCGTGGTCCACGTAGACCCTAACGTAGTAGTTCGGGTCCGGGCGGTACTCTACCACGTTAACCCTCTCGACGGGAGCTCCAGGGGCTGGCGGGGGCGGGCCCCCCGCTCTCTTCCCCTTTAGCAGCAGGAGGTTGATCCCCCCCGGTACGTCCTTGGGCGGGGACCTCTTCAGGTGGGAGGCGCAGGCCATGTGTCTAGCGATAGAGTGCTCCTCCACGGCTCCGTAGGCCTTGTTGCTCTCCTCAGTGGCTAGGACGAGCGATGCCCCCAACTCCATGGCCGTGCTCACGAGCAGGGCTACTACCCCGTGGCTATCCGCGTCTATCATCTCGTACACGTTGGCCGTACCGAAGAGGTGGGGGTACCTCAGGCGCTTCTTCGAGCTGTAGAACCTCGCGATGGACTCCGCAAGCCCGAGACCCGGGGGTCTCACGAGGGGATCCACGACTACCCTCCTTAGCCCGGCCCTCCTCAGTTCGGACACGGTCTCCTCCAGACTGCGCAGAGCCTCCTCGATGCTCTCCACAGTCGAAGGTATAGCGACGACTCCCTTGTCTCGCTCGAGGCGCTCGGCGAGCTTATCGACGTCTGTCCGCGCTACGTTGAACACCAGATCCGCGAGCTCGAGAACCTCCCTCGATAGCTCGGCGGGCCTGGGTACATCGACCCCGACGATGCCCCTGCCGACTAGCTCTCTGACCCTAGCTGCGGTCTTAGCGAAGAGCTCCGGGTCGCACCCACTCCCGCACCCGACGACTACCCCCTCGAACCCGGCCCGGATAGCCCTCTCGATTCTCTTGCCGAGCTCCGGGTCGTCGACCCGCACCTCGAGCAGGAGCCCGAGGGGCGGCGGGTCGAGGTAGACCCCGACCCCGCCGAGCTCAAAGAGGGGCTCCTTGCGCGAGACCTCGGCATCGTAGAGCGATAGGAGGCCAGAGGAGAAGGCCTCGGAGTAGACCTCGTCGGCGGGGGCCTCCCCGCTCAGCTCCACGCCCTCCTCGAGGAGCTCGAGGAGCAGCGGTATGTCCCCCGCGTACCTGGTCCCCTTGTAGACCCTGCACCCTATCGCCTCCTCTATGACCCTCGTCGAGCCCCGCACGAGCCCCGGGACCAGGACGAGGTCGTAGGTGCACCTGCCGAGCCTCTCCCGGAGCTCCCGGGCTAGGTCCTCGCACGTAGCGAGGTGGGCTACGGGGGCTCCGGAGGGGATCACGTCTATCCCGTAGTCCTTCCTAAGCCCCTTAACTATCTCGAGAACGAGCCCGTAGGCGGACCGGGTGGTGACCAGCAGCACTCTCCTGAAGCGCGCCATACGCCCAGGCGGTTAGGGCTGCCGATAAAA